>CAJWPN010000015.1:0-39940 GCA_913045345.1 uncultured Gemmatimonadales bacterium
ATTTCTCAATACTGAACTTCCACTATCAACTCGCATAGGATCATGAACCAACCTCAACACGGGGTTGTGCTTCCGTGTCTTTAAGAGCAACTGATCACCCAGATGATAGCGAGCTGGTTTTACGAGCTCGCAGGGGGGAAGAACTTGCTTTGAGCATGCTCATAGAGAGGTACCAGAAATCTGCCTATGCTTTGGCACTTTCTGTGACCGGACGCCATGAGGATGCTGAAGATGCTGCTCAAGAGTCATTCTTAGTAGCGTTGGATCAGCTTGATGAATGCCGGGATCCGGAAAGGTTCGCAGGCTGGTTCATGACGATAGTAAGGAACCGTTCGCGGAACTTGATTCGTCGAGAATCTTTAAGACAGACTAGTGATGTGCCACAGGGGACACGGTCTCGGATTCCCACACCAGATAAGATTGCAGAGACCTCGGAACTGAGAGACATTCTTCAACAGGCAATAGCTGTACTACCAGAGATTCAACAAGAGGTAGTGTTGCTGCATGACCTAGAAGGATGGAAACATCGAGAGATCTCCGAGAGATTGGGGATTCCATCCGGGACAGTACGGTCGCACCTGCACTTTGCGAGAAAAGCCTTGAAGCAGGCCCTAGCAGAGATACCCGATGGGTCAGATTTGATTAGGAAGGTTCAATGATTACCAGGATGACGCACGACTTAGACTCGAATGATGACTTCGGGCCTGACCTAGAGTTAGCCGAGGCACTCGCTCACTTTGATCCAGAGCATCAGGATCCAAGTTACTGGTATCGTTTTCGCCAATGGATCCTAGAAAATGCAGCGGGCGAGTTAGCTCGGCGGCGGTTAATCCACGAGTTGACCGTAGGTGATGTGATGACTTCCTGGGCTAGGACAGTTGTCCCGGTAGCTCTCATGGCTGCCATTCTGGCTGGACTACTCCTTATGAGAGACCAGTCAGTTGTTCCTGTTAGGCCGGTTGGGATCGAGGAACTACTGGTGAGTGGTGTTGAAGGGCAGACAATTCCTTCGGCACTCGCTCCTTCAGAGACCAGCGATCCAGTGGCCTTTGCATCGGAGGTTTTCTAAATGGAATCTGGATCTCGAACAAAACTCATGACTGCAGTGATACTTGCAGTGGTTCTTGGCACAGGTGTCATGCTTGGGCTAGTGAGTGTGTGTGAAATAGGAGATGGTCGTACCCGATGCGTGATCAACGTCAATAGTGATTTAGCGGCGATGCCGGTTGAAGAAGGCATGGTGCGTGAGGCTGATCGAGATGGTATGTCAGAGCGTAATCGGCGTACGCCCATGTATGAGCAAGTTGGGCTCACTGAAGATCAATCGCTCCTGATCGATTCTATATTGGAGGGCCAACTGCAGCATATGAGATCGCTGCACGAAGAATTTCGCACCACATATGTTCCCCGGTACCAAGCGCTGATCCAACAGACGCGGGAAGCGATCCTCGAAGTATTCACCGAAGAGCAGGCCTCTGACTACAGGGCGCTTCTGCAAGAGTTCGATGAAAGTCGGACCAGGGGTGATAAGAGGAGCAACCGGGACTAGACCGATGAAAAATACGTACCGGGCCCTAGTCCGGACTGCCTCCTGCCTGACGGCGGGTGTCATTATTCTTTGGCCAATGTCCATTCGGGGGCAGCAGGCAGTGAGCCTTGATGAGGCGATTGACCTTGCTCTAGTTCGTAGCCCACAGATGCTCCAACAGGATCAAGCTGTAGATAATGCTGAACTTGCAAGACGATCCGCGTGGGCATCTTTCCTACCTAGCCTAAGTGCCAGTACGAGTGGATCCCTGAGAAGTGCAAATGTTCTTGATCCCAACACGGGCCAGATCGTGGGTGGAAGTTCGGACTCATATGGCGCAGGCGTGTCGAGCCGAGTGACCATTTTTCAGGGTGGGACTCGCTTTGTGGAGATGAATCGCACAGATGCAGACATGCAGGCTGCGATAGCACGAAGAGAGAACCAACGTTTTAATGTGACACTGCAGACAAAGAATTTTTTCTTCAATGCTCTTAGGCAAACGGATCTTCTTGAGGTTGCGCGGCAGAGAGTAGAGCAGGCACAGCAGAATCTAGAAATTGTGCGTGCTCGTTCGCAGGTTGGCCGAGCAACCATCTCAGATTCCCTGCGTGCACGACTGGATCTTGTAAACGCTGAGCAAGGAGTGTTGCAGGGAGAGACTACACTTCGTGCTGCAGAGTTTGCATTGGGTAGGCAAATAGGGGCATCTGCAGCTGTGGTACCGCTCCGTCCTTCGAGCCTAGAGCCAACCATGTTGCCATTGGCTGAAATAGAGATCATGCAGTTAGCAGAATCTGGATCGCCGACGGTTATTGCTGCGACCCAAGCCGCTAATGCGGCATCGGCCAACGTCCGAGCAGCAAAAGCTAGTTTCTTGCCTACTATCTCGATGAACACTGGCTACAACTGGAATAATCAGCATCGGTCTTTCACAGGTGGTAAGACAAGTTGGAGTCTTGGATTTTCGATGTCCTATCCGATTTTTAATAATTTCCAGCGACAGTCATCGGTTGATCGTGCACAGTTCAGTTACCAGGTCTCCCGCCTGCAAGAGGATGACGCTCGGCTTGCTGCACGTCAGCAAGCCGATAATGCCTTGTATAGCCTCCGTACTGCTGAGCGTGCCATTGAAATTGCAGAAGAAGCTGCGCGCGTTGCAGCTGAAGACCTTAGGGTTGTTCGGGAAAGATACGCGGTTGGAGTCGCGACGATCCTAGATGTGTTAATAAGCCAATCGGCAGCCAGCCAAGCAGACGCTACGGTCATCACATCACGTTATGACTACGTGATAGCCCGGGCAGAGCTTGAAGCGATTCTAGGGAGAGGATTGTGAGTGAGGTAATGATCCGCACAGAGGGCTTAGTCAAAGACTACGTGCTTGGCGCAGAAACTGTGCATGCTGTTCGCAGTGTGGACCTCGAAATCAGGGCAGCAGAGTTCGTAGCGGTCATGGGTCCTTCCGGGAGTGGAAAATCTACACTCATGAACATGATTGGCTGTCTTGATACGCCTACCGCTGGAGAATATTGGCTCAATGGTCAGCCTGTGAGTGAGCTGTCTGAGGACCAATTAGCTCGTGTGAGAAATAAAGAGATTGGGTTTGTATTTCAAACGTTCAACCTGCTTCCGCGAGCGACAGCTCTGCATAACGTCGAGTTGCCATTAATTTATGCTGGAGTTGGGGGCAAAGATCGCCGCCGCCTCGCTGCTGAGAAACTGGAATTAGTTGGATTAGCTGACAGAATGGGTCATCGTCCACCCGAGATGTCTGGGGGTCAACGCCAGCGAGTAGCTATGGCACGAGCACTTGTAAATGATCCCGCGATTCTATTGGCTGATGAACCAACGGGTAACTTGGACTCTGTTACAAGTGGGGATATCATGCGCCAACTCAGTGAGCTTAATGGACAAGGACAAACGATTGTCTTGGTGACTCATGAGCGAGACATTGCAGAATATGCGAAACGGCAGGTACACCTCAATGATGGAATGATTGAGAAAGACTTCTTGAATGACCCAGTGGAGACGATGGTATGACAAGGAGAACCCTAACACTGGCTTTGACCGGCGTGATTGCCGTTGTTACCGCAGCATGTAGCAATGACGAGTCAGTAGATGAAGTATCGTCGCTAACAACCGTAGAAGTAACTCGCGGCAATTTGTCTATCCGCGCGGAAGCTACCGGTACCGTTGAGCCGATTCGCACGGTCGAAGTCAAATCGAAAGCTTCGGGCGAAATCTTGCGTCTTCATGCGGATGTCGGGGATCAGGTTGGGCCGGGCTCACTCCTAGCCGACATCGATCCGCGCGACGTTCAAAACAGATTTAACCAGACTGAAGCTGACTTAGCTGTTGCTCAGGCGAGACTCGAAATTTCTGAAGCCCAACTTGAGCGGTCAGATCAACTTTTAGAGGCCGCGGTAATCACTCCACAGGAGCATGAAAGTTCTCGCCTTGAGTTTGCGAACTCGCAGGCAAGTCTTGTAAAGGCAGAGACCAACCACGACCTCGCTATACTTCAACTGAATGACGTTCGTATCAGAGCTCCAGCTGCTGGGACCATCATCCAAAAAAGCGTCGAAGAGGGTGTAGTTATCCAATCAGCGTCACAAAACGTGTCGGGTGGCACGGCGCTTTTCATGATGGCAAACCTTGCAGAAATGCAGGTCAGGACATTGGTGGATGAAACTGATATGGGACAGTTAGCCTCCGGACTGGAGGCTATTGTGAGCGTTGAAGCATTCCCGGATCAGTCGTTCCGGGGCGTGGTTGATAAGATAGAGCCTCAGGCGACCGTGGTTCAGAATGTGACGATGTTTCCGGTGATTGTGAGTTTGGACAATAGTTCAGGGCTCTTAAAACCGGGGATGAATGCAGAGGTTGAGGTGCTGATAGACGAGGCATTGGATGTGGTATTGGTTCCAAATAATGCAATTGTACAAACCTCTGACGTCGGTCCTGCAGCGATGGCGTTAGGTCTCAACATAGATGAGATGGATTTGATGCAGTTCATGCGGGGAAGCCGTGGTGGTAGCCGAGGCGGACAGGGATTTGCTGGTGGACGTGAGAGGGGCGGAAGACAGGGCGGCAGGCCTCAATCTGAAGGTGCTGTAGAGGAGGGTAATGGTGATAGTCCCTCGGAAGATGGTCAGGATGATCAAGGCAATGTTATGGCTCGACTTCAGGAGCTTCGTGCACAAGTCGAGAGTGGAGAAATTAGTCAGGATGAGATGCGTGCTGTGATGCAGGACCTGGGTGGCGGCCGAGGTGGACGTGGTCGATCCGGGGCCGGCCAACGGTCCGGTGGTGGAGACAGTCCAGGTGCTTCCACTCGTGATACGAGACCTGCAGTCGTCTTCGTGATGAGCGTGGACAGCGTGCCAGAGCCAAGACTTGTCCAAATGGGTCTCAACGATTGGGATCACACGCAGGTGGTGACCGGAGTCCAAGAAGGGGATGTGCTCGTTGTCGTGGGAGCTGCTCAACTCATGGCCCAACAGCAGGAATACCAAGCCCGAATGATGAGTCGAATGGGCGGAAATCTCTTCGGTGGGGGGATGGGACGAAGTGGCGGCTTCCGACCCCGGACTCCTTAGTAGGGAAAAGCCTGATGCTGATCTTTGAAATTATTAAGGTGGCGATGAGCGCTATTAGCACAAATGCTATGCGTTCTGTGTTGACGACACTTGGTATCGTAATCGGTGTCGGGGCAGTGATTACGATGGTCTCATTAGGAGAGGGTGCCCAGCTACAGGTTGAGCAACAGATCAACCGCATGGGCACTTCAGTACTTACCATCCGGCCTGGTCAGGAATTCAGTGGTGGAGTGTCCCGGGGTGATACTCGGATGTCGATTGAGGATGCCGAAGCGCTAAGGGATGACACCGGGGGGTTCCTCAAGATCTCTCCTGAGCTTCAGTCACGGATGCAGGTTACATACCTCCGTTGGAATTCGAATAATCAGATTATGGGTGTTTGGCCCGATTATTTTGATATGTACGATCACGAACTAATCGCAGGTCGCTATTTCACCGAAGGAGAAGTCCAAGGACGCAGGCGAGTAGCGGTACTCGGGTATACGATTCCAGAGCAGCTCGGCGACATCCCTGCGGACTCTTCCCAGTACTCGATCGCAACCGAGCTCTTCATCGGACAGACCATCCAGGTACGTGGCATCCCGTTTGAGGTAGTTGGCGTGCTTGAAGAGAAGGGTGATGCAATGTGGCTTCGCCCTGATGACCAGATCTTTATTCCTCAGTCGACTGCCCAGCATCGTGTGATGGGTGGCCGCGATAGGCTCGGCACGATTTACGCTGCCACAGAAACGCCCGAGGAAATGAATCAGGCGATTGCGGAGATCGACCGGATTATGCGGAGGGAGCACCGTATCTTACCAGGTGAGGATGCAGACTTCAGCATACGCAACTCCCAGGATCTACTGGAAACCTTCAATTCAACGGCTCAAACCTTCACTCTACTATTGGCTGGGATCGCAGGAATCAGTCTTCTTGTCGGTGGCATTGGTATCATGAATATCATGCTTGTATCTGTAACCGAGCGAACCCGTGAGATAGGGGTTCGTAAGGCCCTTGGAGCTACCCGTGGGGCGATCATGACACAGTTTGTTGTAGAGGCCTCGACGCTCTGCGTGTTGGGAGGGCTCTTGGGAGTTGGAATTGGTTACGGAGCTGCAGAGATGACAACGCGTTTTGCTGGGTTAAACACAGTGGTGTCTCCGCAGATTGTTGCTCTGTCGCTGGCTATCAGTGCCTTCATAGGACTTTTCTTTGGCATCTGGCCTGCTCGTAGGGCGGCGATTCTCGACCCTATTGATGCACTTCGGTACGAATAAGAATTTCCTATTGCCGGATTAGCTGCTTGAGCGGTTGATGGCTCGAGTAAAGCAATGAGATTTCCTCTGTCCAGAGCAGGTGATCCCTTCCGTAGTTCGCGTCACCGTTTCGTTACCGTATCAATTTCTAAAATGAGGAAAGCACGCCCCCATGACTGACCAAGACCGCCTGTATGGAGCAACGCACCTGGAATGCACCGGAACCGGGGAAGAAGTTGAAAGCGAGCAGCTTATTGGACTTTCTGAAGCTGGCAAACCGCTTTTTGCTCGATATGATCTGGATCTTATCAGTCCAAACTTTACGAAAGAGTCCGTGGCGTGTCGTAGCGCAGATCTCTGGCGCTATCAGGAAGTTCTGCCAGTTCGAAACAGGAGGTCTCAGATCCGTCTCGGGGAAGGGTGGACCCCAATTATCGATGCACACCGAACTGCGGATCGGATGGGCATTCAACGTATTTGGGTGAAAGACGAGGGCCAAAATCCAACGGGTAGCTTCAAAGACCGAGGTCTCTGTCTTGCAGTATCACGCGCACTCGAATTAGGAGCAGAGGAAGTTGCGATACCATCCGCTGGAAACGCGGCTAGTGCAGCCGCTGCATACGCCGCAGCTGCTGGGCTTCGGGCACACGTTGTAGTCCCAACCGATACACCAGCAGCCATTCTTGAAGAAATTTCTGCTTTGGGGGCAGATCTTCAGCTCTTGGATGGCCTCATCAGTGACTGCGGTCTCGTCGTACGACAGGGTGTAGAGGAGAATGGATGGTTTGATCTTTCCACGCTGAAGGAGCCCTACAGAGTCGAGGGCAAGAAAACCATGGGGTATGAACTCTGTGAGCAATTAGGATGGAGGTTGCCTGATGCGATTGTCTATCCCACGGGAGGAGGCACAGGTTTGATTGGGATGTGGAAGGCTTTCGACGAAATGGAACAACTTGGATGGATTGGCAGCGAGCGGCCGAAGATGTTCACTGTTCAGGCTGCCGGTTGCGCTCCGATGGTGCGTGCTTGGGAAGCTGGCCATGACGCAGCTGAAATGTGGAGTGGAGCTTCTACATACGCATCAGGGCTCAGGGTTCCAGGAGCAGTTGGTGACTTCCTCATTCTCCGAGCCCTAAGGGAGTCTGGAGGTGGAGCTGTGGCCGTCCCTGACCATTCAATGGCTGAGTGGGTAGATAAGCTCGGTATCGACACAGGAATTTTTGCTGCTCCGGAGGGTGGTGCGACAGCTGCTGCGCTCCCTATCCTCTTGGAGAAAGGTATGATAAATCAGGACGAGGAGGTCGTCCTTTTCAATACAGGCAGTGGGCTCAAATACGTAGGAATGAAGCCATTAGATTAGACTTGAGCTGTTACTAGGAACTCTAATGTTAACACTATTCTGGCTAATATTCTGGGCTGGGCTGACCGTCCTCGTAGTTACCGCTGGGGTTAGCTTGAGAATACAGTTACGCGATCGGGTTGAGAAGAACAGGCCAAGTGTTGATGATGCGGCGATAGAAGAAATTCTCGCGACGGGTGCGCTTACTACGGATGAGGATTCTCCGCTCGATATCAAGCAAATCGATGACGAGGAGCATAAGTTTTGGTCCCAGACGTGGGACGAACCTGACGAATGGTAAGTTCACATTGAGTACAATTGCTTAATCAGTGTCTCACCATAAAGCGATAATAGGCTCCGGGTAGCGGCACCAATCGACCATTTAGTGGAAGTTGATCCTCAGGATTACTGCGGCGAACAAGTAAGGCCCGGTTTACGTTTACGCTTATTCCGAGGGCATGATGTCCCACCGGACAAGACCGGTTATTGCATGACGGGTCTGCATCAAAAGGAAAGCTCCAATCGATGCCGATTGGAACGATTGCACTGAGGGCGAGCCCTAGGCGTTCTGCTGGAGGTTTAGCTCCAACCACCCAAAGGCCTGCACCTATAAAAGGGTGTATAGGTTTGTACCAGCCACTGTCTAGGTCATTCGATCGGAAGTATCGCTTAATCACCAAAGAAGTACTGACCTCTTTGAAGGACCATGTTCCAACCGTTAGTTCCAAACTTTGGTTGCCTTTGAGGAAGCTCTCTAGTACCACGCCGAACTTGCTTGCTCCACCCACGGTCAAACCAATGCGTAGACCATCTTGAGCCGAACTCAGCTGCGGTGAAACGCCAGCCAGAACCATGAAAAGCACCAAAATCAAAGACCCGTTAGGAAGAAGTTTTAAAACATTCCCCTGCGGGCACGGTGACTTCATTGCTTACATTTCTTCCAGGTTGATTTGGCCTGTTCTTGGCTCAATTACCCCAGGTAATTCCAAGTCCAAGCAAGAAGGTGCGCCCAGGTCCCGGTTCATAGAATCTTTTCCCGAATGCGTTAACAATCACTGAGCTATTGTACCACGCATCGAACACGTTCTGGACCGCCACAAATGGTGAAGCCTCCAGGTTACCCAAAACCAGATTTTCGACTCCGAGTCGGGCATCTGCCACGAAGAATGACTCCGAACTGAACTGACCGCCGTTGTCTACGGGTATATCAGCCTGGAAGAGACCCCTAAGCGCTACATAAAATTCATCTAGGTCCACTTGAAACAGCCCATCAACCCGATGTGGAGCTAGTCCAGGGATCTTGTTGCCAGAATAGTCAGCATCATCAGTGATAAACTCCTTGAAGCTGCCATCGACACGAGTGTATGCGATTCGTGTAGAAGTATTCTCACCGAGACGCGTATCTAGTGAAGCTTCCCATCCTCGATAAAGCGACTGTCCAGCATTCTGGTAGTAGGTAAGTCCGGGATTTGTCGGTACTTCAAATGGAACGAGTTCACCCGTGAGTTTTGTTTGGAATAGTGCAAACTCGAATGTCCCTTGATCCCCAAGTCCGCCTCTGATCCCGCCTTCGAGTGTGAATCCTTTTTGAGGCTCTAGGTCAGGGTTGAATCCGCCCGCACCACTTGGGCGGTTTACTATTTCTGTTGTTGTGGGTGTTTCAAACGATCCCGCTACTGAGGCGAATACTTCTACGTCAGTTCCAGCATTGATCAGCAAGCCAGCTGATGGGCTCAAAGCATCCATGACTCGTTCTCCGGAGTCATCTGGGTTTTCAGCGCTTATGAAGCGGTCCGTAGCAGAAAACCGGAGTCGATCGTAGCGGAGTCCTGCCAACAATGAGGGCCCTGCATCGAGATCGAGTCTCCCCTGCATGAAAAGACCGGTACTCCGAACGCGTTCCAACTGCTCGAGAAGAAGATTGTCTCTTTCACCTTTGCTATTCTTCCAGTTAAACCGCTCATCGCTTTGAAGTTCAAGCTCGAATCCCGCCCCGATCCCAAATCTGCCACTTGAGATTTCGGTTTGGTCTTGAAACAGCGCGCGCATTCCACCTGCTTTTCGGTCGAGATCAACGACCTTGCCTGGAATCGGATTATCAAGTTCTCGTTTGATCACCCATGAGGAAATTTCCGCCTCACCTCCACCGAGTGGTCCTGTCCAAGTTGCTCCAGCTTGGCCTTGCTTTACATCCTTGCTAGTGCGACTGATGACATTGAAACGATATGCCTGGCGATTCCCCTCATCAAGTAGCGACTGAGAGAGAGATCCAGGGTTTTTTGCATCCAGAAGGACGCCATTAGCTACAATCCTCAACCGGCCAGCACCAGCTGGTAGGGTCAGTGATGCATTCACAACTGATCGTTTGCCGCCAGCATAAATGCTACCATCATCAGCGATGGGATCTCTCCGGAACCCGTCATAACTCAGCCGTGAAACGCCGACACGGTAGCCGGTGTTACCAGACTGGCCTGAGACAACGCCCTGTAGGGTGAGTAGCCCGTGAGAACCAGACGTGCTCCGAAATGAAAGCAGTGCGGGCTCGGTGGCCGGGTCTAGGGAGCGGAAGTGCAGTACACCGCCGGCAGCGTTGCCGTAGAGTGAGGAGGACGGTCCCCTTAACGCTTCGATCCGACCGAGACCCGCAAGGTCCAGGTGATCGAGCGTGGCCTGGCCATCAGGGAGTGTCGCAGGAATTCCATCAACCAATACGCGCACGCCCCGCACCCCAAACTGTGCTCTTGAGCCAAAACCTCGGACCGAAAGGCGCTCACCCATCGCTAGGTTGAAACGATTGTGGATCTGCACCCCAGGCATTGCCCGAAGTGCGTCCTCTAGGAAGGCACCAGCAGTCCCCCGAGTCAATTCAGAGCCAGTGACAACCGAGACAGAATGCGGGGTTCCAGTTCCCACGCTACTTCTTAGAACTCTGACTAGTACTGGATCTATAGTGACTGTTGAATCGGGATCTTGTGCCCAGGCTGGAGCCGTAAATACGAGTGTCGAGGTTAAAATGACTGATAGAACACTGGGTGTTCGGAGCACGATGCGCCTGCCTCTTTTCCTATTAGTATTCGAAATCACGAGGTCTAAAGCGGTACCTATGTAACCCATATGTTACTCTCTTTGGGCCGTTTGTGAACCTATCGTGGGGTGCCCTGCTAACTCAACCAAAGCTAGCTTGCCCGAATGACTCTATCAGATTTTCCGGGTGATGTTGCCCCAGAGGTGTTCAGACAGCGTCGAGAGTCGATCCGATCTCTACTGAACGGCGGTGTCATGTTACTGCCGTCTGCACCTACACTTTACCGGTCACGGGACACACAACACCGGTACCGTCCCGACAACGAGCTTTATTACTCAACCGGAATCACTGAACCGGGTGCGTTAGCACTAATTCGTGGTAATAAAGATCCTCATTTTGTGCTCTTTGTGGCTGATCCTAATAAGAGCAATGAACTTTGGACTGGCCCGATGATTGGAGCAGAAATCGCCAAAGATCAGTTTGGGGCTGATGAATGTTACATGATGAGTGAGTTACCTGATTTACTTCCTGGTCTACTCGAGCGAGCGGACTGTATCCATTACCGTGCTCGCGTGAACGATGGACTCGAATCTTATGTGAAGCAGGCTCTCGAAGATGCTCGATTAAAAGGTGCTCGAAGCGGGTCTGGGCCGAGAGGCGTAGTGGACCCTGGAGGAATTCTTGACGAGCTACGCGTAAAGAAAGAAGACTGCGAAATCGAGTGTCTTAGGATGGCGGCTCAGGTAACCGTCGCAGGACACCGGGTAGGTGCTGCCATCATCTCTCCGGGCGTTGGTGAATGGACTATTGAGGCCACGGTTGAGCAGGCGTTTCGAAGTTCTGCTAGGAGTACAGTGGCATTTCCAACAATCGTTGGATCCGGGAACAATGGATGTATTCTGCACTATACAGCCAACGACAAGATTCTCGGTCAAGACGATCTGGTACTCATTGATGCTGGAGCTGAAGTTGGATTCTACAACGGGGACGTGACTCGCACGTATCCAATCAGTGGGCGTTTTACAGCCGCCCAGAGAGATGTATATGAGGTAGTTCTAGCTTCGCTTGAGTCCGCTATTCATAGGGTAAGGCCGGGTGAGCCCATTACTGCGCTGCACGATGCTGTTACTAGGGTGATTGTGGAGGGGTTAATAGACTTGAGAGTGCTAAGAGGATCCATTGACAGGTTACTTGAGAAAAAGGCATACCTGCCCTACTACCCACATCAAACATCCCATTGGTTAGGTCTTGATGTCCATGATCCTGGAGACTATTCGAGCTCTGGAAATGCGCGCGTGCTTGAGCCTGGTATGGTATTTACTATTGAGCCAGGTCTCTATTTTCGTCCTGAGATAACCAAAGACATAGCTGAACACTTATCAGGAATAGCCATAAGGATTGAGGAGGATGTGCTGGTTACCGAAGATGGTTGTGAGATCCTCAGTGGCGGGTTGCCAACAAGTGCATCGGAAATCGAGGAATTGGTGGGGGTATCCAAATGACAGAGTCAGTCCCAGACCGCCAAGCTCTCTTACTTGAAAAGCTTTTAGAGCCTGGACCGATGGTTGCTGTGGAACTTCGTCCTCCTCGCTCTAACCTCCAGGCCAGGAAAAGCATGGAGGCCTGGATTGATCTCCATCACTCGCTAAGTCGTCTCACTTCTGAAGAACTTTTCGTATTCTTGACTGATAATGCGGTAGGTGAAGCAGAGGAAGAGAGCCTCGCGCATGTGGCAGCGAACTTAGGTGACGAGGCCGATCTTCGTCGCATTATCCCGATCCTTACAGCGAAACACTCGCTAGAGTATTGTCTCATGTTTGCCTCGCGCGCGATCTCAGGTGGATTCGATGCACTAACTGTGCTTGGTGGAGATCAGTCTCTAGGACCTAAGCGCTGTGTACCGCACGGGAGAGACTTGCGGGAACTCATAAGTACGAGTCTACCTGAGCTTATCCTTGGAGGCTGGGTAAATCCACATCGGGACGCTATAGAGCAAGCGGGTTTCCTCCACGCGGCTGATGCCCACTCTGATTTTGCTTTGACACAGATAGTCTCACATCATTCGCTGCCTGAGGTTGAGCGCTTTCTGAATATTATAGACACAACTCTCGTGCCTATCGTTTTTGGTGTTTTCTTCTACCGCAGTGCAAATCCCTCGACTCTAGAGGAGTTAAATAACTTCTTTCACGTTCCAGTGGAGGAATTGACTCGTGATTTTCAAGCAGGGACTTCGCCTGAGGAGATTTGTGCGGAATCGATCAGAGAACTTCGTCGTATTGGTGCAGAGAAGGTGTATGTGAGCAACCTCGGTAACAGAGGAGCAGCCCGGCGTTTGCGTCGAATTCTCGAACTAGTTTAGCGGTCGTACCTAACTATACTCCAAAAAGAGAAGAGTTAGTATTTGTGCTAACTCCAGCTTCGTGTAGGACTCTCAGTGCCACGTCCGCCCGACGACTGGGTGCGCTAAGATGTAGTCCCTGCACCAGCGGGCGGATGGCATCAATCATCTCTGCGGCAATCTCTACGCCCTCATTCAATGCCTCTTCGTCACCAGAGATCTGAGCTTTCCGCATCCGATCCACAATTTTTTCGGGCACTGTAGCTCCGGGCACCTCATTTGCAAGAAATTCTGCATTTCTCTGATTTAAAAATGGCCAAATCCCTGCGACCACGGGGATCTCCCATTGGTGAATTTTGTCGAGGAATTTCTCCAAGCTTTCAGGATTGAAGATGGGTTGGGTCACCACAAAACTTGCACCGGCTTCCACCTTATAACGGAACCTAGTGACCTCACGTTCCAGATCTAAGGCACTAGGATTGGCCACTACCCCTTGGACGAATTTCGTTGGGTCTCCTATTGAGTTTCCAGCTGGGTCGATGCCCTGGTTAAGCCCTCTTACCACGTTGGTAAGCCCAATTGAATCAATGTCAAATACTTCCGTCATATCTGGATACGGTCCATGAACTGATGGGTCACCACTCACGACGAGTAGATTGCGGATTCCAACAGCGGCGGCTCCCAGCAGGTCAGAGATCATCCCAAGCATGTTGCGGTCACGGCACGTGTAGTGCACCATCGCTTCGATCCCGACTTCCTGTTCGACGATTACTGCTGCAGAGAGCGCTCCCATCCGGCTTCGGGAGCGAGGACCATCAACGATAGCCAGAGAATCAACACCAGCTTCTTTGAGTTCACGGGCAGGTTCAACTATCGCATTTCGATCCCAACCGCGAGGAGGTAAGACCTCTACCGACACAACAGGTTCTCCTCGAGAGAGCTTCTGTCCCCATGCTGAGCACGCCTCTAACGGCACAGGATCTAGGGTTGCTAGCCCCTCTTGGTCGACGTCCGTAACCCTGACCATGACGGGTCTGGGCTGATCTGACCTCACCGAGTCTCTTATGTGTCTTACATGGTCAGGTGTTGTCCCACAGCACCCGCCGACGAACCGAACCCCGGCATCGACCATGCGACGGGCATATTGTGCCATGTACTCAGGAGTTGCCATGTAGATCTTTCGGTCTCGCACAGTCCGCGGAAGTCCTGCGTTGGGTTGAGCCGAAAGAGGCAGAGATGTTGTATCAGCCATATCCTCTATTGCGTCCAGCATGACCGCGGGTCCCACTGAGCAATTCAACCCTATGACATCCACACCAATACTCGTGAGTTCTTGAGCGATTTGCGAAGCTGTATGGCCGTATATCGTTTTCCCATTTTGCCCTAGTGTCATTTGGGCAATAACTGCTAAATCGCTCAACTTTCGGATCGCTGTGAATGCGCAATCGATCTCATTCAGATCAGCGAAGGTTTCTAGGATAAAACCATCAACACCTCCGGCGAGTAGTCCGTTGACCTGACGTTCGAAAAAAGCTGTGGCCTCGGCACGTGCAGTTGGTCCCCATGGTTCAATGCGAATTCCAAGAGGACCGATTGCGCCAACCACTACTGCTCGTCCCGCACTTGCGTCACGTGCCAAATGAGCTGCCTTCTCGTTGATTTCTTCCGTCTGATCTCCAAGGCTGTGAGAGGAAAGCTTTACAGGGTTCGCGCCGAAAGTATTGGTCTCTAGGATCTCTGCTCCAGCAGAGACGTACTCTTGATGAATGCGTCTAACAATCTTGGGGTTGCTAAGATTGAGTTCGTCAAAGCAGATGTTGACGAATACACCCTGAGTGTAAAGGACCGATCCCATCGCACCATCGAAGATATGGACTAGGCCGTCCTCGATCATCGATTTCATCGTGCTTCGTCCGGATCGTAGCCTAGATTGGGGGCCAGCCAACGTTCAGTTTCTTCGATTGACCAGTCCTTCCGTCGAGCATAGTCCTCTACTTGGTCTCGTCCGATCCTGCCAAGACCGAAATACTTGGCTGACGGGTGTGCTAAATACCAGCCACTCACTGAAGCTGCAGGGGTCATCGCATAGCTTTCAGTGAGTTGGACACCCAGCGTGCTCTCAGCGTCCAGGATTTCAAAAATGGTCCCCTTCTCAGTGTGATCGGGACAGGCCGGATAACCTGGTGCCGGACGAATACCAAGATACGCCTCGCGGATTAACTCCTTGTTCGTGAATGTCTCGTTACGAGCGTATCCCCAGATATTCGTGCGTACCCGTTTGTGCATCAGTTCTGCTAGGGCCTCGGCTAGCCTATCAGCTACTGCCTTGGTAAGGATCGCCGTGTAATCATCATTATCTTCTTCTAGCTCGCGAACGACTTGGCTAACACCCAGCCCCGCGGTAACCACGAATGCCCCGATCCAGTCAGCCTGATTGGAGTCTACTGTCGCTACGTAGTCGGCTAGACATTGACTAGGTCGTCCATCTTTAGCGAACTGCTGTCTCAAGCCGTGCATGACTGCACGTACCTGGGTGCGTGAGTCATCCGTGTAGATCTCAACGTCATCCCCACGAGCATTAGCTGGAAAGATTCCTAATGTGGCCTTCGTGCCGATTCTACCTTCGACTTCCATCCGGTCCAAAAGGTCTTCAGCATCAGACAAGAGGCTTCTCGCCTGATCGCCCACAGTAGCATCATTCAGGATATTCGGGTGCTTGCCGGACAACTCCCACGTGTGAAAGAAGGGAGTCCAATCGATATAGTTGCGGAGTTCAGAAATGGGTACTTCAGTGACCTGAATTCCTGGTTCATCTGGTTCGGTTATCTGATAAGCCTCAAGAATTTGCCTCTCGGCCTTGTCACGTGTTTCCGCGAGAGACAACAGACGTGCTCGCGGACGATTCTGGGAGCGTCGTTCGCGCTCGATCTGATATTCAGTCTGCACTTCGCTCAGGAAGCTCTCTTTGCCCTCTTTATCCAAGAGTTTCGAAACAACTCCAACTGCTCGTGACGCATCAAGTACATGAACAGTTGGCCCATCATAACGGCCGTCAATCTTGAGTGCTGTATGAGCTTTAGAGGTCGTCGCTCCTCCGATGAGCAGAGGGGTCTCAAAGCCAGTGCGCTCCATCTCACCAGCAATGTGGACCATGTGTTCTAGGGACGGCGTAATCAGGCCCGATAGCCCGATCACATCAACTGACTCCTTCTGGGCAGTTTCTAGGATTTGCTCAGCAGGCACCATGACCCCCAGGTCGATCACATCGAATCCATTACACTGAAGAACAACTCCAACAATATTCTTTCCAATATCGTGGACGTCACCCTTGACCGTTGCGAGCAGGATCTTGTGCTGTTGTGTTTTTCCAGCTTTCTCTTCTTCAAGGAACGGGACTAGGTAAGCGACTGCTTTCTTCATCACGCGAGCACTTTTCACGACTTGAGGAAGGAACATACGTCCGCTTCCGAAGAGATCGCCTACCACGTTCATACCGTCCATTAACGGTCCCTCGATCACATTGAGGGCACTGGAAAAATTTTGTCTTGCCACCTCTGCGTCTTCTGCGACAAACTGATCAATACCCTGGACTAGCGCGTGCACGAGCCGTTCCTCAACATCGAGTTCTCGCCAGGATAGATCTTCTTGGCGACTGCGCTCCGAGGTTCCAGTTCGTTCACCAGCGATCTGAGTTAAGACGTCTGTGGCATCTGGCGTGCGTGCGAATAACACATCCTCTACCGGGTTCAGGAGGCTTTCCTCGATCTCATCGTAGATCGGAAGTGCACCTGCATTAACAATCCCCATATCGAGTCCTGCATCGATTGCGTGATAAAGGAATGCTGTATGCATTGCTTCCCGTACCTCAGGGCTTCCACGGAATGAAAATGAGACGTTGCTTATACCACCACTCGTGAGTGCGTGTGGACAAGTTTCCTTGATTTTTCTGACTGCTTCAATGAACCAGATTGCGTAGCGTTCATGCTCTTCAATACCCGTTGCCACCGCAAAAACATTACAGTCGAAGATGATGTCTTCGGGCGGGAACCCCTCTTCATTTACAAGAATCTTGTATGCTCTCTGGCATACCTCGAGGCGCCGTTCTGGGGTGTCAGCTTGCCCCTCTTCATCGAATGCCATAACAACGGCGGCAGCCCCTAATTTACGTACCTTCTGCGCACGTTCTCTAAATATATCCTCGCCGTCTTTCAAGGAGATAGAGTTCACAACCCCCTTACCTTGAAGGGTCTTGAGACCTGCTTCGATCACGTCCCAATCAGAGGAGTCCACCATAACCGGGATTCTTGCAATCTCGGGTTCGGATGCCATGAGGTTGAGGAAATGTGGCATCGCAGCCAACGAGTCCAAGAGTCCCTCGTCCATGTTGACATCAATTATCTGAGCGCCGCCTTGAACTTGATCCCGCGCAACTTCGAGGGCGGTTTCATACTTATCATCTTTGATGAGCCTAGCGAAGCGACGAGACCCTGTGACGTTGGTCCGCTCTCCCACATTAACGAATAGTGCTGATGGTCCAATTGAGACTGGCTCTAGCCCTGAGAGATTAGTTCTGCGTTGTACCTCGGGAAATTTCCGTGGCCTTTGCTCCCTAACCTTGTCGGCGATCGCTCGAATGTGATCAGGTGTTGTACCACAGCATCCACCAACGATGTTCAAAAAGCCCGCGTCAACAAACTCAGCCGTTACACTAGCCATGTGTTCCGGTGTTTGGTCATAACCACCAAACTCATTGGGAAGGCCTGCATTGGGATAACAGCTAATGGGGAGTGGAGATACGGCGGCGAGTTCTTCTATATGGGGCCGTAGTTCATCAATCCCTAGAGCGCAGTTAAAGCCGATGCTAAACAGTCCGTTCTGACGACCGCGTCCAGGCTGTACACCATGTGCGACTGAGTTATAGAACGCTTCGGGGGTTTGGCCTGAGAGTGTCCGGCCGCTTCGGTCAGTTATCGTTCCCGATACCATTACGGGGATATCTAGACCGGTCTCTGCAAGTACAGTAGAGAGTGCGAATAAGGCTGCTTTAGCGTTGAGCGTGTCAAAGGCAGTTTCAATCAGCAGTATGTCAGAGCCGCCCTCTATCAGTCCGTATGCTTGTTCGACGTACGCTTCTTCTAGTTCATCAAATGTGATATTCCTGGCCCCGGGATCACCAACGTCTGGGGATATTGAAGCGGTCCGATTAGTAGGACCTAGGGCTCCAATGACCCATCTAGGATGATCTGGATCATCTTGTTCAGCATCTATGACTGCGGCGCGAGCGAGACGCGCTGCTTCCCGGTTGAGTTCTCTCGCTTTCCCTTGGAGGTTGTAGTCAGCCAGTGAGATTCGATTTGCATTGAAGGTGTTAGTCTCAATCAAGTCTGCCCCAGCTGATAGGTATTCTTGATGGATTTCCTTGATCAAGCTCGGCTGGGTCAGAGAGAGTATGTCATTCGCCCCAATTAACGGTGAGGTATGTCCAGGGAAGAGGTCACCGCGAAAATCATCTTCGTTAAGGGACTGGCGCTGGATCATCGTTCCCATCGCCCCATCCATCACTAGGATCCGTTTGTCGAGGTGCTCCCGCAGGAGGTCAGTGCGCTTTGCCCTCGTGCGCTGCTCTGATTTTGGTATTGATTCCATGGTCACCTCGACAAAAAAGCCCCTTCGCTACTAGGTGCGATGGGGCGTGGGCTTTTTAGCTTTGTTCGCCAACGAATCACGCTTGATACGTTGTGCGGGCCGCAATACGCCTTAAATCGCCCGTCAAATGTTTCCAGAAAGCTAGCATCTCTATACAGGGTGACAAGTTACGCTAGCGTGCACCTAGATAAGAGTACCTGTGCACACCTCTGTGACAGGGCCGCGCAATACCACCTCAAGTTCAGCATTTACGTGAACCTCAAGAGAGCCTCCTATCGTATCAATCATTACAGCTCCTGGGTCGAGCTTTTTACGCCAGATTGCAGCCACAGCAACTGCACAGGCGCTTGTACCCGATGCCGATGTGGGACCCACACCTCGCTCCCAGATAGCGGCCTCAAGCCTATTTCCTACAAGGGGGCCTACCAGCTGGACATTTGCACCATTTGATAGGCCGGAGTGAGTAGCGAGAAATGGGCCGAGAGACTCTAGTATTGTATTACTCACCTCAGGGACAAATACAACCAAGTGGGGATTGCCGATTGAGACTGGGATCACGTTAAGGTAAGAGCCATCTGGACCGAGAATTCGTCCGGAACTATCAAGGGAGGAAGTATTGAGGCCTACTGAATCAGGACCGACGCTCGCTTGCCCCATTTCCACTGAAATATCGTAGATTCCGTCCTGTAAGTCGTGCACAGTTATTCGGACGAGATCTCCTCCTACGGTAACTTCGAATGGAGTTTCACCCACTCGATCTTCGCGATAGAGATAAGCAGCTAGAATCCGCAGTCCATTACCACTGCGTTCAAACTCACTGCCATCTGGATTAAACATGCGTAGTTGGGGTAAGCCTTCTAGACGTTCCCCCAGCAGTACGACTATACCGTCGGCCCCGACTCCATGATTCCGATCGCAGATCTCAGCGACTGTATCAGGAGTCGCGATCCATTCGGCCCCTTCCTCGAAGACGAGGTAGTCATTTCCCAAGCCATGAGCCTTATAGAATCGCTTACTCAGCATGGGGCGCGGTCCCCATTGAGTCATTTCGGCCTCAGTTTCCCTGGGTGGCTATTGAGTTGGGTTAAGATCCGGGAAGTTCACTAGGATTTCTGGTCAAAACTACTACTAAGTTCTCACCCGGATTAATAGCACTGTCGCAACCGCTAGGAATACCACATTTGGGAGCCACGCAGCCACAAGTGGTGATAGTGTCCCAATCTCTCCGAATGCTGCACTAACTCTAAGCATCAGGATATAGAAAAGCACAATTCCGAGAGAAATCCCTATCCCTAAGGCTGTTCCACCACGCTTACTGCTAGTCGCAAGTGGTGCCCCTAATAGAATTACTACTAGCGTTGCGAAGGGGATTGCAAGCTTCTGTTCACGCTTTACGAGCAACTCTTTAGCGTTCCCTCCTGTTCTCTGGATGATCGTTGCCAAGTTATCGATCTCAGCATATGTCATCTCTTCTGGCTCCCGGGGAGCCTCCAGGAACTCTTCGGGTTTCTCAGTTAACTCAGCCATACGTAGGCGATCAAACTCGATAGACTTCTCAGCTGAGTCTGGTGTCAGAGTTCGAAAAAATCCATGGCGCAGAGTCCAGCCACCGAGCGGACTCCACATGGCTGCATCTGCAATGACGTGAAGTCCGGATATACTAGATGTTGGAGGTCGTTCGATAATGACATTTGACATGCTGCCATCGCCCGCAGTCAGCCTGTCGACCTGCCAGATGAGCCCATTCTCCGATTCGTAGACGAAGTCGCTCCGCCAAGATCTCATTGGGTCTTCATCAAGCAGAATCTGCGCTGCGATCCGATTCCCCTTGGGTACGATTTCAGTCAGACCTAGAGCCACCACAGTCAGGGAGATACCGACGACAAACAGTGGTAGGACTGTTCTGTGGAACGATATGCCCCCCGCTTTAGCTGCTACGATCTCTCGGTGTCGGGTCATATTGTGCACAGTAAAGACCGTTGCAATTAGGCCAGCGATTGGAAAGGACCACTGTATGAACTGGGGGAGCTTATAGAAGTAGGCTACGCCGATATCCAGGAGCGCAACTCCTCGATCCAGGTAGTCGTCGAGGTTCTCAGTTAGGTCGCCAAGGATTAGCAAAGGAGGAGCGGCGAAGATGAACAGCAAGAAGCTGCGCAAGAACGTCCATGCTACCAAGCGATCTAGGATACGCATTATGCGGATACTCCGTCAGGTTGCTGAGGGCGCCTCCTAAAGACACGAGCGAACCTGAGAATCCCTTGGTCCCTGGGAGTGGAGGTCGTGCTTCCCATGCGGCTGACTAGAATGAGCCCAATACCAAGGAATACAAGATTGGCTAGCCACATGGTTATAGCTGGGTCGGCGAAGCGCCGATCAGCTAGGGTTTCACCCCCGATTAGGCCGAGCCAGTAGATCGCGAAGATCCCACTCGAACTAGCTGCAACCATACCCACCCCTCCGGTGCGAAAACGTAAAGCCAGTGGGGGGCCAAGTATTGTAAACACCAAACACGCGAAGGCGATTGCGAGTTTCTTATGGATTTCAACTTTATAGCGATTTGCGGCAGCTCGAAGACTTGCTCCTCTGGAGGCGCGGGTGCGACTCGAGATGACGACTGACTGTGTAATTGGATCTCGCGAGAGTAGTGAGGTACCGTCGGTGAAGGCTGCGTCTCTGTTACGCGTTTGATATATTTCCATAGTCCCAACCATAGAAGTGTCCTCATCTATGGGGCGTCCTAGTGCCAGGCGCAGCGCTTGAAGAGATTTCTCACGACTATCAATTCTGACAGAGTCCAGTTCTTCTTCTCTTGAGGACACACTTTCTGTGAGGAGCTTGAAGCCCATCTCACGATCGGAGCGGTCTGACCCACCGAAACGTCTCTCAAGCTCATTCCCAACATCACGGAGGGGAATGATTTGCTTGTCAAAGTATACACGCTGAAACCCACCGATGCGGTCAGTTTGGACTTCGTGTACTACTCCATCAAAGAGAGTGAGATACAAATCAGTTTTCTCCGCATTGAATGCCATCTCACCGCTAGCTGCATATGTCGTGCGCTTTCGAATCGAGCTGTTCGAGTCAAAAATGGTGACTTCTTCCAGTTTGTTGGCCGCTTGATCAATTCGATCAGCAGTCATGAAGTATACATCTACACCAGATTCAGTCTTGATTTCGTTGACGATCTGTTCGCGTAGTTCAAGGGTTGGACTCTTTTGCCCTATGTCTACCAGAAGGTTCTTGAGCCGATGATTAGACTCGGGAAGGATCTGGTCGTTGAAGTAAAGCATGGCCACGGTAACAGCTGCACCCATCCCAAGCAGCGGCACGAGAACACGGGTGGGCTTGATACCACCGGCAGACATTGCAGTGATCTCATTTGATGATGCCATCTCAGTGAACGAGTACAGAACTGCTACCAATACAGACATAGGGAGGGACAGCGCGATCGTATGGGGTAAGGAGAGTACCAGAAACTCACCGATCACTGTCCACGGGAGGCCTTTTCCGATCAGGCCTTCGATCCTCTGTGCAACAGCATTGAGGAAGATTAGTCCTGTGATCGTCGCCAAAGCGAAGATAAAAGGCCCTATATGAATCTTTATCAGATACTTAGTGAGGACTCCTAAGCGCATCGCTACTCCATACACACCGAGTTCGAGTAAAGCGCCCCATACGGAAGCTAGGTACTTCGTCCGGCTATATTCAAGGGACGTTCTTCATCGCTGGGCACTATTGCCTACACTCTGGCCCCTCACTCTGTTCGCTCATAGAGATGTTACTATGGGATCATATGTTCGTGAGTGACTAGTCTACTCCACTTCTGGATCCACCTTGCCCACAGACCTAATAATCACCGGCCTCGTTCTATTCCTAGCTGGTTTGGCAGCGGGCACTGTCAATTCGATTGCGGGTGGGGGTTCTTTATTCACCCTGCCTCTGCTGATTTTTTTGGGTTTGCCACCGACTGTAGCGAACGCCACGAACCGTATCGCAGTTCTGAGTGGTGGAATCGGTGCCAGTGAGACCTTTCGAAGAAGTGGGCTTGTCCCTGTCGCCTGGCTGAAATTAGCAGCGCCACCGGCACTAATTGGTGCGGTACTCGGAACGGGCGCAGCCCTTATAGTTCCTGATCTTGCCTTTCAAAGAATCTTGTCGGTCGTCTTAGTCTTGGCGGCAGGCTGGTTATTCTGGAACCCGATTCGGCCTCCCGATACAGGAAGTCATTTTCCACCAGCTGGAACAGCGAGGTGGATCTCACGCGCTGCATTTTTCCTCGTTGGGGTGTATGGTGGTTTTATACAGGCCGGCGTCGGATTTATAGTACTTACGATTACTTCGGCTAATGGTCTTGATCTCATCCGAGGTAACGCAGTCAAGGCTCCTCTGGTCTTCTTATTCACCCTGGCTACCGTCGTCCTGTTCACCTACTCGGGAATGATAAGCTGGGGAATGGGATTGGCATTAGCTGCTGGCCAGATTTTAGGTGCAACGTTCGGCGTACGTCTTCAGATCCTTAAAGGTCAGGATTGGGTTCGCCACGTCCTGACTCTAATAATTCTGGCCTGTGCGTTCCGTTTGATGGTGATGGGTTGAGTCCAGGGCTTGGTAAGATGTCGAACACATCTATTCTCTAGTAGCGATAGTAGTCAGGCTTATAGGGTCCGTCCTTGGGTATGCTGATATAGTCTGATTGCTCATCCGTAAGCTCTGTTAACTTCGCACCAAGCTTATCCAGATGGAGTCTGGCAACTTTTTCATCCAAGTGTTTTGGAAGCACATAAACACTCTTCTCATACTTGTCAGTGTTTCTAGCAAGTTCGATTTGAGCGATGACTTGGTTTGTGAAGGATGCCGACATCACAAAACTCGGGTGCCCTGTCGCATTCCCTAGATTCATAAGCCGTCCTTCCGAGAGGATCAGCACAGAGTGGCCATCCGGGAAAGTCCATTCGTGATATTGTGGCTTGATTTCACTCTTAACGATCCCTGGGACATCTTCCAAGCCAGCCATATCAATCTCATTATCGAAGTGGCCAATATTCGCGACGATAGCCTTGTCCTTCATAGAAGCCATATCAGTCGCCGTAATGATGTCTCTGTTTCCGGTTGCTGTCACGAATACATCAGCTGTCTCCAAGACGTCTTCAAGCCTCAAAACAGAGTATCCTTCCATTGAAGCTTGAAGTGCACATATGGGATCGATTTCCGCTACGACTACTCGCGCACCTTGGCTCTTGAGTGCTTGCGCGCACCCTTTGCCTACATCGCCATATCCAAGGATTACTGCGGTCTTGCCAGAGAGCATGACATCGGTTGCTCTGTTCAGTCCATCGACTACTGAGTGGCGGCAACCATATAGGTTGTCAAACTTCGACTTAGTGACTGAGTCATTAACGTTAATTGCCGGGAAGAGGAGAGTGCTGGCTTCTTCCATCTCGTAAAGTCTTTTGACGCCGGTTGTGGTTTCCTCGGACACTCCTCGGACAGATGAAGCGATTCGCTCCCACTTTCCTGGATCTTCCGAGAGCGTGCGATGGATCAACTGCAAGATGACTTGCCACTCTTCCGGATCATTCTTCGGATCGAAATCGGGAATACCTTCCGGAACAGCAAACTCAACACCCTTGTGAATGAGCAGAGTCGCGTCTCCGCCATCATCAACGAGTAGGTCGGGGCCTGATCCATCCGGCCATGTGATCATTTGGTCCGTGCACCACCAGTATTCCTCTAACGTTTCTTCTTTCCATGCAAAAACAGATGCTCCGCTCGGATTTTCCGGCGTTCCTTCTCTTCCAACAACGACGGCCGCTGCCGCATGGTCCTGTGTGGAAAAAATGTTACACGAAGCCCAGCGCACATCAGCCCCGAGATCCATGAGTGTTTCGATCAGTACAGCGGTTTGAACGGTCATGTGCAGTGAGCCGGCTACTTTGAGACCGGCGAGAGGCTGCTCCGGACCATACTCAGCACGAGCCGCCATTAATCCTGGCATTTCGTGCTCGGCGAGACGTATCTCGTTTCTCCCCCACTCAGACAGGGCGAGGTCTTTCACTTTGTACTCTAGTCGACTCACGTTTGCTTCCTGTTCAGGCATTACAGCTATGTCGCTCATGTGTCTCTTAAACTAAAGGATTAACGTAAAACACTCAGTTCAGCGTCTATTTTTTCTTATTTCTAACAGTCAGAATAAATAGCTGATTCAAACACTCACGGTCGCAGGAAACTTCGTCAATCCTTGGCTACTTGCCTATCCTTCATTACGTTCGGCCGTTGTTGCGCACCCTTACTCATCTTCTGACCGGAGGATAGGGAGTGGCCAGCGACCACGCCCACGCGCCGCAAGACGATATCGTCTACCCGACCACAATCCCATTTGTTCTCGTCCATCTGGCTTGTTTTGGAGCGATATGGACTGGAGTGACTCTACAGGCTCTATGGGTCGCGGTGGTGCTCTACTTCATTCGTATGTGGGCGATCACGGCGGGATACCACCGGTACTTCAGTCACCGGTCGTATAAAACCAACCGAGTTATGCAATTCTTCATTGCATTCTTGGGTCAAACATCTGCTCAACGAGGTGCAATTTGGTGGGCTGCGGTTCATCGTCATCATCATTTGCACTCTGACACCCCGGAAGATGTTCATTCTCCTCGGCATTTCGGATTCTGGTATTCACACTTTGGCTGGATCTTCAATCCGAAGAACTGGGAGCCTGATCCCGGAACGGTTAGGGATCTCACGCAATACCGAGAGCTTGTGATCCTAAATAAGACAAATTATACGCCTGCGATCCTGCTTGGATTTGGCATGTGGCTATGGGGTGGATGGCCCATGCTTGTGGTCGGATTTTTCTGGAGTACCGTTGCACTCTACCACGGTACTTTTTCTATCAACTCTCTGTCACACGAGTGGGGTTCTCAGCGTTATCTGACTGGGGACGACTCACGTAACAACTTTTTTCTGGCGCTTATTACGCTCGGTGAAGGTTGGCACAATAACCATCACCATTACCAGAGTTCGACTCGTCAGGGCTTTCGTTGGTGGGAGATCGATATCTCCTATTATATCCTGAAAGTTATGTCTTGGTTCGGGTTAGTTTGGGATCTTAGATCACCACCGGACGAAGTTATTCGAGGAGTGAACCCGATCGGACGAAAAGTGATAGATAAGGTCGCCACTGAATTGGCGGGGTCGTTCAGCGTTGAGACCATTGCGGCTCGGGTTAGGGAGTCATGGGCCGAATCCCATACATTGGAAGATCTTTCGGATCGGGCAAAGCGTACCCGAGACCAACTCGAAACACGGATCGCTGAGATGTCATTACCACATCTGCCGACCATCCCTGAATTGCGCGATAAGGCTGAGGAGATGTTCCAAGAGAGCCCATCAGTGGATGAGATAGTGAACCGAGCACACGAGTTGCTTGCCTACATGGTTGCTGCTCATGTCTGCGATACGGCCCTTGCTGCAGCGTAGCCAGGTGATCTGATATCTGTCTCCCCAACCATGCCTTATAGGGAATAGACGCTCATGAATTTGTTAGAAATCTTAAATAGTCTATTGCAGCCCATCGTAGACTTCGCCAACACGTACATCATCGAGATCGGGATTCCAATCGGTGGTGAGCAAGTTGCATTCATGGTGATCCTTTTACTCGGCACTGGTGCGTACCTCACAGTCCGGACGGGCTTTGTCCAAATTACCCGCCTTGTGCATGGCTTCGGAGTCACCAGTGGAAAATACGATGACCCAGATGATCCCGGAGATGTATCACATTTCCAGGCCCTGACTACAGCCCTCTCAGCTACAGTAGGTATAGGCAACATCGCTGGGGTGGCGATGGCAATTCATTGGGGTGGTCCCGGAGCGCTCTTCTGGATGTGGGTGACCGCCTTCTTGGGTATGGCAACAAAATACTCGGAAGTCACGCTAGCTCAGAAATACCGGATTGAAGATGAGCGCGGGACGGTAGCAGGTGGACCGATGTACTACATCGAGAAGGGGCTCGGACCGAAGTGGAAGCCGATGGCCGTTTTCTTTGCGATTATGCTTGCTTTTACCGCGTTCTTTACGGGGAACGCGGTGCAGGCAAACACAGTTGCTGATCAGTTGGGTACGACATTCGGCGTACCTCTATGGGTCACTGGAGCGATCACTGCAAGTATTGTCGCTGCTGTGATCCTTGGTGGAATCGGGCGTATCGGACGAGTGACTGCAGTCCTAGCGCCGATCATGGCTGGTATCTACGTGGCCGGTGCACTACTGATCATCCTGATGAACTTAGGTGCAGTGCCGGGTGCCTTTGTCACGATTTTCACTGAAGCCTTTAACCCGCAAGCGGGTGTTGCTGGGGTGGGCGCGGGTGTTTTCATCGTTACTCTGATGTGGGGCGTACGACGAGGTCTTTTTTCGAATGAAGCTGGTCAGGGTTCAGCACCCATCGCACACGCTGCGGCAAAAACAAATGAGCCGGTATCAGAGGGTGTAGTTGCGCTGCTGGAGCCGTTCATCGATACCATCGTGATCTGCTCGTTCACTGGTCTTGTGATTATTCTGACCGGAACTTATTCGGAACGGTTCCCGACAGAAATCACGCTTGGTGGAGGAGATATTACGTATACTGCACAGACAGCAGAGAGCAGATATGAGGGGGTTGGGTCACCTGACGAGATCGTGATCATTGAGGGTTCGCACCTGCAAGCGGGAGTGGGTGATCCGCTCGTTTCATGGCATGAGGCGCCTGTAAACAGACTATACGTTGACGAGGCACAGACGCAGCTATTTACCGGAACAGTTTTTCCTCAACTAGGAACCGCTGTTAACGCCTCGGGCTTAGACACTCTTTCTTCGCTTTACGGAGACGCAGTAGAGAATGCAGCGCCCCTAACAGCTGCAGCATTCCGAGAAGGATTGGCTCCCTTAGGAGACTGGGGTCATTTAATCGTCGTGTTTGGTGTGCTGCTTTTTGGAATCTCTACCGCGATTTCCTGGAGTTACTACGGAGATAGATGTGCGCACTATCTTTTCGGACAGAGCGCGCTATTACCCTATAAAGTGCTTTTTCTAACAGCTCACTTCCTAGGGGCAGTGCTTCCACTAGCGGTCGTATGGGCGTTAGGTGATGTCGCGTTGGCGATTGTCATCTGGCCAAACTTAATTGCCCTTATTTTCCTTGCTCCAACTGTGGTTGAAGAGACCAGGAGCTACTTCGAGAGAAAACCCTGGGTGAGGGCTACGGATAGGTTTGGAGAAGGAGTTTGAGGGAGCTACACGGCGCCGGAACCCTATTCATTTTGCTTAGATATCAGCAGAGCTAAGGAGTCATACTACATGGCCTATCCATTCGAACTTCCGGATCTCGGGTACGATCACGACGCGCTCGAGCCCTATATTGACGCCCGAACGATGGGCATCCATCACGGTAAACATCACGCCGCGTATACCAACAATCTTAATGCTGCGTTAGCAGACCATTCCGATTTTCATGGTCATAGTGTGGAGGGCTTGCTCTCTAACATTGAAGCACTTCCAGAATCGATCAGAGGAGCGGTCAGAAATAATGGAGGTGGCTATGTGAACCATGCTCTCTTCTGGTCGGTCATGACACCGGGTGGAGCAGATAGCCCTTCGGGGGATCTTTCACTAGCCATCAATAATGCTTTTGGATCCTTAGACGACTTCAAATCTAAGTTCCAGGCAACCGCGGGAGGACAGTTTGGATCGGGGTGGGGGTGGTTATGCGTTGATGGCGATGGGGCGGTCTCCTGCTTCTCAACTGCTAATCAGGATAGCCCATTGATGAGGGGAATGACGCCGATCCTCGGTGTGGATGTCTGGGAGCATGCATATTATCTGAACTACCAGAACCGTCGCCCTGACTACCTTTCTGCTTGGTGGCATGTCGTCAATTGGGATGTTGTAGCTCAGTTGTACTCTGCTACTGAGGGTTGAATATAGAGGTCTTTGTAGAACACCATGCACTAGCATGAGACGGATCCTTGTCTCAGTGAAAACATATGTTTACATATGGGGTGCCATGACAAAAACGGTTGTGACAGAGTGTGCCGCTAAAAGGGTCTTCATTTGCCCCCTTTTTCTGATTCTAGTAGTGGCGTGGACCACTCCGGTTTCCGGTCAGAGTTTAAGAGGTTCGAGCAAATCGCTAGATCTTCAGAATCAGGTCGCAGAAGAACACGACTTTACCTACATAGATACTCCTGAACGGGTTCGGTACTTCGCTTCACAAGGATGGCTCGTCAGGGTAAGTCCGACCCGTAATTTTCAACTGCATGCAGTGTCATTTCCATTCGCTCGTCCAGAAGTTGCTCTCTTCATTGAACGTCTGTCCCGTCAGTACAGGGTGGCTTGTGGTGAGCAGTTAGTCATTACGAGCCTAACAAGGCCAACCGAACGACAACCGCGTAACGCCTCAGACCGGTCAGTCCACCCAACTGGTATGGCTGTAGATCTGCGTTACAGTGGAAATCGAAACTGTCGAGCGTGGCTCGAAAGGGTTCTCGGTGAGCTAGAGCAGGCCCGTGTCCTAGAGGCAACAAGGGAGCGTTATCCTCCGCATTACCATGTTGCAATTTTCCCAAATCAATATGCTGGCTACGTAGAGGTGCTTCAGAGACGTACAGCTTCCCGATCAGCAGAGATATCCTATACAGTAAGATCTGGAGATTCTTTGTGGACGATTGCTAGAAGGCACCAAACCACTGTAGATGACCTCAGGCAGGTAAACGGACTTCGAGGGAGTACGATCTACGCTGGGCAGGTTCTGGAAGTACCCGCGAACCATTGAATAAGGGTTATGGTAAGTCCCCTAGTCCAAAATCGGATGATGCGGTCCGATCAATTGATACAGGTGAGATCTCCGCTAGCGAACGTTACCAGCTTCTAACATCACTAGTAGTTCCGCGTCCAATTGGTTGGATCTCGACTTGGGGCTCAGGCGACACACCGAACCTAGCTCCATTCAGCTATTTTTCTGCTCTATCCCACACACCAATTCTTGTTGGTGTTTCGGTCGGTCACCGTTCAACTGGCCCAAAAGATACCTTAATCAATATCAGGGAGCGGCTCGCTTTTTGCGCGAATGTTGTTACAGCTTCGCAACTCGATGTAATGAATCTTACTTCCGCGGAAGTGGAGGCAGCTGTAGACGAGTTCAAACTTGCTGGATTAAAGGCTGAACTGTCTGATCGTGTAGATGCACCATATGTCGAGGGATGCCCAGCGGTACTTGAGTGCGTTCTCGAACAGGAGGTCACTTTGGGTGCTGCTCCCAACACACTTGTGATTGGGAGAGTGATCGGTATCAGGCTGGATGCCTCACTTCCTCTAATCAAAGGTAGATCAGAGGTTGATCCAGAGGCACTACTACCAGTTGGGCGGCTTTCTGGTATCGGATATGCGATGCCAGGAGATATCCGGAAGATTGCTCGGCCTGGGTAAGTTGCACTAACCCAGGGTAGCTACGACTCGATTTAATGCTGGCGACTAGACGGGTTTGTATAACAGATTTACTAGCTCGGGGGTCCCCCTGAGACTTGATCAACATTGAACGTCTCTAGAATCGCTATGGCTCAGAGAAGTCCAGACAAGAAAATTCCACAGGTTGGTTCTCCCATTCCGCGTGATGCCTCTCTGCCTTGGGACAGGGTGGTCCTTTCCGTTGTAATTCCGGTTTTTAACGAGATAGCAACGGTCGAGAAATTATTGCGTCAGGTCAGAGAGGTTCCACTTGATTTAGATGTGATTGTCGTTGACGATGGCTCAACCGATGGGACGCGTGATCTACTAGTCGATCTGGCAGATGAGTTGATTGACCAACTGTGCATGCATGAGAAGAATCTGGGGAAGGGTGCTGCACTCCGTACGGGGTTTGAGCAGGTAAAAGGGCATGTCGTAGTTATTCAGGACGCTGATCTTGAGTATGATCCGCAGGAACTTCCTGTTCTTTTGGAGCCGATCCTAAGTGGCAAGGCTGATGCTGTTTACGGCTCACGTTTTTTGGGTGGTCCTCACCGAGTGTTGTTGTTTTGGCACTCAGTTGGAAATCGCCTGTTAACACTTCTGTCAAATATCCTGACTGACGTGAACCTCACCGATATGGAGACCTGCTATAAGATGATTCGCACTGATCTGCTCCGGTCACTGCCCCTTTCCACCAAGAGGTTCGGGATCGAACCGGAACTGACTGCTCGATTGGCCCAAGCGGGTGCGCGCATATATGAGTTACCGATCAGTTATCACGGACGTTCTTACTCTGAAGGAAAGAAAATCGGTTGGAAAGATGGTGTTTCCGCTCTAGGGTGGATTCTCAAGAGTAATCTTTGGCATCCCCATGTACCTCGATGGACGCCACCGCTTGAAGATCCCTGGCATACTGATCTTTCTCCTGATTGAACTTTAGAGCTAGGTTCTTTCTGTGGATGTTCTGCTCATAGATAATTGCCACACAAGCCTCGGACCCAGAAATGAGTAACAAACAGGGCTTTACACTTATAGATCTACTTATAGTCATTGTGATTTTGGGCATTCTGGTGGCCATAGCGATTCCCAAGATTTCTAACACGACACATGGATCGTATTTCGCTGCTATGGAAGCTGATCTTAAGAACCTGGCAAGCCAGCAGGAGATCTACTACGCCAGCGAGTATTCCTATACTGCAGAGAAATCAGATTTGGCCTTCATCAGTTCTCGCGATGTGAGTATATCCGTCAACGCTGATTCTGAAGGTTGGTCAGCTACGGCCACTCATGTAGCTCTTGAACCCATAGAGGGTTGCTCCATTTATCATGGGCCGATTCCAACTATGACTCTCTTGGGAGCTCCGAGTGCTCCTGATCAGGTTACTTGTAGCAGGTAAGAAAGATTGGCAGATTATGCTTTCTGATTGCCCGTTATAACATTCTCAACTTCTTCTGGTAGTCCCTTGTAAATGCTCGGTTGAGCCCTCAACGAAGCGTCCTGGACACCTGCGGATTATCTCTATCTAGTCAGGACAGCTCTTGGTTCACACTCGAACCTTATCTATATACTGATACGGTTAGGTGCGTTGGATTAAGGGCTTATAGTCCTAATCAGGGGTAATATGGGACACATCTCATTTAGTACTGCTGGAGAATCACACGGTCGGGGTCTCACCGCCCTTATCGAAGGGATTCCTGCAGGTCTTTCCCTGGAGATGGAGCGGGATGTAGATCCTGAATTAGAGCGTCGTCAGGGAGGCTATGGGCGAGGACGGCGTATGCAGATTGAGAGTGATCGCGCCGAACTTCTGAGTGGTGTGCGCTTGGGTGAAACACTTGGATCTCCGATTGCAATGTTGATTTGGAACCGTGACTGGGAGAACTGGACTACGGCGATGAGTCATCTTCCTCCTGGTGAGGATACAAATCCAAAAGCCCTGCGGCCTCATTATTTGCCACGGCCGGGTCACGCTGATCTGGTTGGCGCCCTGAAGTACGACCGTCGTGACGTACGTGACATTCTAGAGCGGGCGAGCGCTCGGGAAACTGCGGCTCGTGTGGCATGCGCTGCCGTCGCCAAAAGATTCTTATCTGAATTTGGTATCCGAGTAGAGAGTCACGTCACGTCTATTGGCCCCATTGAAGCTCAGATCATTGAGTTGCCTGAGGATATCAATGAGGTAGCTGACTGTAACCCTGTTCGTTGTCTCGATGAGGGTGCAGTAACGAGAATGATGGCTGAGATCGATGAAGCGAAGGAGAAAGGCGATACGCTCGGTGGCATATTTGAGGTTGTCGCCCTAGGTCTTCCAGTAGGTCTCGGAAGCTATGTGTCATGGGACCAAAAGCTTGATGGACGTTTGGCAGGTGCGGTGATGTCAGTCCATGCCGTGAAAGGTGTCGAGATCGGCCTTGGTTTCGAAGGTGCACGTCGGCCAGGCTCTGGAGTGCATGATCCGATACTACGCGCTGATGAGAGATCACGGAGTGGAGGGATTGTTCGTGCCTCGAACCGCGCGGGTGGACTTGAAGGGGGAGTTACGACTGGTGAGCCTCTTATTGTTCATGGCGCGATGAAACCAATCTCGACACTCAGAAAGAGACTGCCTAGCGTTGACCTTCGTGATGGGTCAGATGGAGATGCCGCAGTTGAGAGAAGTGATGTCTGTGCTGTGCCAGCTGCTGCTATCGTCGCGGAAGGCATGGTCGCGCTGACACTTGCAGACGCCTTCCTAGCCAAGTTTGGTGGTGACTCTCTTTCCGAGGTGCGGAGAAATTTTGATGGCTACATCTCACACTTGAATGAACGAGGCTTTGGCGAACGGTGAAGGTATCCCTTGCCCACAGGGTTCTACTTGTAGGCTTCATGGGTTCTGGGAAATCGGCTGTAGGCAGGGAGCTAGCAGAGCAACTGGGGTGGCGTTTCGAAGACATTGACGAGGCCATCATCCGTGATACCGGTAAGTCAATTTCTGAAATCTTTCAGGATCCTGGAGAATCCTTTTTCCGACTGGAAGAACACAGAAAGACTCGAGAAGCTCTCAATCAAGACGAAGTCGTGATTGCAACTGGAGGGGGTTGGGCAGTTGTCCCTGGACGCTTTGATGAGATACCAGATAGCACGTTGACCATTTGGCTCGCCGTAAGTCCTGAGGAAGCGATCCGGCGGGTTGCAGATTCTGAGAACACTAGGCCTTTACTTAGTTGCTCAAACACGCTGGAGAAAGCACGAAACCTTCTTAAAGAACGCTCGGATTCCTACAGTCAGGCAGAGCATAAGGTGGACACTGACGGCTTCTCAGTAGAAGATGTGTCGGTCCGTATCTTGGAGATACTGCAAGCGAATAACCCACGGAATGGGATGGAATGAGTCATACACTCGTAATTGTTGAATCACCTGCGAAGGCCCGCACGATAGAGAAATATCTTGGCGACGGATATCAAGTCGCTGCATCTGTCGGACACGTTAGAGATTTACCAAAAGATGAGTTGGGAGTTGATGTCGACAATGATTTCAAGCCGAAGTACGTAACAACGAAGTCAAAGCTCGTTAAGGAATTAAAAAGCCTGGCGAGCGCAGAAGATATTACCCGCGTTATCCTTGCTACAGATCCAGACAGAGAGGGGGAGGCGATCGCGTACCATGTCGCAGAGCGACTTGGGTATGAAAAAGATAAGGACCGTTTCCAGCGAGTAACTTTTCACGAAGTCACAAAAGAAGCAGTTCAAGAAGCTCTGGATAATCCTGGGCCTCTTGATAGCAATAAAATAGAGGCTCAACAGGCGAGGAGAATTCTTGACCGGCTGGTTGGCTATCAGGTCAGCCCAATGCTATGGGAGCCGATCCGGTTTGGTCTCTCTGCAGGTCGCGTGCAGACGGTCACCCTGCGCCTCATTTGTGAGCGGGAGTATGAAATCCGCGCTTTTATTGAACAGGAATACTGGTCGATCACCGCGCACCTTGCTAAGGATGGTCAAAAGTTCGAAGCAAAACTGCATCAGATTGATGCGAAAAAATTCAAGCTCTCCGGAGAAGATGCTGCGACCGATGTAGTTGGGGATTTGAAAGGTGTCCCGTTCGTGGTATCAGACGTGAAGCGTCGCGAACGCAGAAAAAATCCAGCTGCCCCCTTCACTACATCAACTCTGCAACAAGAGGCTGCTAAGCGGCTTGGATTCTCAGCGCGCGCCACGATGTCGACTGCGCAGAAACTTTATGAGGGGAAAGAGATTGGTGGCCGAGGTCAAATCGGCTTGATCACCTATATGCGTACAGACTCAAATAGGGTATCGCCCGGTTCAACAAGTCAGGCTCGAGAGTGGATAACTAGGGAATTTGGCGAGACCTATATACCCAAATCTCCTCGCCTCTACGGTGGCAAGAAACAACGCGCAGCGCAGGACGCCCACGAAGCTGTGCGTCCGACAGATCCGATGCTCCACCCATCGGAAGCCAAGGGTTATTTGACTGAAGGTGAAGCGAAGCTTTACGAATTGATTTGGCTTCGGTTCGTGGCCAGTCAAATGTCATCTGCTGTATACGACACGACTACTGTAGACTTTAAACTAGTAGGTGCTAGTGGGCGGGGTTATTTATTCCGGTCCACTGGATCGATTGTGAAATTTCAAGGTTTCACCCGTCTCTATCTCGAAGCTAGGGAGTCCGGTGAACACCGTCGTCTAGACGATTTGGAACCACTACCAGAACTCGCTCCTGAAGATTTGAGTGAAACTGAGCAAATCGAGCAGAAGCAGCACTTCACCCAGCCCCCTCCGCGCTTTTCCGAGGCTAGTCTTGTAAAGGAGTTGGAAAAACTAGGCATAGGAAGGCCTTCCACTTATGCAGATACCATAGGGAAGATCAGAGACAAAGACTATGTGGAATTAGAGAAAAAACGCTTCCATCCGACGGATCTTGGTGAGGTAGTTACCAAGCTTCTCGTCCGCATTCTTCCAAACATCTTCGATGTTGAGTTTACAAGTCGGATGGAAAATGAACTGGATCGAGTAGAGGACGGGGAAGTAAAGTGGCACAAGCTGCTTGCAGGTTTTTACCCTGGATTTCTAGAACGACTGGAGGACGGTCAAGAAAATTCGGACCAGATCATAAAGGAAATCCTTGCGGCTGAGGGTGAGGTCTGTGAACAGTGTGGTCAGCCCATGTTGGTTAAGTGGACTAAGAGTGGCCGTTTTCTAGGTTGCTCAGCATACCCTGAGTGCAAAGGCAAGCGCTCGATGGATGGAATACCCCCTGAAGGGATAGAACTTGGCCTCCATCCTGCGGAAGGCAGGCAAGTCCGGCTAAAGACTGGACGTTACGGTCCGTTCTTAGAACTTGAGGCGCCAGAGAAAGGTACCAAGCCGAAACGTGTCAGTTTACCAGAAAAGATGACTGCTTCTGAGGTAGACTTAGAGTATGCGATCAAGCTTTTGGAATTGCCCCGGACAGTAGGTGAAGATCCAAACACAGGGGAGGAAGTTGTAGCAGGCCTTGGACGTTATGGACCCTTTGTGCGTCGCGGGAAGACCTTCGCAAACCTGAAGAGTTTTGACGCAATGTGGACAGTAACCCTCGAGGAAGCGCTTGGCCTTATCGAAGCAAAATCTTCTGGGAAACCGCAAGCGCTGAAAGAGCTCGGGGAACATCCTGATACTGGACAAGAGTTGTTTATCTATTCAGGTCGCTGGGGGCCATATATTAAACACGAAAAGGTAAATGCGGGACTTCCTAAAGGAATGGAAGTAGATGAGGTAACGCTCGAGATAGCGATAGATCTACTCGAGAAGAAAAAAGCTAGTCGTGGAAAGAAAAAAGGTCGGGGCCGGAGTAAGAAGTGAAGGTAAGCGTTATAGGTGGGGGACTCGCCGGTTGTGAGGCGGCACTCCAACTCACACGGCAGGGGTATCTGGTCCGTTTGATGGAAATGCGTCCCGAAAAGTCCACGGAGGCGCACCATACTGACAGCTTAGGTGAGTTAGTCTGCACAAACTCATTCAAGAGTGAAGACCCTGCGAATGCGCATGGGCAGCTTAAGCGAGAAATGAGAATGCTCGGGTCGGTATTACTGCGCTCAGCGGATGTATCTCGTGTTCCTGCAGGTTCGGCTCTGGCAGTAGACCGAACTCTTTTTACGCAAGCGATGACAGCAGCAATTGAGGCTGAATCTGCAATCGAAATTGTACGAGAAGAATGCACTGATCTTCCTTGCGGACCAACTATAATTGCTACTGGGCCACTTACGTCTAATCCTCTTTCCGAGGCCATCCAGCAAGAACTCGGAGATGGTGGGTTATCGTTCTTTGATGCAATCGCACCCATTGTTCACCGCGACGGACTTGATGAAGACGTAGTTTTTGCTGCTGGCCGTTTTGATCAAGATGCGGACTATCTCAATTGTCCGATGTCTGAGCCGGAGTATCTAGCATTTGTCGAAGCACTCAGAGGTAGTGAGGGACACCAAGGGCATGATTGGGACACTGTTCCATACTTTGAGGGATGTCTCCCGATTGAAGTCATGGCCTCACGAGGTATAGATACATTGAGATTTGGTCCAATGAAGCCGATCGGGCTTACAGATCCACAAACAGGTAAACGTCCTTGGGCTGTGGTTCAATTAAGACGTGAGGACAGGGCAGGTCAGATGTGGAACTTGGTTGGGTTTCAGACCCGACTAAAGATCGGGGAACAGCGCAAAATCTTTAAGACTATCCCTGGCCTTTCGAATGCTGAATTCCTCAGATGGGGCTCAATCCATAGAAATAGCTACTTGAATTTTCCTGGTTGTTTATCCTCAAGTGGCTCATCGAAACAACGGACTGACCTTATTTTTGCAGGCCAGTTAACTGGTGTAGAGGGTTATACTGAGTCGGCCGCGAGCGGAATTTTCGCAGGTATCAACCTAGGAAGATCTCTTTGTGATCAAGAACCGTTGATTCCTCCCCCTACTACTATGCTAGGAGGACTTTTCCGCTATCTAAGAGATGCCGATCCAAAGCATTTTCAGCCTATGAACTCGAATTGGGGGTTGGTTGACCCTCTCAGTAAGCGTATCCGATCCAAGCGTGAGCGGAGGGAATTGCTAGCGCAGCGAGCTAATGAGGACTTCTTGGTATGGATGCAAAAGAATGGTCTGACGATGGACAGAGCTAGAGCGAGTGCATAGCGCCGCTGGGTAAACACGGGGGCCAAATGAGCGAAGCGACTCTTCGTCGAGAGGTAAGGGAGTTTCTGACGCACTTGGCTATGGAGCGTCAACTATCCAAGAATACCGTGAAAGCTTATCGACGGGACCTTGGTCAATTGGATCTTTTCTTGACAGAGTACCTCGGCCGGCCGGACTGGAAATGGTCGGACTCGGATGTCGACCGGCTCGCGCTAAGAGGATTTTTAGGCTGGCTGGACAGGATGGGACTCTCAAAGCGCACGATTGCTCGTAAGCTTTCTGCTGCTCGTTCATTTTTCAATTTTCTGCATATCGAGGGTAGCATTGAGATTGACCCCACTAGTGCTGTTCGTCCCCCAAAGGCAGAAAAGCGACTGCCTGGTCATTTGTCTGCAGGGGATATTCGTCTGGTGTTCGAAGAGGCTGAGCGAAACGCAGAAAAAAACACACTTGGGGCCACACGGGAGCTTCTGATTCTGGAACTACTCTACGGTAGTGGCTTACGTCTTGAAGAGCTTCACAGTTTGGATCTGAAGTCTATCGACAGCTCATCTAGGTTTGTTCGTGTGGTCGGAAAGGGGCGGAAGGAGAGGATGGTTCCAATAACGGAATCTGCGCTCCGAGCACTCGACCGATACGAGCCACGGAGGAGAGAGGTACGGAACCATGTGGAAGATGCACTCCTTGTGAATGCTAGAGGTGGTAGGCTATCAGGACGCTCAATCCAAGCTGCTGTTTCCAAGTGTTTTGAAGTGGCGGCTGGCTCCCGCGGACTTTCTTCTCATGCACTACGCCATTCATTTGCGACGCATCTATTGGATGCGGGTGCCGATCTTCTTGCGGTAAAGGAGCTTCTCGGGCACGTGTCGCTTTCAACGACCCAGATTTACACGCACACAACTAAAGAGCGTTTACAGAAGGTCTATACGGAAGCCCACCCTCGAAGTAAGTAGAGATTACAGCCAAGTCTGCCATTTTGGCACTACTGAAGTTAGATTAGCCGTTCGTGAAAAATCGGGTACTGAGACTTGTCGTTATTTATGAGGAACATGCCTGATCTAACGTATTACCCGGAGACATCTTCTATGACTCTTCCGTCTGTTCATGCCACTACCGTGCTCGCTGTTCGGAAGGACGGGCGTATAGCTATGGGTGGAGATGGGCAAGTCACCATGGGTGATACAGTTGTTAAGGGCAGGGCACGAAAGGTCCGGGCGGTTAAAGATGGTACGATCTTAGCTGGTTTCGCTGGAGCTGTAGCAGACGCTTTCACTTTGTTCGAGAAACTTGAGGAAAAGCTTGAGCGCTTCCCTGCAAATATGCCTAAGGCAGTGGTCGAACTCGCGAAGGACTGGAGAATGGACCGGTATCTGCGTCGTCTTGATGCGCTCTTGGCGGTGGCCGATAAAGATCACTTGTTTCTAGTCAGCGGTACGGGAGACGTTATTGAGCCAGACGATGGGATTCTAGCTATTGGATCGGGTGGCTCCTATGCGTTAGCAGCAGCACGTGCACTCAAGGATTCCTCTGATCTTGATGCACAGGGTGTGGTTCAGCGTGCGCTCGAAATTTCATCGGAAATTTGTATTTACACGAATAGTGAGATTGTCGTACACGAGCTGGGTGTTGACGAGGGAGAAACAGGATGACGAGCAAGGTGCTTGAGCACCAAGACAACGCCATATCCACAACAGTGGAAGACGAATCCAAGGATTCGATGTGGCTTGATGAGCTAACTCCAAGACAAATCGTAACTGAACTCGACAAGTACATTGTTGGCCAAGATGACGCCAAGAAGGCAGTCGCCATAGTACTCCGCAATCGATGGCGTCGGCAGCGGGTTGAGGATGAGATGAGGCAGGAGATTGCCCCAAGTAACCTGATTCTCATAGGTACAACCGGAGTTGGAAAAACGGAGATTGCTCGACGTTTGGCACGGCTAGCTGGTGCGCCTTTCCTTAAGGTGGAAGCCTCTAAATTCACGGAAGTAGGCTATGTCGGCCGTGATGTAGAATCGATGATCCGCGACCTTGTGGATATCTCGGTAAATCTCGTCCGGGCAAACCGGGAGTATGAGATGCAGGAAGTCGCTGAAAAGCGTGTAGATGATCGAATCCTTGATCTCCTATTACCCGCCATGAGTCCGGATCAGACAGAAGAAACGAATGGAGAGGGCCCTCACATTTTTGTTGCAGGACCAGCGGGAGTTTCAGAAGAAGAAGGAGAAGGGATCCAAGATCGTAGGCAGCGTACTCGCGAAAAGCTTCGGAAGCTTCTCATTGATGGGAAGTTAGATGAACGAGAGATCGAAGTTGAGGTTAGCCAATCTGCCAACATAGAAGGGATGATGATCCCCATGGGTGGGGCTGGTGATGGGCTCGATCATGGTTTCACTGAGATGCTTCAAGACATGCTGCCCAAGCGCACAAAGAGTAGGGTTGTCACGGTCGCAGAAGCGCGTCGGATTCTGATCCAGGACGAACTCGACAAGCTCGTTGATATGGATGAGGTCGTGAATGAAGCCCTCTACAGGGCGGAAGAGATGGGTATCGTCTTTCTAGACGAAATCGACAAGGTCGCAGGCAC
>CAJWPN010000016.1:0-39818 GCA_913045345.1 uncultured Gemmatimonadales bacterium
ATGGGCAGGCTCGCCTTTGCTTCGACGTACCAAACTCGGAGCGTGAACGAAATCCGAACATACCGACTGTTATCGGTGGTTGAACGCCAGCAGGTCACTTTCTGCCTAAAGGCTGCTTCGGGGCAAGAACTCCTGGGTAGCCTTTTTCCCGCTCAGGAAACTTTCTTGGGATACTAGAACGGACGCTGATTTTACTCGGGTCACTCCCACTAGCTTATGGGTGCGACAATAAACCTGACCTGTGTATCCCCATAAAGACCTCCGTCATCAGCACGACCACGAAGTACGTATGTCCCTGGGCGATCGAACATCACCCCGACCTCCCAACGCATGTCTTCTGGAACGGGCGGCGCCCTCCATAGCGGCGACCAAGGCGAATTGCCACCAGTCCGTGAATCCTCCCAGACCTTTACCTGGAAGGGATCAAACATCACTTCACCATCGCCTCGGTAGACAAACCAGGCGAGGTGTAGCCCGTTGACTTTCGCGACAGTTATCCGGGATGGTGGGCGGAGTTGCCGTGCACTCAGCGTTGGTGGTGCATCACTTGTATCAGGCTGCTCAGTTCTTGTACTCACGCGAGGAAGCCCGTCATCATCTACGGTTGCAACAAGTGTGACCCGCTGTCCAACGGTAGCAGTGCGCACCGTATCTCCTTCTAGGACGACAACAGGCGGGGTATTGGCCCGTGAAGCGGGGGTACTAAAGCCCGCGTTAAGAGCACCTGTTTCAGATGCGATAATCATGTTGTCAACGACGTAATCGAGCCTGAGCGAAGCGAATGCTTTCTGGGTTTCACCGTTGGCGGTGAGAGTCCATACGAGTTCCTTATCACCCCAATCCGCTGGGACGCGAACCTTAAATACGAAACGGTTTCTGCGCGGAAGGAAGTGAGTGGGTTGGCCTCTGTCTGCTGGGCCAGGTGAGAAGCTATTATCGACTCCTACCGGGATGTCTGGTTCCTCCAGCCAATTCCGATTCATGTAGCCAAACAGGAAATTGAACGAGCCGTCAGGGTTTTGTTCCCAACCCTCGTATGCTGGGGAGATACTTTGGCCCTTTGAATAGGTTTCCTGAGCCAACACCGCTGATGGTGATTGAACTAACAGGCTCGCCAATGCTAGAAAAACTATAGCCGATACCGGGATGGCCCGAAGCGGGGGAAAACCACTGCTCGTCATAGGGTTATCTCCCTGGGATGACCATACAGAGAGGACAGCCAATCACGTGATCATTCACGTTCAAGTTCAGTGCTTCTCTTCGATCAGCCATTTCCTGCTGGAACTGCTCGTCACTCAATCTGAGTCGCATCCCGAGGTCAATGAACATGTTCGATACCGACCGGTTACCTGAACCCTGCCAGTTGCGAGTGTCTGAGAGGTTTGTGTTCCCCGGTGTATTGTCCATGTAGCCCGTGATGTGGAGAACTGTGCCTTTGGGTAGCAGGGGCTGGTGATTATCAGCGAAGGCGTATCCGCGAACCCAATTGTGGTCGTAGCCTACACAGGACAGTGTCTCGACATTGAAACCCCAGATTGCTTCAAGGCACATACGTGCCCCTGGAGCATGAAGGTGCGGCTCAAAGGTTACGATTTTTGTGTGCTGGTTTAAGACCGTGTAGGCATGAAGTTCCTGGTCTTTCTCTCCAGACTTGATATCGATATCGATCGCATTCCCGAGTCCAAGGCCCGCACCTCGGTACTTGGGCTCATAGCCCTCGGGATGGAACCTGAATCCGATCTCAAGGTGGGCTTTGGTGTCTCGGCCATTCGAGTGGAGGTGTAGGGAGTTGGAGACGATACTTGATCCAGCCCGAAGGAGCCGACCCCCATCCTCATCAAAGATATCAGGGTTCCTGCCAACTTCATGAACTGGCCAGGTTGTCGCCGGGGCGAAGGGGTTTCCTCCTTCCGTTACCCGAGTGCTATAGATCATGTGGTGGAAAACAAACCTACCGCCGACAGTTTCACGAACCTCGTTGGGATCGTAATCGTTCACCTCGCGAACCTCTACCGACTTTACATAGCGGTCCTCGGTCAACCCAGTTGGGGTGGGCTCGATATCGCCCCACCAATCGGGTTGGTCACCTAGGACGGTGTATTCTGGGAGCCGGACGATCAGATCTGGTTCTCCTGCACTCCAAGTGACTCCTTCCTCGAACTCTAGTGGCGGCGGTGCATCGCCTGGATCACCCATTGGCATGCCGATTGCTTCCCACGCTGCTAGTGTCTGGATCTCTTCGTCCGTGAGTGATGGATCATCCTTATAGTGCTGAATCCCGATGTCTTTTTCGACGTACCATGGGGGCATGGCGCCAGCTACGTCCCTAAGTCCTGTTTTATAGACAATGCGCCTGGCGTTACGACGCACATCTTCGTAGTCGATCAGGGCCATCGGCCCTACACCGTGGTCCCTATGGCAACGCTGACAACTACGCTGCAGGATTGGCACTACATCCTTAGTAAATGTCACGTGGCCATAATCGGCTGTATTCACCGCGCCTTGTTGGGCGTAGATCGGGCCAGAGTTAAGCGCGAAAAAAGCTGCCAGGGCCAAGAGGACTATTCCTAGCCTGGTTCCACAATCGGTTTTCTTTGAAACTGCCACCATGGCACTATACTCCTTAATCAGACGAAGCTAGGAAAAGTTTATGGGGGCTGGGGGATTCCAGTCAATCAATTGCCCAATGCGTTTTGGGTGAGCCCCAGCAAATTAGACGCAAGGATCGCGCTGAGTCTGTTGTGTCCAAGGTCAGTAAATCTCGTCCGATATCGTTTACCCCTGGCGCGTCTTGCTTCTGACACCCAGTCTCGGACGCTGATGTTCGCATACTAGGAGAAAACTATGAGGACCATCCTCTTCATTGGGGCAGTGCTATTTACCAACACGACGGCATTCGCTCAGCAGCAGCGCGATACCAATTCCCTTGGTGGCGGCAATTGTGCGAACAATGTCTATAACTGTGCCGAGACACCAAACCCTCTCCCTGAGGCAAACACGGTTTGGATAGAAGAGATGACGTGGATGGACGTCCGAGACGCTCTGAGTGCAGGAAAGACAACCGCCATTATTCCCACCGGGGGTGTCGAGCCCAACGGTCCTTGGCTAGTGACGGGTAAGCACAACTACGTTCTTCGTTCAAACTGTGATGCGATCGCCCGAGAACTTGGGAACGCGTTGTGCACTCCGGTTGTGAAGCTTGTACCTGAGGGCTCGATCGACCCACCAAGTGGGCACATGCGCAGCCCTGGTACACTCAGTCTCCAACAGGAGACGTTTGAGGCTTTCCTCACCGATATCGCGCACAGCTTGAAGATGCACGGCTTTGAGAACATCATCTTCATTGGAGATAGTGGTGGTAATCAAGGTGGCCAGCGTGCGGTAGCGGATGCACTGAATGCCGCATGGGGTAATGAAGTGATTGTAGGCCATGTTCAGGGCTATTACGACTACGGAAGTGTTGGCCAGTATATGGCTGAACAGGGCCTAGTCGATGGTGAAGGAGATGGTCTTCACGACGATCCAGTGATCGCGCTGAATATGTTCCATGCAGATCCCAGATCTATCCGATTCGATGAACGTGTGGCGGCCGGATTTGCATCGATTAATGGCGTCTCCCTCGCTGACCGCGTCAAATCTCTTGAGTACGCGAGGCAAATTGTTGGATTCCGTGCCGAGAGTACTGCCGGACTCATCCAGGAAACGATTGCAAATGGCGGTACCCTGCCTCTTCCGCAGCGCCAGGGTACAGCAGGTCGGGGTGGTCGAGGTCGCGGTGCAGGCCCTGGAGGTCAGCAGCGGCCCGAACCAGATCCCAGGACGATGGGCGGCGGTGACTGCCGAGCAAATGTATACAACTGCTCGGATACACCCAATCCTCTGCCCGAGGCGAAAACACCCTGGATCGAAGAGATGACATGGATGGACGTCCGAGACGCTCTAGCGTCTGGAAAGACTACTGCCATAGTCTCGACCGGGGGGATAGAGCCCAACGGTCCCTGGCTGGTTACCGGGAAGCATAACTACGTGTTACGCGCGAACTGCCCAGCAATCGCAGAGAATCTCGGAAATGCGGTTTGCGCTCCGGTAATCGAATATGTCCCGGAGGGTAGCATTGAGCCCCAAAGCGGCCATATGAGGAGCCCAGGAACAATCAGCCTCAGACAGGAAACATTCGAGGCGGTACTAACCGACGTAGCGCACAGTCTGAAGATGCATGGCTTTGAGAACATCATTTTTATTGGGGACAGTGGTGGCAACCAGAGTGGTCAGGAGGCTGTGGCTGAGCGTCTTACTGCAGCGTGGGATGGGGAAGCGGCTGTGCATCACATTGGTGAGTACTACAGACGGCCAGCTAATGCTCCGAACGTGCTGCGTGATGAAGGTGTTACTAGGGAAGGGATGCCTGATGATGGAATACATGATAGCCCTGGAATCACACTAAACATGATGCTTGATGACGTTAATTCGGTACGCTGGTCAGAGCGCGTTAAGGCTGGTCAGGCCGTAATCAATGGTGTGTCCATCGCTGATTTAGAGCGATCGCTGGAGCTTGCTCGAAAAATCTCGGAGGCGCGGGCGTCATGGACGGCGGACCTAATCAGGGAGAGAATCAGCTCTAGATAATGTGCCGCCTAGTAGGGTCAGGAGCGTTCTTTTCCAAAAGATGCATCACGGTCCTGGGGCAAGTATGGCAAGCACAATAAGTTGGTCCTTGCTGTTATTCCGGATCCCGTGCGGCACTCCATCCGGTGCGACCAACATCAATCCTGCTTCCATCTCTATCTCCCGGTCCTCCAGGATGAATAGGCCTCGTCCCTTAAGAACGTGATATACCTTGTCCATTCCCTCGTGGGTGTGGAGTTGATGCATTTGGCCCGGCTCAAAAGCGTTTAGCCCGACTAGAATGTGTTTTGACTGGAATATTGTGCTCTTTCCCATCTTTTCGGGATTGAATGTTGCCTTGGATTCAGGGTTTATCGCGTCGGTATAATTCGTGTCAGCTGACAAGTTAGACTCCTTTAAGGACACCTTGAGTATCCGGAAAGAGGTTCCCGATCTGACTACAGCAGACTGGGCTTGAATCATGTTTCGTAGGTCTGCACGAACTTGTTCCATTCAGACAAACCAATCTTCTCTCTGCTGGTGAAAGCCTAGCCGTATCCCCTGTGCTTGCGCTATTATTGAAGCTTACCAGTACTGTAACCTCTTTAGAGCGTGGGCATGCGTAAAACCATACTTCCAGTTATGACGGTCGCCGGTATCTGCGGAACCCTCACAACTTGTACGGTCCCGGCACCACCGATGTCGTTTCATGCTGCCACTCCATCTGTAACCGCAGCATCTTTCAACGATGGCGCTGACGATGGGACAAACGATGTGGTCGCAGAGTACTGCACGCGCTGTCACAGTGACCGAATGCGCCGCGGTGATTTGGTATTAGAAGGCTTCGATGTGGCCAAAGCGCCAGAGAATGGCGAGGTCGTTGAAAAGATGATCCGCAAGCTCAGGGCCGGTATGATGCCTCCCTCAGGGGCAAGGCGCCCTGATCCTGCAGTACTCGCAGAGGTAGCACGTGACTTGGAGTCGACACTCGACAAGGCAGCTGAGCGGAACCCTAATCCAGGGACCCGCACGTTCCAGAGACTTAATCGTGCTGAGTACCACAACACGATTAAGGAATTATTTGGTATCGAAGTTGACGTAAACACTTTCCTGCCGCTCGATACGAAGAGTGCAAACTTCGATAACATCGCCGACGTCCAGACGCCTTCAGCTACCCTCATGGAGGGTTATCTGCGTGCTGCTGAACATGTCAGTCGCATTGTGCTTGGTGATCCCGATGCGGAAATCCAAAACACTGTTTACAGGTTGCCACGTATACAATCACAGAAGGACCGTGTTGAAGGAGCTCCGTTCGGGACGCGTGGAGGACTTTCACGTGTTCATAACTTCCCTGCAGACGGGAAGTACGTGTTCCATATCATGCCCTACAATGCGGTTGAAGGTGAGGTCTTCGGGCGCACGTTTGGAACTGAACAGGTTGAGATTTCAATCGAAGGTGAGCGGATTGCACTCCTTACGATTGATCGATGGATGATGGAATCTGAACCCAGTGGCTTGAATATCCGAACAGACTCTATCTATGTGACTGCCGGGCCAAAGCGAGTTACTGCCGCATTTATTAAGCAATTTGAAGGTGAGGTCGATGACTTGATCCGTCCGATCGATCACACACTGGCAGATGGTCAGATTGGTATCGGTTATGGAGTGACGACTCAACAGCATCTTCAACGTCTCACTATACTTGGCCCCTTCGAAGTGACTGGAGTTTCTGATAACCCGACACGTCGAGCTGTTTTCACGTGCCGGCCGACGGCTCCTGCAGAGGCTCGGCCTTGTGCCGAAATGATTGTCGGCAACTTGGCCGGTGATGCCTACCGCAGGCCGATAAAAGAAGCTGACGTCAGCGCCTTGATGGACTTTTATGACGAGGGTGCGCAAGAAGGTGGCTTCGAGGGTGGAGTCCGGATGGCACTGCAGGCGATCTTAGCGAGTCCGCACTTCATATTCCGTATGGAAGAGGTTCCGGACGGAATAGCTCCCGGTGAGATCTACGACATCGGCCAGGGCGACTTAGCTTCTCGCCTGTCCTACTTTATGTGGGGCGCACCTCCGGATGCAGAGTTGATAGAGTTGGCGGAAAGAGGGAGGCTGTCTAATTCCAAAGAATTTGAGCAACAGGTCCTGAGGATGTTGAATGATCCAAGAGCCGAAGCACTTGCAACACGCTTTGCCTCTCAATGGTTGCGCCTCCAAGATCTTGAAGATATCCATCCGGATGCTCTGACTTACCCATACTTTGATGAGACACTCTCTGAGGCTATGACCCGTGAGACAGAACTCTTCTTCTCACATCTCGTTGAAGAGGATCGTCCCATCCTTGAGTTGCTCACGGCAGATTACACGTTCGTGAACGAGCGGCTGGCCAGACACTATGGCGTTCCTGGGATTATAGGGCCTGAGTTCCAGAAGATGTCCTATCCCGACGAGAAACGCCGTGGACTTCTGGGCCACGGTAGTATACTGACGATGACGTCACACGCTGATCGCACCTCACCGGTTCTCCGAGGGAAATGGGTCCTGGAAGTCTTGCTTGGTGCTCCACCCCCCCCACCCCCACCTGACATTCCGGCGTTTGAGGAAGTTGGTGAGGCGGAGGACGGGCGGTTTCTAACTGTTCGAGAGCGCATGGAGCAGCATCGCGAGAATCCTGCCTGTCGCTCGTGCCATGTCGTCATCGATCCGATTGGGTTAGCCCTTGAAAATTTTGATGTAACGGGCGCTTGGCGTATCCGAGATGGTGGTAACATGGTGGACCCGGAGAGTCAGCTATACGATGGTACACCATTGGCCAGTGCTGAAGATCTACGGAATGCTCTCTTGAGCCGTCCTGAGGTCTTCTACAGGGTATTCACAGAAAATCTGATGGCCTATGCATTAGGTCGGCGTGTTGAGTACTACGATATGCCTACCGTTAGAGCGATCGTTAAGGAGGCTGGCGAGGACGGCCATAAGCTCTCAGCTTTCATTTTAGGTGTAGTAAAAAGTGCAGCGTTCAAGAGTGCGAAAGCGCCAAGGCCAGCTATTGCGGCTGTCCTTGAAGGCGCCCAGCAAGGACTAGACAAAGATTAGGTAACTCTTAATTCCTCGAGCGAGGTTTTGACGATGGAGTTCATCACAGGGAAGCACATCTCAAGGCGCACGATGCTACGCGGTATGGGGACGGCGATTGGTTTGCCGTTACTCGATGCAATGGTGCCGGCGAACAAACTTTGGGCAGCCACAGAGGCAGGCAAGGCAGCTGATGGCACTCGGTTGGTGTGCATTGAGCAGGTTCATGGTGCCGCGGGATGTAACGACTGGGGTGCTACCCAAAATCTCTGGTCTCCTGCGGAAGAGGGTAAAAATTTCGACCTTACTCCGAGTAGCTTGAGTTCGTTAGAGCCGTTCCGGAAGCATCTGACAATCGTGAGTGATACTGATTGCAGGATGGCGGACGCCTTTGCGCCTAAGGAGATCGGTGGTGATCACTTCAGAACCACTGCAGTCTTCCTGACTCAAGCTCATCCGAAACAGACTGAAGGTTCTGACGTCGATGTTGGAACTTCGTTTGATCAAATTTATGCCCAGAAATTTGGGCATGAGACACCGATTCCTTCGATGCAGTTAACGATTGAAAACGTTGATCAGGCTGGTGGGTGTGCATATGGCTATGCATGTGCATACACCGACACCATTAGTTGGTCTTCACCGAATAGCCCAATGCCGATGGTCCGTGATCCGCGGTCGGTCTTTGAGCAGATGTTCGGAGCCGGTGGCACACCGGAGCAGCGTGCTCAACGTATGAAAGCTAATCGGAGCATCTTGGACTGGGTGATGGAGGAAATGGCTGGGCTTCGCCGAAGTCTCGGAGCATCTGACCGCCATAGGGTTGATCTCTATACCCAAAATATCAGAGAGCTAGAACAGAGAATTCAGCGCGTTGAAGCTCAGAATGCGAGTGGGGAAGAGCGTGAAATCCCAGAGGCCCCTGTAGGCGTACCGGATTCTTTTGACGAGCACGTCAAATTGATGTTCGATCTACAAGTGCTCGCCTTCATGTCTGACACCACCCGAGTTTTCTCCCTGAAGCTTGGTAGAGATGCTTCTCCTCGAGTTTATCCAGAGAGTGGCTCAACATCACCGTTCCACTCCTCCTCACATCACGGTGGACGTGAGGAACGTGTTCTAGACTTTAATAAGATCAACGCATATCACGTGTCGATGGTGCCATACTTCCTTGAGAAGCTTCAGAGCGTGACCGAGGGTGACTCTACCCTTCTAGATAAAACGCTGCTGATGTATGGCTCAGCGATGGCTGATAGTAACCTGCACAATCACATTCGCTGCCCCTTGTTCCTCGCCGGTGGTGGAAATGGGATTTTGGAAGGTGAAAAGCACGTAAGGGCGACGCTTGGTACACCGATGGCAAATGTATTTTTGGATCTGTTACATCGCCTTGGTGTCGACGATTTGGAAACATTTGGGAACAGTACCGGGACATTCTCGGTCTGACGTGCTCGATCTGGAACACAAGGTGGATACCCTAAGGGAGCGGGACATGTCGGCAATAGGTAGAAGAAAAAGGCTATCTCTTACCAGTTCGCTCCTTGGATTAAGCCTACTGGTACTTCTCGCAGCTAAGCCCGCTGACTCACCAGTGGCTGATGCAGCCCAACAGGGAGATGCCCAGATCGTTCGGACTCTGCTGCAGCAGGGTGAGGACGTTAATGCGGCCCAGTCAGATGGTCTCACGGCCCTGCACTGGGCAGCTCTTAATAATGACCTCGAGATGGCCAATCTCTTGCTTTATGCAGGTGCCACAGTGAAGCCGACGACAAGAGTCGGAAGCTATACACCACTGCACCTTGCAAGCCGCAGTGGTTATCACGAAGTCATGACGGTGATGCTTGATGCTGGAGCTGATCCGAATAAGCTCACATCGACTGGCGTAACTGCGATGCATTTCGCTGCGCAGTCTGATGCTCCTGAAGCTATAAGAGTGCTTGCGGAGCATGGGGGCGACCTCAACATGGTTGATGGTTTTTTCCAGCGGACACCTTTGATGTTCGCCGCAGTGAAAAATGCGACCAAAGCTTTAGAAGCCCTAGTTGAGCTCGGTTCGGACCTTGAGGTAGTGACTAGAGTGAAGGACTATGTCGAGTTCGCTGAAGAGACAAATGCGGATCGCACTCGACGAAATCGCGTACGGGACGCTGAAAAAGATCCGGATTCGAACGACGCTGGATCAGGGAGGGGTGGATCGTTTCGACCGCAGACGAGAAGTCAGAATACTGGTGCGACTCCTCCCGACTCCGCAGATAATAAAGGGCCGGATGAGGACGAAAAAGCAGAGCCGGATGAGGACGAAAAAGCAGAGCCGGATCCGCCCGCACCTCCACCGGTCAGATCTCTTTCAGGAAACGAACAGATTGGTGATCAGGGCGGCTTTACAGCACTCCATTTTGCTGCTCGAGAAGGACATATCGAGGCAGCGCGTCGACTCGTAGACGGTGGAGCGGAGATTGACCACGTTACCGCTGGGGATCAATCAAGTCCGCTGTTAGTCGCTGTGATCAATGGCAACTATGATTTGGCCAGAATGCTCTTAGAGCATGGTGCTGATCCAAACATATTAAGTGATGATGGTGCTGGTCCGCTCTTCGCCACTCTGAACATCGAATGGTCCCTCAGGACCTGGTATCCCCAACCTTCAATGTTCCGGCAGCAGGAGACGTCCTATCTGGAGCTCGCAGAGTTGCTGATGAAGGCCGGAGCTGAGCCCAACCAGAGGGTTAGTACACACATCTGGTATGCCGCATATAACGCTGGGCGTATGGGTGTTGATTTCACTGGTGCGACCCCGTTTTGGAGAGCTTCATATGCTCATGACGTCAACGCGATGAAGCTCCTAGTAGCTTATGGTGCTGATCCAAATATCTGGACACAGAAGCTTCCGAGCAGAAGAGGCTACACCGCTCCTATGATGGAACCAGATACGACTGACCAAGACTCTGAGCCAGTCGATCCATCAGGGTTGGACCCGGTACCGGATGGTGGACCAGGAATTCATCCTCTCCATGCAGCAGCAGGTGTGGGGTTTGGAACTTCCCGGGTAGCGCAGCAGCATAGAGGTGTTCCTGATGGTTGGTTGCCTGCTGTGAGATATCTGATTGAAGAGCATGGTGTTGATCCTAACCTCAGGGACAAGGATGGTTTTTCGGCTATCCATCATGCAGCTGCTCGAGGAGACAATGAGACGATTCTGTATCTTGTAAGAAATGGTGCAGACGTAACGTTGATTAGTCGCCGCGGGCAAACCACAGCAGACCTAGCGAACAGTCCAGAACAGAGGGCACAGCCACATCCGAAGACAGTTGTGCTGCTGGAGAAACTGGGCTCGAAAAACAACCACCAGTGCAGGACATGCGGCGCGGGCGGATAAATCAAGCCCACGTTCTCGCGAGCTCATTGAACGGATAACGGATTATCTCCATGAAACGCTTGGCTTGCACTATCGTCGGATTAATGCTCATTAGCGCCCCGGACATTTTGGATGCCCAGGACACTGAGTGGAACCGCTACACGCTTGAAGAGATTGGAGGTGTACACGTCAGCGTTGTGGGTAACCCAACATGCGAGAGTGTTGGTGTACTATCGTCAGAGGTTCAGGCAAATGCGGCGATCAAACTACTTGAGTCCGAAGTGGATTTGCTTACTGAAGACGAGATGCTTGAAAATCCCGGACTGCCTGAATTGAGGATCACACTCCAATGCGTTGTCGGAGATCAGAGTGATGTAGATGGGGCAATCGCGTACTCCATTGAAGTGAGAGTGAACCAAGCGGCCAAGATGGTCCGGGATGAACAAGTGACCCTAGCAGAGGCTGTGACCTGGTATACTACGGCTGTGGGTGTTGCTAATGCTGATGACACCCAGCAAGCCCTCAGTGGAGCCATTGATGTAAAGCTAGAGGAATTTGCTAAAGCCTATGTGGAGGCTAACGCAGAAGACGTAGGCTGAGCATAGCAGGGGTTCTGTGTCGCTTATTTTACCGAAGACCTGACCAGATTCTGTGCTATGAGGAAAATCCCTAGTCCCACACACTGATTCGGGTCTTTAAGAAATCTCTTACTGATTGGAGCGTGCTTTTTTGCAGAGTGCACAAAGTGTGCTCTACTCCCAAGCGCACTTCCATCAATCCTCGTAATTTAAGTTCTGTCCTCAGTTTCCCGCGCTTCGGGGGTTATCCATGCCTGCTCCGGCAGTCTTTATCAGATTATCTAATTTTTTGAGCCGATCGTTCGTAAAGCCATGTGTTTTGATGCTAGCTCTGTTAGCCAGCGGAGTAATGGCAACAGAGATCTATGCCCAAGACGCTGTTGATAAACGACCACTCACGATCTCTGACTATCAATTGTGGCGGACGATTTCAGGATCCCGAATATCAGCAGACGGGCGTTGGGCAGCGTGGACCTATACTCGGGAGCGTTCTGATAATGTTGTCCATATCAAGAGCCTCAATAGCAACTCAGAATATGTTCTATCTCCGGCGACAGGCGTAGAGCTATCTGAGGACGGACAGTGGGCTGCTTACTTCGTTGACCTACCATTTTCAGAGGCGGAGAAGCTACGCAGGGACGGTGAGGATGTCTTGCGTGAGGCTGAACTCATCAATCTTGAGTCAGGAGAAAAATTGAAATGGGGTGATGTCACCTCATTCGAATTTTCCTCGGGATCAAGTCATTTCTTCGTCAAGAAGAGGCAGGTTGATGAGGGCTCGGATCATGATGGAACAGACCTGATTCTTCGAAACTTGGAAGAAGGATATGAGGAATTAATCGGGAGTGTAGATGAAGCGGAATTCAATAAACCGGGGACACTATTCTCGTACAGTGTTGATGCCGAAAACAAAGATGGAAATGGTCTTTACTACGTTAATCTGGAGACAGGTTCGAGAAGGGTGCTAGACAATGCCAAGCAGAGGTATACCCGCTTGACCTGGTCGGAGGATGGGTTTGGTATCGCCGTATTACGTGGCGAGACTCCGGAAGAGAAGACCGAGCGGGCTAATACTCTGATCGCATTCGTAGAGATGGGTGGGGTTAACCCGCAGCGACACGTCTTCGATCCCTCGGATCACCAGGGTCTCAGAGAAGGAAATATCATCAGTGAGAAAGATGGACTTAGCTGGAGTGAAGATCTTGGAATGATCTTTGTAGGTACGAAAGCGCAGCAGGACGAACTTGAAGACTGGCCTGAAGAGGGATTGCCTCTGGCCGATGTGAATATCTGGCACTGGGCCGACGACCGTATTCAAGCCGCCCAACAGAGACAGGCTTCCCAGGATCAGGACCGGACTTATATCGCGGCAGTGCATCTGGAAGATCAACGACTTGTCCACCTAGCGGATGAGTCCATGCGTAGTATTGAAATCACCCGAGATGGACGTTGGGGCATTGGCCAGGATGAGACTGATTACGTGTCAGACTGGAGGCCGGATCTCGCAGATTACTATCGGGTCGACACGGGTACTGGAGACCGTGTCCAAATTCTTCAAGGGCACCTTCGGACTCTTGGACTTTCACCCAACGGTGAACACTTCCTGTATTGGAAGGATGGTGATTTCTGGGACTATGTCGTCAGTGCTGACCAACATCAAAATCTGACAGCTTCCACTGCGGTCGATTTTACAAACCAAGAATTCGACCGCTTCGGTGAGAAGCCCCCTTATGGCCTCGCGGGCTGGTCCGATGACGGCGAATCAGTGCTTCTGTATGGACGGTATGATCTATGGGCCCAGCCCCTCGACGGTACTGCAGCTAGGGTCCTTACGGGTGGTCGTGGTGCCGCGGATGAGATCCGTTTCCGGTACGTTGCTGAAGACCCAGATGAGAGATCGATCGATCTCTCCAAACCTTTGTTGCTTCATGCCTACGGACAGTGGACCAAGAAGGAAGGCTTCTTTCGTCTCAACGGAGGAGATCTTACAGAACTAACGTGGGAGGACAAGAAGTTCTCACTACCCCAAAAAGCAGAAGATGCCAATCGGTATCTGTTTACAGTGCAGTCTTGGGAGGATTTCCCAGATCTTTGGATGAGTGCTGGTAACTTTGATGTGCGAGAACGAGTCAGTGATGCGAATCCGCAAAGCGCTGAATTTAAGTGGGGACGCCGAATATTGTTCGACTACACGAATAGTGATGGAGTACCGTTACAGGGTACCCTTGCTATTCCGGACGACTATCAAGAAGGACAGAAGCTTCCGATGATAGTTCGGTTCTATGAGAAGTACTCGCAGAATCTCCACGTGCATCCGACTCCTGCGTATCGACATCAACCTAACTTTGCCGGCTACGTAAGTAATGGGTACTTGCTGATGCAACCCGATGTCCACTTCCGGATTGGCAGTTCACACAGTGACATGCTGGAGTGTGTAGAAGCTGCAGTCCGAAAGGTTATCGAACTTGGATACGCTGACCCTGAAGCTGTCGGTCTGAGTGGGCATTCCTATAGTGGGGGAGGAGGCGCATACATCGCCACACGCTCGGAGATGTTCTCGGCTATAGCTCACGGGGCAGCCCCAATCAATCTCGTGAGTGAGTTCAATCAACTCTTTGTTGGTAGTGGACAGAATAACCATTCCTACGACATCTACGGCCAAGGCCGATACGCGACAAACCCGTACGATGACTTCGACCTCTACTGGGACCAGTCACCGATCTCCGGTGTGGAAACCATGAATACTCCGGTCTTGTATCTCCACGGAGAAGAAGATCCCACAGTCAATTGGGAACAGGGCCTTGAGTGGTATAATGCTCTCCGCTTCTTAGAGAAGCCTGTCATCTGGCTTTCTTATCCTGACGAGGGTCACGGCCTCAGGAAATTGGAAAACCGGATAGACTTTCAGTACAGGCTCAGCCAGTTCTTTGGTCATCATCTCAAAGGTGAGCCTGCACCTGCTTGGATGACGGATGGGGTTCAGAACATCGATAAAGAGAGGCATCTCAGATTTACTGCACCCCGAATCTTTGACCGTAGGCTCATCGGATGAAGTGATTCAGGGGGGCAGATTATGCAGGGGGAAAACACGGGGTACCTGAGTTTTCCCTGACCTAAGGAACCGACTAAATGCGTTCCCTCCTTAACCTGATTGTGGGTTGGGTACCCTTTAATCAGTAAGCTGGTTTTTCAGGTCGTTTTTCACCTGCTGTCACTGCTAGATCCAAACGATTTTCGAGCGGCGGAAGTGAGCAAACAGAAAATGCGGTAAAGACACACGGCGCATTGTAAGACCTATTGAAGTCGATGGTTGTCCATCCATCCTCATCGGCGGCTGGAACCCTCATATAACGTCCGGCCTGATAGGTTTCCGATATTGCTGTTGAGTCCCACATACTTACGAAATAAGAGCGACTCTGTTCATTCCCGAAGGCGATCAATCGGTGCTCACCATCAGCTTTTCTGAAGACGAGTTCTCCAATTGCGTCTTGCTCTATCATTCCGCCTGTGATGTCAGCAAGAGGAATTGATCTTAGCTCGGGGTATCGGTCTAGCCGAGCGGAGACACGCCACTCTGTGCTCAAGGTGAAGTATTCCGGGAGTCGGAATGTCTCGCGCTCCGGAAGGTCGGTATCCCAGACACGCAGCCACAGACGGTCCGTTCCGGGCTCTGAATGGATCCGCATCCCCAGAGATCCCAAGGAAAGGTAAGTGGTGTTTCCTGAACGATCGTTTTCCAGAATAGTGGTCTCTTCGATCGGGGGTCCGTCCTGAAGGTGGACATTCCCGTCCGAAACTGGCTCTAAGTGCACATCCTGTCCTTGGCGCACGAGTGTGCCAGCTAAGGCCGGAGAATCTTCTGCAGGAAGAACAATAGGGAGCGCTGGGTCCGAACCAAATGCTGTTTCACCTTGCGGCAAGTCAAACAGACCAGACCAAAGAACTGGACCGCCGGGGGGTGTGATGAGTGCCTGTTCTCGGTTGCTTCTCCAGTCCTCATGTTCCGCAAGGAACTCCTCTTGGCTGACCGGAAGCGGGTCACGCCACTCACTACTGCAGGAGCTCGTAGCTATCAGCACACTGATGATAAGAACTGTGAACCTGAAAGAATAAACGGAGCGCAACTTCATTACTAACTGAACCATCTCGCCTCCTTCCAAGTCCCTGGGTCTTATGATCAAGTCTAATTCTACAGTCCCATCGTAAAGAATAGCGAGTTATTTCTATAAGGACGACGAGCATCTGTTTCGAAGTCAGCGTCATCCGCCTAGAATTCCGTTTCTAGTGCTATCCTAAGTTTCGATAGTCTGAGGTGATCTTCATGAAACTCATTACACTTATACTCGGCTTGAGTCTCTTCGCTATCATGCCTCTCACCGAGTCATCCGCCACTGCTACCCAGCAAGTCCGGCCGACACCACACCCATCGACGCAAGATCCGGAAGTGCTTGTCACACCAGATCAGATGAGTCTCTGGGAGGCTGATCTCTCGAACTGGGGGCGTTGGGGTCCTTCGGACCAGCGTGGCACCCTCAACCTTATTACATCTGAGAAAACGCGAGCGGCAGCTTCCTTGGTGGAAGATGGTGTTACGGTTTCTTTGGGACATTTCGTAAGTGAAGAAGATGCGATTGACAGCCAGACATTCGCACCCACTGAGCACTGGATGACCTCGGTGGATCCCAATACCGGAAGGGTACGTGCTGCACTAGATGCGATCAGCTTCTCTCTTCACGACGGACAGTTGTCACACCTGGACGCCCTATGCCACTACGCGACCACAAGGGACGGTGAGCGAATCATTTTCAATGGGTATCCCCAAAACCTGGATATGGAGGGGTGTAAAGACTTGGCCATTGATCGCATGGGTCCTGGCTTTGTGACCCGAGGGGTTCTTGTGGACATGCCATTGCTGAGAGGGGTAGAGTGGCTTGAACCAAGTACACCTATCTACGTGTCTGATCTAGAAGAGTGGGAAGATTTTGCGGGGGTCACCGTCGGGAGTGGCGATGTTTTATTGGTTCGTACAGGTCGGTGGGCGAAGCGGGAGGCAGATGGTCCGTGGGCCTATGGTCGTGTAGGTGCAGGGTTACATGCTTCGGTGCTTCCGTGGCTGAAAGAACGAGGCGTGGCTCTTTTGGTTGGCGATGCTGTGAATGACGTTCAACCCTCAGGCGTTCGTGGGCGGAATCGACCAGTCCACGACCTCACACAGGTCTTTCTGGGGTTGCCGCTTGTCGATAACGGGTACTTGCTCGATGTGGCGAAAGAGGCTGCTGAACGTCGGCGCTGGCAATTCATGGTCTCGTGGCAGATTTCCCGGGTACCGGGCGGAACCGCGAGCCCGTTCAACGCGTTGGCGACATTCTGAGATGGGTATCGCGATCTCGCTTGATCGCATCAAGTGTCAGAACAGCGAGGATCATTCTCGGATCGACCAACTCTACTACATGAGTATGGTTGGGTGTGAGTTGGAGCCGGAAAGTACCCTATTACCAGAACTGATACCGGTAACCTCACGTCGTCCTCTTATCCATCTGACACGAAAACGTGCCCTAGGTATGGTTGCAGGTGACGTTATCCGTTTTCCTCCAAGGGACCGGGTACTCTATCCCAACCCCTCAGTCTCAGCTCACGCGAGTGAGTGTGACCCAGGTGCCTCGATTACTGGCCCGATCTATTTCTTCGAGGCTGATAACGAGTCTGCTGAACACTCGCCGGAAGGCCAACTCGCGAGGGCGATTGTGTTCGGTCACGTGTCTGGTGCTGTAGCTGTGGTGATGGGTTTGATGATTGGTGGGTTAGCGGGGGTACTAACCGCTTTATTGCTTTTTCTGGGCTCAATCATTGCAGGCGTGTTCACGCTGAAGCACATACTCTCCGTTGTTGAGGGTGATAACTATCTTGGTGGGTATCAGGTTTCGATACCGATCCAGGGTCCTTCCAATGAGGAAATAGTATTCAACATGACCGGCTCCGAGGATGGTATCCTGACTGAAAAAGGTCATGAATTCAAACCATCGGTAGGAACGGTTCTCTATGAGGTCGTTGTGCACGTCAATCGAAGTAGGGACGAAGTAGTTACCTAAACCCACGATGAGATTTCGGGAATAGCTTAAATCCATGGAAAATCTACAATCGCATCCGCAGGACTCTGAGGAATATCCTGAAGTGGAATCCCGCTTCAGAGACCTTGAGATGCCCGACATGACAGCAAGGGGATTAATTGGTCACTTAGGCCCGGGCCTTATTCTGATGATGACCGGTATTGGGACGAGCCATCTCGTGACAGCACCCACTGCTGGTGGGCGATTCGGATACGCGCTGCTTTGGTGCATCCCCGTCGCATATATCTTTAAATATTATGGGTTTGAAATGGCCTTCCGGTTCACGAATGCGACCGGCAAGAGCATGATCGAGGCCTACAGTACCGCAAAGTGGAAGTGGCCACTTTGGTATGTACTGATAACGAGCGTCTTCCAATGTGCTCTGGGCCAAGCCGGTCGCCTGATTGCTGCTGCGGCAGTGCTCTACTATGTGTTCACCGAAACAATGGGTTTGCCTATATCGCTGACGATGTACGGGCTACTGCTAGGAATTGTCTGTGTAGCCATTATTCTCCGAGGGAACTACAAGGCTGTAGAGCTCTCAACGAAAATCCTGGCTGCGATCCTCGTCGTCTCCACACTAGCCGTGTACTTTGCTGCACCGGCTCCGCTCTCGGAAATGGGCAACTTCTTTATTTTTGAAATTCCCGACCCTGCGATTGGTGACAGCGGATCATGGCTGATTATAGCAGCCTTTCTTGGTCTGCTACCCACAGGAATAGACGTTTCACTGCAAGCATCCGAATGGGGCAAAGCAAAGAAGAAAGGCATGAGCAAGATCCGGGGTCAGCTCGAAGAGATGGGGCTTGCGAACCGCTTTGATCCCTTTGCTCCTAAGAGCGCTGATCTCGCAGTGGATACTTCACGGCTTCCAGATCATGCCCTTCAGTACTGCAGGCGTTGGTTCCAAATCGGGGAATGGGATTTCCGTATTGGCCACGTTATCTCGTTCTTCCTTGCGACCATCTTCCTGTTGCTTGCCGCTGTATGGATGTACCCAAGCGAGGTCGAAGGTCGGGCAGTTATGGGAGAGATCGCGACCATCTTCACGGAAAGTATTGGCCCCTGGATGATGGTTATCTTCATGCTCGGTGCCTTCGCAGCCACGTTCTCAACTGCCTTCAACTATTTTGATGGTCGGCCACGAATCGTAGGCGCATGTTGCCGCAATCTGTTCCCGGAGACTGCGAGACTGAGTGGGCTCGACCCTGATGATCTGACTAATGAACACCGTCGTACGTGGTATTCGGAGTACAACATCTATCGGGCCACGATGCTCTATTCGCTTGTCAGCGCGTCATTGATCATTGCTGGGCTAGAGAGACCAGTACTCTTGGTCTTAATGGCCTCCGCCCTCGCCGCCTTCATCTCACCAGTACTATTCTATCTCAACTTGCACTATTGCTTGACGGTCATCCCTAAGTCTGACAAGGCTTTCTACCCGTCACCGTTCGCACGGTGGTTTGGATGGCTTAGCCTCGCAGTGTTTACCGGCTTAACGCTGGTCCTCATCTACTGGACCATCTGGGTCCGCTACTTCGCCTGATAAAGCCAAAAGGATTACGATGTCAAAAGCACTCGACGGTGTGAGAATCCTAGATATGACCCACGTACAGTCAGGACCAACCTGTACCCAGATTTTAGCTTGGTTTGGAGCTGATGTGATCAAGGTAGAGCGGCCGGGCTCAGGAGATATTACACGCAATCAATTACGTGATGTTGCTGATGCAGACAGCCTCTATTTCACGATGCTAAACGCCAATAAGCGGAGTATCACACTGAACCCAAAGACGGATGCGGGGAAGGAGATCTTCACCAGGTTGATCGAAGAATGTGATGTAATGGTCGAGAACTTCGGACCGGGCGCTATCGATAGAATGGGATTTCCGTGGGAGAAAATCCAAAAAATCAACCCACGATTAATCTATGCCTCAATCAAAGGATTCGGACCAGGACCCTACGATGATTGCAAGGTCTATGAGAACGTAGCGCAGTGCACGGGAGGAGCGGCATCCACGACCGGACAGATTGGGGGTGTTCCCACCGTTACCGGTGCTCAAATAGGGGATTCTGGAACGGGCCTCCACCTTGTAGTGGGTGTCTTAGCTGCGTTGTTTCAGCGTGAGGCGAGTGGGAAGGGTCAACGCGTGACCTGTGCGATGCAGGATTCTGTGCTCAATCTTTGTCGTGTGAAGTTGCGCGATCAACAACGGTTAACGCATGGCCCACTAACGGAGTACCCACAATACCCTAACGATGAATTTGGCGATGCAGTTCCCCGTGCAGGGAATGCATCTGGTGGTGGACAACCTGGTTGGATTGTGAAGTGCAAGGGCTGGGAAACTGATCCCGATGCTTACATCTATGTCATTGCTCAAGCTCAGGCCTTTTCTGGGTTAGCGGAGGCCATCGGTCGTGCCGATTGGCTTGATGATCCAGAATGGAATAGCCCAGGAGCTCGGCTCCCCAAGCTCGATGAGATGTTCGAGGAGATTGAGAAGTGGACAATGACTAAGGACAAGATGGAAGCCATGGAGATACTGAACCCATTGAATGTGCCGTGTGGTCCAATCTTGTCCATGGGTGAGCTAGCCCAGGAGGAGTCTCTGCGACAAACTGGGACAGTAGTAGAGGTTGACCACCCAGAGAGGGGAAAATACCTGACGGTTGGAAATCCAATCAAACTATCTGATTCACCCGCTGAAGTTGAGCGATCGCCCCTTTTAGGTGAGCATACGGACGAGATCCTTACAAATGTCGTTGGCCTTGACCCAGAAGGCATAGAAAGAGCTCGTGAGCAGGGTGCTATCTAAAGGATTCCGCTTCAAACAAAGTCGAGGAGGACTATGTGAAACCCACATATAACGTACTTATTCTGGGTGCTTCTTACGGCTCTTTGTTTGGGACTAAGCTTTTGTTGGCAGGGCACTCGGTTACCCTGGTTTGTACTCCGCCAACGGCTGAGCTAATCAACCGCGAGGGAACTCTAGTACGGTTTCCGATCCGGGCGCGCGATACCCTCGTTGAAATTCACTCGAGTACGCTTACGGGTCAGCTATCCGCTAGTGCGCCAGAGGGAGTTGAACCGACAGAATTCGACCTGGTTGTGCTAGGAATGCAGGAGTCGCAGTACAGCTCAGAGGGAGTTCAGGAAATGATGGCAAGGATTGCAGCTGCTCATTTACCCAGTCTAGCGATTATGAATATGCCTCCATTGCCGTACCTTGCTCGAATTCCAGGACTGGTGACTGATCAACTTCAAGGGTGTTTCGAAGAACCAAGCGTTTGGGATGGTTTTGATCCGGGCCTCGTCTCACTAGCGAGTCCAGACCCTCAGGCTTTTCGTCCGCCAGAAGAGCCTAAGAATGTTTTACAGGTTGGATTGCCCACGAATTTCAAGGCTGCACACTTTGAAAGTGAAGAACACACCCGGATACTGCGCGATCTTCAAGCTGACATAGAAGCAAGCATATATGATCCCGGAGACGGGGCCACAGAGATTCCGGTAAAGCTTAAAGTACACGACTCTATCTTTGTGCCGTTAGCCAAATGGCCCATGTTGCTTGCAGGGAACTACCGGTGTATCCAACGCGATGGCATGATCTCTATCCGGGAAGCTGTGCATGGGGACATCGAAATGGCTAGAGACGCATACGGTTGGGCAGGAAAACTTTGCACAAATCTTGGGGCTGCGGAAACTGACTTGGTCCCGTTCGAAAAATATGCGAAAGCTGCGGAAGGACTTGCCAAACCATCATCTGCTGCGAGGGCTCTATTCAGTGGAGCAAAATATATCGAACGTGTCGACTGCTTGATTCAAAAAATAGCGAACCAACAAGGGCTTCAGTCCGATACTCTAGATAACATTGTAGCTCTTGTAGATGAACGTTTAGGTAAGAATCGGGCGGTAACGGCTTGATTGACATGCCACAAAGATCACTTCAACCATATTTTGAACGGAGATAGCATGACATCGAATGGACAGTCTATCGGACAGCTTCGCCACGAGCCGAGGGTGTTGCTTGGACCGGGACCGAGTAACGTCCATCCACGCGTTTTTCAGGCGATGACTAGTCCGATACTTGGATATCTCGATCCTGATTTTCTTGCTGTCATGGATGATAGCATGGAGCTACTGAGGCACCTCTTTCAGACAAAGAACGAGGTTGCGATCACACTCCCAGGTACCGGGATGTCAGGGATGGAGGCGTCGATTTGTAATGTCGTCGAGCCTGGTGATGAGGTGATCGTCGGGATTCATGGCTTCTTTGGACAAAGAATGGCCGAGATCATTGAACGGCATGGGGGTACTGCGATCCGAGTGGAAGTGGACTTTGGCGATGTAGTTCAGGTTTCGCAGATCGCGGATGCCCTAGATCAACATCCCGAAGCCAAGATGGTTGGGGTGGTACACGGAGAAACATCTTCTGGTTTAGGGCAACCACTTTCAGAACTAGGAGACCTTGTTCGTAGTCGCGATAAACTTTTCCTAGTTGATACTGTGTGCTCCCTTGGGGGAAGCGACATTCGGGTAGACGAGTTCAACATTGACATCTGCTATAGCGGTGGCCAGAAGTGTATCGGCGGCCCGGCGGGCATCTCATGCATCACCCTGAATGATCGAGCGATGTCCCTTATTGAGAGCCGCACCAAGTCTGTCGACACCTGGTACCTCGATTTGGCCCTCATCTGTAAGTACTGGTTTGATGACAGAGCCTATCACCACACTGCACCAGGCCCGATGGTCTTTGCACTTCGCGAAGCACTCCGAATGATTCAGGAGGAAGGGCTACAGGAGCGCTTTGCCCGCCATCAAAGGTGTGGTGACCTGCTCAAGAAGGAATTGACAGGGATGGGCCTTGAATTGTTTGGGGATCCGGCGCATCGACTACCGATGTTGACATGCGTTCTTATCCCGGATGGCGTCGACGACGCTGTGGTAAGAAAACGGCTCCTAGACGAGTACCGGATCGAGATCGTAGGTGGGTTTGGTCCGCTCCAAGGGAAGGCATGGCGCATTGGTCTGATGGGGTACAGTTGTCAGGAGCGTCATATCCATTATCTGATCTCAGCGCTTCGAGAGATTCTCGGTCGCTAGCCTTTATGAACCTCCATGGAAGCGATAGTTCTATCAACAAAGCGTTGGCAGTCACAGAGATGTGATATGGCTTCAAGATGAGGATCTAAGAATCAGTATCCTGCTTATCCATATTCATGTAAGATGCAGATGCAATATTCGTAAGTGAGTTGATATGGACCGGCGCACACTTCTAAAAACTGGCGGTATGGGCATCTTGGGTCTTGGCCTAGGAGGCTGTTTCCGAGGTTCAGCATCATCTTTGTCACCGTACAAGCCACTCCCCCCCCTTAACGTTGCCTGGAATCGAGTGATACACACCACTGTGGGTCTCCGCCCTCACAGGCCATCGGGCTTTGTGCTTAGAGCGGAGCGGTTCAGTGATAAAACCCTGATCCACAATTATGGACACGGTGGATCGGGTATGTCGCTATCCTGGGGTACGGGATCTATGGCTGCAGACCTCGCACTAGAGAGTGAATTCCGCGAAGTGGCTGTTATCGGATGTGGGGTCGCTGGTTTGACGACCGCAAGACAGCTACAACGTCGGGGCTTCTCGGTAACGATTTATGCGCTTTCGGTTCCTCCAGATACTACATCTAACATGTCTTTGGCTGCATGGACTCCAACTTCGGGCCTAGTTGATCGAGGACTTCGAACGTCCGCGTGGGATCTTCAGCTACGACAGGCAGCGAGGATTGCCTACAGACAACTTCAGCTTCTTACCGGGCCGGAATACGGAATTTCATGGATTGATAGTTACGCTTTGAGTGACTCAGCTCCGAGGGAGCGTTCAACACGGGAGGATCAGGATCCATTGCTTCCCGCTGATTTGAGGCTCCCAACGATATCTCTGGGACCTGGGGAGCATCCCTTCCCGACGCGATATGCAAGTCAACGCGTCACCTTGCGGATTGACCCGTCCATTTATCTGGATGCCTTGGTACGCGAAGTCATGCGATTTGGTGGGCGCATAGTAATTAGGAAGTTCGATACTCCTAGAGACCTTATGACGCTCAATGAGTCGATCATTATCAACTGCACGGGCCTCGGATCACATGACCTGTTTGGAGATACAGAGCTGGTACCTCTGAAAGGGCAATTGACGCTTCTGGTACCGCAGCCGGAGGTGAACTATGCGACATTCGGGGGCCTTCAGGGGACTGGTGGGTTCATCCACATGCAACCCCGCAGTGATGGGATTGCCTTGGGAGGCACTTCGGAAGAGGGTAATTGGTCGCTTGAGCCAGACGAGAATGCTCGGCAACGCATTGTTGAAGCACATCGTGCCTTGTTCGCAGCGATGAGGGGTAGTCCGAGCTTAGAACCAGCGATATCACTTTCGTAGCCTTGTGAAGTACTGAGGTCGGCAAGTTGACTCTTCGAATACAGCAAGTGGATGGGCGTAGAGGTACAGCGCGCTTTGTCGATGTATCGTGGAAGGTCCATGATCGGGAGAGTTCTGCCTGGGTTCCCCCTCTCCGTGCAGTAGTGCGTGGTGCATTAGATCGGGCAAAGAACCCCTTTTATCAGTCTGCCGAGAGAGGCTTATTCATCGCAGAACGAGCAGGTCGTCCGGTCGGCCGGGTCGCGGCGATACGGAATGGTTGGCATAACGAATATCATGAAGATCGGGTTGGCTTCTTTGGTTTCTTTGAGTGTAGGAATGACCAAGAAGCAGCCGATGCGCTCATGGAGAGAGCTGCACAGTGGTTGCGAAAAAGAGGTCTTGAGACAGCGAGAGGTCCGGTAAGTCCTTCTATGAACCACGAATGTGGACTTCTGGTAGATGGGTTTGATCGCGAAGCCGTGATTATGACACCGTGGACGCCGCCGTACTATGAGCGTTTGCTTGAGAGTAGTGGCTATATGGGCGCCAAAGACCTACTGGGTTACCGTTTCATCCAAGGATCGGAGTTCGGTTTTCCGGATCGCATGAAGAAGGTGGTTGAGCGGAAACTTGTCCGGACGAAGTTGGTATTTCGCGAATGGGATTTTGGCCGCTTTGAACAGGAAGTTAGGGTTTTCCATAAGTTGTACTGCGATGCTTGGGCAGATAACTGGGGCTTCGTACCACCTTCTTGGGCGGAATTTTGGTACCTTGCGAAGGATCTTCGGTCGGTCCTACATCCTAAGTTTGCGTGCATCGCTGAAGTCGATGGTGAAGCGGTCGGATTCGTTGTAATTGCTCGAGATATCAATCGCGTCCTCCGCCGTATACCCTCAGGGCGCCTGTGGCCATGGAACATGGTTCGTCTTTTCTTAACCCTGCCGAGAATACTCAGTGGACGCATCATTTTGTTAGGGCTTAGGCGTGACTACCGGAACCGTGGCTTTTTCTCGTTACTGATGCATGAGGTAGCGAGCCGAGCTGTCGAAATAGGAGCTGAAGAAGCAGAAGCCTCGTGGATCCTTGAAGAGAATGAGGCACTAGTTTCTCCGTTGAGTTCACTAGGGCTTGCTCCACACAAACGATGGCGCATTTACGAGAAACCACTGAGAGAGTGTTGAATGTGAATGGGCCACGGAGGTTCAGCTGAAGATTACACTGTTGGCTGAATACTACCTGCCAAGACTCGGGGGGGTTGAGCATCTGATCGATGATCTGGCTCATACACTTGCTGATCGGCGGCATGAGGTTCGAATTTTGACTATGACGCCCGAGAGTACCTCAGAACAAGGGGCTCGCGTGCCATCGGTGCCAACCTTGCAAGCTGAAAACTTCCAGGCTGTCAGGATTCCTTCTCTCAGGGTCCCAATGGTGGGAGTACCGATATCTCCTCTGCTTCCGAAGCGCCTTCGAGAGGCTCTCATTGAGTGGTCACCTGATGTGGTACACGTGCATGCATCGATTGCTTCGGCTGGTGCTCTCGCCGGCGGCTGGGCCGCCCACTCACTGGGCTTACCACTCGTTGTCACATTCCACTCGACGTTAGGAGGACATGAATGGGTTTATAAGCTGTCCAACGCTCTAACCAGGTGGGGATCCTGGCCACAGGTGGTCGCTGGTGTTAGCCCGACGGTCGCGGACGGAGTGTCTAAGGTTCTTGGTCGCCCGACAACAGTGTTGGCAAACGGTGTAGATATTGGATGGTGGAGTGAGGGATGTTCTGTCTCGGCGCCCGCAAGAAACTGCATAGACCTGGTTACTGTTCAGCGCCTTAAGAATCGAAAGAGAGGCTCAGTTTTGCTTGAAGTTGTGGCCGCGGCTCAAAAGAATGTTCCAGATGGGCATACGTTTAGGGTCACATTCGCAGGAGATGGCCCGCGTCGATCTTCCCTTGAGAGGAAGGCGTCTCGCTTGGGTGTGGAAGCAAAATTTCTGGGAGCGATAACCCGTAAAGATGTTCGGGAAGTGTTAAGTAATTCTGATGTGTTCATCCTCCCCAGTACTCGAGAGTCTTTTGGAATCTCTGCTTTAGAGGCTCGTGCGGTTGGTTTGCCTGTTGTGGCGTTCAGGACTGGTAGCTTACCGGAGATCGTGCCAGATGGGTTAGCAGGGCTTCTGGTCGATTCGGATCAGGGAATGGTAGATGCTCTGACACAACTTGCTTGCGATCGTGGTTTACTTATGAGGCTATGCGAGGGGAGTATGAGGAATCCCCCTCCATTTGATTGGCCGCTTGTTGTGGAGGAACATGAGCGTATCTACAGAGAAGCTTCAGGATGCCGAGGCTGACTGCTAACGATCGAGTTGCTTTATCCTTTCGATCATTTGCTCTTTCCACATAGGGTCTGAAGGGTAATGGTCTGGTGCTGCCAGGCCTTTCTGATACGCAGTCCGCGCCAGGTCTAGTTTACCTTGAAGACGGTATGTGTCGCCTAGGTCTTTGTAGAAGAGTATAGTGCCTGGTTCACTCTCAAGCGCTCTGAGGATGTGTTCTTCAGCAGCTTCCCAAGAACTGGACTTCATTGGGTCCCCACCGCCCATAAAAGTTCGTGCGATGAAGCGTTCGAAGCCCGATAGGCTTCGAACTTCTTGATTGAGCTTGCCGAAGACACTGTTAGCTAATGCGTGGTTAGGGTCAATAGTCAGTGCCTCTTGGGTCAAGGCCCAGACCTCCTGTGCCAGTTGGACCTGTTCTCGGACCCCCGCGATATCTTGGGCTAGCCGTCCCTTCGCTGCAGCAAACCATGCTATTGCATCTACATTCTCAGGTTGTAGGTCCAGTGCTTCCGAAGCGAGTTGGACAGCTATTCTAAGCCAACGATCTGTTAGTTCCCTGTCTTTTTCTATAACTCCGAGAATAAGCGCAGCGCGTGCGGCTCTCCAACCGGCTTCGTAGTCACTTGGAGCTACGTCTATCCGTGCTTCGAGACGCCTGAACGAAGCAAGGGGCTCCATTGAGAAGAAGAGTGAATCCGCCGTGGCTATTGCGGTCGGGACTAGAGGTTTGACGTCTTGTACAGTAAGTGGAGTCTGAGCCAGCACCGGCATAGGGCTCTTGGCCAGTCCTAGAGCGAGAAACATAGACAAACTGAGAATTCTTACATGGATCATACTAGCTATTGTTAGTGCTCCTGTATCACGATACTCACACCCTCAGCTCTGCTGGGAAGTCACCTGCTTGATCTCAGGATTTATGGACCCCTGAATATCGTCGGGATTGAAAATATTAGTACCCACGTTGGACATCTATCAGATTAAGCAACTTTTCTCCGGCCATATAGCGCCTCAAATTCTCGCGATAAAACACGTACTGATTGTCCCTGTAGCGAGGAGAATAATCCGATACGTGTGGAGTCATGATTACTCGCGGAAGATCCCATAGTTCAAAGTCATCCTGAGGCAGATCATCAGTCCCGAAGCCAGCGATCTTTTCTGATTTGAGAGCCATCTTAAGATCTTCCCAGTCGATAACTCCAAGACGGGTTATACTCACAAAATACGCCGACTCTTTCATAGCCTCAAAAAATTTCATATCAAACAATCCAAGAGTAGCCGGGGTCGGCGGCACTGCGGCAAACACTATATCTGCTTGCTTTGCTAGATCGAACATCTCATCTGACAAACCGACATAATCTACGAAATCCGGCCCAGAACGACTGGTATTTCGTGTTGCGATTACTCTCATGCCCAAAGCATGTGCGAGCCTTCCCACTTCTGTACCTAGACTCCCTAGTCCCACAACAAGCAAAGTCAGGTCCTGAAACTCAACATCAAGATTCTTATCTCGTACTACATCTGTAGTGGTTCTTCCCCATATATGTTGGCGCTGTCTTTCCGCATGAATATCCATGCCTCCGAGCAGAGAAAGCATTATGGTGAGGGAATGCTGTGCGATGGCATGCTTTGTCATGTCACGGATGGAGCTGACAAGAATATTTCTCTCTCGAAAAATATTCTGCATTCTTTCAGCTTCTTCACCGATCGTATTGAAACAGCGATCTAGTCCTACACTACCTGACTGAATCCACCTCACATCGGGACCGATGGCGTCCACGGTGCTAGGACTACAACCGAGACCTATGGTGGCTTGTGCATCTGCTAGCACGCCCCTTTCTATCGCATCTGAAAGATTCTTGACTGGAACGAACTCTACTCCTGGAACTCCTTCTCTAAGAAACTCCAATCGCTCAAAACGATTTTCCCAAGGTTCATTCCCGGGCATCTCTACCACGATCTTCTTAAGTGGCGCCCAGCCGGGAAGATCACGAACAGCTACATCAGATTCCCGCAGATTGAACTTCTGGACGAGGTCTTCTGGCGATAAATCGGCATAGTCTTCTATACGATAGTCGTCCAAGCCAAGTGTTATTTGCTCTTCATTGGAGCAGGCAACCAAACATGTAACACCGGCTAGCGACAATACGCCTATCGCGGAACGAGTTCGGATCATGAATATCTTTGCGGTTGCCATGTTTTCTCCAAGCTGGTCACGCACCAAGAGGTTCCGTAATCCTGGCCCCAGCTTGAATCTCGTGTCAACACAGAAGCTGATATCCTAGTTCACTCCAATTTCAAAGCCTTTAGTAGAGTGAAACTGTATTGAGTGCTCTGGGCGTGATACCTTTCGCATCGATTTATGGAACTGCTCGCTAGCGCGGGCTCACTTTGTTTTCTCCTGCATGGAGAAGCGGCGGTATGAGGGCCTACCCTTATCTAGCAGAAGTACTAGCCGACAAGTACGACGTCGATGAGGATAAAATTCGGCCTGAGGCGACCCTAGCTGACCTCGGCCTTGATTCTCTTATGGTGGTAGAATTCCTCTTTGACGTCGAAGATGAGTTTGATATTGAGGTTCCAGACGACCGAGCTGAATTCGAAACGCTTGACGAGGCTGCAACGCTGATCGACGAGCTTATCGAGGCTAAGGGCGACTGACACGGCCCGTGGGGCGGCGCGTTTTTATCACGGGGCTTGGCTTGATTGCTCCCCACGGAGAAGATCCTGAATCGGTATTCGACCGGATCTACCAAGGAGATTCGGCAGTACGGATGGTCAGGTCTGGCACGGTGGACTTCGGTTCAGACCTTCCACTTGCGACTGCGGATTTCAGACCAAAAGATCGGATTCCCAAGACCCAGCAACTCTTCATGGCGCGCGCCTCACAGATGGCAGTTGTAGCAGCAGAAGGGGCCTTACAATCGTCTGGGTTGTTTGGGGTGGGGCAGGAGGGCCCAGAGGACGGGGAGATTGGGGTCTACATGGGGTGTGGACTTGGTGGTGCGGAGATTCTACAGGAGGGCTATCGAACGTATTTTGTTCGCCAGAGCCGAAGGGGAAGGCCTAGTACTGTACCGATGATCATGGCAAGTGGGCCGGCTTCACACATCTCTATGCGATTTGGACTCCATGGGCCGACGCATACCTATTCGATTGCCTGCGCATCCTCGACAGTAGCTATTGGTGAGGCATTTCGAGCGATTCGTGATGGTTATCTGGACACCGCTCTAAGTGGCGGAGCTGAGGCCATGCTCAATGATGGCTCGATCGCCGCATGGGAACGACTAGGTGTTCTTGCAAGCTCGCACACGGATGGTCCTGAGGCATCCAGTCGACCTTTCGATCTTGAACGGACTGGGTTTGTGCTAGGTGAAGGAGCTGCCTTACTCGTCCTCGAAGCTGAATCGGCACTCCAGGAACGAGCTGTAGATCCAATTGCAGAAATCATCGGTTATGGTGTTTCAAGTGATGCGTTCAGTTTGACGGAGCCACACGCTGCAGGTCAGGAGGCAGCAATGAGATCGGCGATTACGGACGCGGATATCGAACGGGAGGAAGTCCAGTATGTGAATGCTCACGCGACCGGCACTCCGTCTGGAGATCCGATAGAGATCGAAGCTATTAAGAGTATTTTTGAAGATCATGCTTCAAATCTCGCAGTTAGTTCTACTAAGTCCGTTCATGGCCACTTGGTTGGCGCTTCCGGGGCACTTGAGACAGCGATTAGTGCGATTGCACTGCAGAAGGGGAGGATACCTCCGACGGCGAATCTCACAGATCCAGATCCAAGCTGTGACCTTGATTGTGTAGCGGAATATGGGAGAGAGGCACCCGAACTCACTGTTGCCATCTCTAATTCATTCGCGTTTGGTGGCTCGAACGCTACTCTGGTTCTTAGGAAAGTCTGAGATTGACTCGGAGGCAAATCCATCTTGTAGTTGATGCGCAATGCTTTAGGCCGGTGGATTAATGCCCATTTTCTGCTACGGATCTATTCAGAGGACCTTGGCATGAACCGGTCATGGGCAGAACTCGCTGGGCGAGTCCAATTGGCTTGGCTGATCACTATCTTTCTGTTTTGGTCAATTTCATTAGCACTTCATCCACTGGACCCCGGCTACACGGCGGGGGAACTCTTAGATCATTTACAGGGGTGGATGGAGACGGGCAGGCTCTATCCTTCAATCGAAGGTGATGGATCACTTCGTGTTCTGAACTATCCCCCAATAGTGCTGGTCCTAGCTCGATTCTTGGCATCGCTTGGGATACAGCCCCTCCTAGCTGGGCGTTTGGTGAATGGGCTGGGAGTGATCCTGGTCTTAGGAGTGATCGGCTGGTGGGTTCAAGCTCGAGGCAGAGATTGGGCAGTATCAATTGGCAGCTTAGGACTTCTCGGTGCAAGTGTGCCTTTTGTATATGGAACTGGACAGTTCCGCATTGAGATGTGGGCTGTACTCGGTACGGCGATGGGATGGGCATTGATGGATCGGGGGAGAACCGGACGCGCAGTGCTTTGGGCCGGTGTTCTGCTAGCTATGAGTTGCTTCGTGAAGCAAACCCAAGTTGTTCCTTCACTGGTCGCCCTTATTTGGGCTTGGAAGTATCGGCCCACCGAACTTCGTTCGATCCTATTCGGGTATTTGGGTACGGGTATCGCAGGCGTTGCTGCCATCACTCTCGTGTGGGGGTTTGAACCGTGGCGACATATGCTGATATACACTACTGGCACCTATTCGCTTATGAATTTGGGTTGGCAGTTTCTTAGCCATGTGGCACCCTGGGCGCCCCTCCTTTCATTAGCAGCTTATAGCGTTCTTCGAGGTCGTCCAGAAGCTCGTAGTGATCCAGCCTGGTGGTACTGGTGTAGTGCACTCGTCTGGTCATTTTCTGCGGTTCGGTCAGGGTCGTCTTCCGCATATTTTCTTGATTTACACCTAGCGACAGTGATGCTCGTGGGTCCCGCGCTGTTTAGTGCAGAAGGTCTGTTTGCTGGTGGGGACCAAGCGTCCCTGGAACCCCCCAAGCCCAGACGTCATCGGTTGCTTCCTTGGATTCTAGCGTTTCAAGTGATCGCAGCTGATATCGCTGTGGGGACTGTTGCGTGGATCAATCTTTCCCGGGTTTCAGCAATTACAGGAGATCTCGCTTCGATATGCTCTGAGTTTCCGAGGTCAGGGCCTGTACTTGCAGAGGAGGCCAGTATCGCTCGTGCCTGTGGACGCACTCCGCTGATTCATCCCTTCATTATGACCTCTCTGTCGCAGCGGGGGCTTTGGGATGCAAGCGATTTCGAGACCGCGGTTGCTTCAGGCAAAATTGGCACAGCGGTAATCGGTTTCGATCCGAGGCAACCTGTCACTGGTGCGCACGCGGATAGATGGACATTACCAGTCTTATACGCACTCAGAGTAGCACCTGAGCGTACTGCATATCACAGCGGGGTTTGGGCGGTATCATGGTAAGTACTGATTAGGTCATCCCACTAACCTGCATTAAGGTCCTGACTTACCACCATTAATATTCAACGCTCGTACGGAAGAGATGGCCCAGCCGATTCCCGCGAGCGGGATCAGGTAAGCAGCATGCTGAACAATTGCTAATGCCATTGCGGTTTCACTGCTGATCCCAAGAGTTATATAAACGAGGAAGGCCGCACCCTCAAAGACTCCCAGGTTAGCAGGTGTAATCGATACCACTGTTGAGAGATTCACAGCGACCAGTACGGCAAGGATCCCCCACCAGGGGATGACTACCCCGAACGCTATGAGTACGCACATAATCGCAAGGGCCGCCACCAGTTTTTGTAGCAATCCAAGCGCAAACGTTATAGAGAGTTTCTTCGGTCGCCTGAGTGCTTCAAGGTTCACGGCAACACGGTTTATTTTTCTGAGAATCCACCCCAAGAACCCTGTGGTTCGTTCCGATAATGATTCTAGGGCAGGAGTTCGGTGGGCAATAACCGTTAGGAAGAAAAAAAGGGTGGGTACTCCTATAATGATCAAAGCACTGACCGCTTTGTATTCAACTCCGATAGGGACTACCACGATTGCGAGAAGCACAATCGCCATTTTTACCAATCCCTCAACCAATTGATCAAGAAGCAGGACCGATAATCCGACTGAGTGACCCACTCCTCCTTGTGTGGCCAGGAGATGAACTCCAACAGCTGCACCCCCTCCGGCCGGGCCACTGTTCGCGACCGTACTGACTATCGCCATAATCTTGAACATCTTAGATCTGGCTACTGAGACTTCATCTGGTAAAAAAAGCAGCCACTGAGCTGTAGCGAATACTAGAATCATTGCGTTAAGCATGACTGCTAGAATTAGGGGGAAGGTTTTCGCTTTGGTGATTGCCGCAATCGCGAGGGTCCAGTCGACACGCCCGATTGTTGCTACTACGAGTACCGTGAGTAGAAGCCAGCTTACGATGTAGGAAACTCGCGTCTTCAGCGGAGAGCCTCCCAAGCCTTATAGCCAGATGGGGTGAGTGCCAAGTGTTATCACTATACTACCGCTTGGAGGCTATCAGAACGTCTTATGTAGGTGAGCGTAATCCCGCCTACGAGTAACCCGACTACTGCTCCGGCGAGCATATCGATCGCGTAGTGAAATCCTCCGTATACAGCTCCGACCCCAACCCCAACTGAGATGAGTGTTACGAGTATTCCGATTGGAGGTTGATAACGAAGCTGTGCCATAGCCTGGCATACTGTCATTGCCATGTGTGAGCTGGGAAATGCAGCCCCGCGGGAGGAGCCATTCTCCAAAATTGAGAGCGTCAATGCTCTAATAGGACCCTCTGGTATTGATTCAGGAGGGCCAAAATACCGAGGGCCCTGTACTGGGAAATAGACAAAGAACACGAAACAGATACTGGCGGTTGCGATCAGTGTGACTACGGTTGTTTGAAATGCCTCACGTCTTCCGGAAAGAAAGAGTAGTAGTGGGGGAATGTAGATAGTTGGGTAATAGGAGAAGTAAGCCAGGTGGAGGGACTCGCTGAGTAGAAGGTATGGGTATCTGCCTGCCAACTCGGTTGCTGGTGATCCAAACAGAACCGCCTCCCACGATAGAACGAGACTATCGTGATAGCCAACACCGAATGACTGGTTAAGAAGTGCAATCTCAGCGTAGAAGAGCGGTATCAGAATTAATGCAATCCAGCTTGATAGCCAGCCGAGATCTTCAGGAAGGCGTGCCTGTCGAAGGCACAGCAGGCAGACACCTAAATGCAAGCTCACAAGAACAACGTGTCCTGTTGTCCACGGCCCCGGTAGCAATGTCGGCGCGGTTACTAGCAGATAGAGTCCGGCGAAACCCAACGGACGGTGAAGCATATCAGGCATAAAAGAGTTGTAACCCTAGGTCAGCGCTCGACACTTCTTCTGGGAATTAGTGGAGCTAATATATCCGGGCCACTGCACATCTCCCACTATCTCTGGATTAGAGTGGCGAGTTCATCTTGCTTGAGTTGATGGCTAAAGGGGGACTCTCCCGACCAGAGTGCAGGTCGCAAACCCTCTTCTGCGGATGACGAGATCAAAGAAAACGCTCGCGGCACAGTGCTTTAATACCTATTATTACCCCGGATCCGCGCAGAATATGCGCGAGTAACTGTCCCTCGCGATGGAGCAGTTCGATGGGCGAAGCAGAATCGGTAGGTCTCTTGGAGACAAAATACTCCAGACGAAAGTTCATCAAAGGTGTTATAGCCGTAGGCGCTACAGCATCCTCGGCAGGGTACTTCATAGGGGGTTCCGGTCTCTTGGGGGCACAGGCTGTCCCCGGGGCTGCGGAGCGTCTTATAACCCTCACCGTGAATGGTCAGCAGCGGCGGGTGGACGTACTACCGAACGAAACACTCGCGATGACACTCCGATACCGACTTAATCTAACCGGCACCAAGCTTGGTTGTGATCGTGCGGAATGTGGAGCCTGTACGGTGTTAATCGATGGGGTTAGCCAGTACGGGTGCTCAACCCTCACAAATCAAGTGCGAGGCAGCTCTATTACAACGATTGAGGGGCTTGAGAATCCGGATACAGGAGAACTTAGCCCTGTGCAGCAGGCGGTTATCGATGAAGGTGGCTTCCAGTGCGCGTTTTGTGCACCGGGCTTCATCATGAGTATGGCCGCGATGGTAAATGAGAATCCGAATCCCACTCGAGCAGAGGCAGCACATGCGCTTTCTGGCAACCTTTGCCGATGTGGTGACTATGACAAAATCCTCAACTGCGCGATGCGGGCTGCTGAGCTCGCACGCAGCGTGTAGGGGGGTCTTATGGCTGAGAAAATAATTGGAACCGATATCGCACCACAGGATCTCGTTGCAAAGATCACAGGTCGTGCGAAATATGCTGAAGATTTCAGAGCAGATGGTATGGTGTTTGCGAAGTTGCTATTGAGCCCCATGCCCCATGCCCGAGTACGTGGAGTTGATGCGACAAGGGCGCTTGCTATGCCCGGTGTCCTGGGCATCCTTCGTGCCGATGAAGTCCGGCAGGTAGAAGGTCGCCCAGGAGAGGCTAGCCTGACCGATGAGCCCCTCTATGAGGGCCAGCCGATTCTCGCGGTCGCAGCTGAAACTGAGGAACTGGCAGCAGCAGCGATTGAGGCGATCGAGGTAGATTTTGAGCCACTGCCCTTTGTGCTTGATCCGCTAGATAGCCTTAGGCCTAACGGACCGAACGCTTACACTGGCGGCAACCGCTTCGGAGGCGGAGAGTTCAGCGAACTCAAGTGGACCGACGCCGATTTTGAGGACATAGAGGCTGGCCGTATGCCAAATGGTGAGGCCGCTGTTGAGTGGACGAAGGGAGATATTGATGCGGCATTCTCTGAATCAGACTTGGTTCTAGAGGAATCAATCGTACACCAATCTCTGACCCACCATCCGATGGAACCGCGTTCCGCGATGATGTACTGGGAGAACGGCAAACTCCATGCATTTGTGTCCACGCAGAGTGCTCAGCGTACGAAGTATGCCATCGCTGGTACGCTGAACATAGATCCTGAGGATGTGATTCTGGTAGCCGAGTATTGCGGTGGTGGTTTCGGCTCCAAGATCAGTGGAAATACCCATATGGAAGTGCCAGCCGTTTTCTCACGTAAGATTAATCGGCCGGTCATGCTGCGTATCACCCGCTACGAGGAAAACTATATCGGTAGGGCACGTCCGGGTTTCCAATCGTGGCTGAAGATGGGTTTTCTGGCTGATGGCACGTGTAACGCGATCGACCTTTATATCGTTCAGGAAAGTGGCCCGTTCGGGGCTGGTGACTTTAATACCGCAGGTATGATCGCGGATCTCGTATATACGCCCCAGAACATGCGCTTCAGGGGGATCGCGATGTACACGAATACTCCCCCGAAGGCCGCACAACGAGGACCGGGTGGCGCTCAAATAGTCATTATGATGGAGCCCATCCTCGAGAAGGCAGCCAGGGAATTGGGTCTCGATCGACTAGAGGTTCATCTTAAGAATGCGCCAGATCCGGACGTCGGGTTTGGACCGCGTAATTCGACGCTCACCAGTGTGCACGCTAAGGAAGCTCTAGAGAAAGGTGCTGAGATCTTTGATTGGGCGGGCAAGCAGGAATTGTCCGGTAGAGTGGAAGGCTCGAAATCGACAGGGATCGGCATCGGACTTTCGCCTTATACTGCTGGCTCCCGTGGATATGACGGCCTGATGGTAATTCGCCCGGACGGAAAACTTTATATCCATCAAGGTCTCGGTAACCTCGGCACGCACTCAATTATGGATACAGCCCGGCCGGCAGCTGAGATACTCAATCTCAACTGGGACCAAGTAGAACTCGTGTGGGGTGACTCAAGCCGAGGCATGCCACGTAGCTCAGTGCAGGCAGGTAGCCAGACAACGCATGCTCACTCCCGAGCAAACCATGCAGCGGGAATGGACGCGCGTGCCAAGGTACTAGAAGTAGCGGCGCAAACGCTTGGTGGCTCTCCCAGCAATTACGATATGGACAACGGACGAGTGTTCCGTCGCGGAGGAGGGGCGAGCATGACGTTCGCTCAGGTTGCGGAACGCGCGATAGAGCTTGGTGGCAAGTATGATGGTCACGAGCTTCCTGACAATATCCACGCTACGACTGTTCCGGCAGCGAATATACTGGCTGGGCAGGGGTTAATGGGAGTAGCTAGAGATAACTACGGTGGCAGTGGAGGAGTCTACTCTTGGGTGGCTGGTTTCGCGCTGGTCGAACTCGATCGAGAGACTGGTGTGGTAGATATCAAGGAGTATGTCGCAGTGACTGACTGTGGAACGGTACTCCACCCACGTAGCTTGAATGCTCAGGTCCTTGGAGGAAGTGTTCAAGGCATGGGACAGGCGATGACCCAGCGTTGGGTCTTCGATCCCAAGTGGGGTGTTCCTTTTGCAAATAGGCTCTACACGGCGAGACCTCCGGGCATTCTGGATGTGCCGTTAGATATGAAAGTAGATGCGGTGGGCATTGCTGATCCACAGACGCCTGTTGGTGCGAAGGGCATCGGTGAACCGCCTGTTGGTGCGGGTGGAGCAGCACTCACATCGGCAGTTGCCGACGCGATGGGCGGTCTTTGCCTATGCCGTACGCCGCTGACACCCGACATCATTCTTGCGGAGCTCGAAGGGCTGTCGCAACCGTTCACCCTCGAACAGCACATCGGCTAAGGGGAAAGAGAAATGGCGATCATTAGAGACATGATTCCGGCCTTTGAGCTTTTCCAGCCGACGACGGTGGAAGATGCCCTAGCCTTAATGGCTGAGCACGGTGAGGCAGGCTGGGTGCTCGCGGGCGGACTCGATTCGTACGACTGGTTCAAAGACCGCATAAAGCGGCCTGAGGCAGTGATTGACCTCGGCGGTATTGATGAACTCAATGGTATCAGTGACGGTCAAGATGGATTAGAAATCGGTGCGATGACCACGCTTACCGAAATCGTTCGACATGAGCGGGTACGCTCAGAGTACATGCTCTTGGCTGATGCTGCCGAGCATGTAGCGACTCCTCAGATTCGCAATCAGGGCACGCTCGGTGGAAACATTAGCCAGGATACCCGTTGCTGGTACTATCGTAGCGGCTGGGCTTGTTACCGTGCGGGAGGCAATACCTGCTATGCGGCGGCTCCTCAAGCTATGAACCGTGAGCACGCGATTACAGGAACCAGCCGATGTGTGGCGGTGAACCCATCCGATACTGCTCCTGCGCTGGTTGCTCTCGATGCAAAGATGACCGTGCGCGGTCGACGTAGTTCTAATGTCTATGATGCTGAAGACTTTTTTATTGGTCCGGCGACTGATATCACACGAATGACAGTTCTCGAAGCAGGTGACTTGCTTACTCAGATTGATATTCCGAGCGAGTGGGCAAATGCGCGCTTCTATTATGAGAAGGTTCGTGACCGAGGATCATGGGATTTTCAACTGGTCAGTGTAGCAGCGGCCTTTAAGACATCTGGCAATACGATTGAAGACGCTCGTATCTCTGTGAACGGTATAGCACCGTTCCCGGTGAGGCTTGATGCTGTCGAGCGGTTAGTGATAGGCGCAGCGGTCGACGAAGCGTTAGCGGTTGAGGCTGGTGAAATCGCGATCGATGGCTCTCGTCCCCTAAAGCATAATGAGTATAAACAGCCAATGACGAGTAATCTCGTGCGCCGTGCGGTCAGGAGTGTTGCATAATGGGCCGATGGCTAGATTTCGAGTCAAATCCTTGGGGCCAAGAGGTACTGCAAGGGGTTTCATTGGAGTTGATGTACCTGGCGATTGCGCTGGCAGTGTTATTCGTGGTTGGCCATATGCTCTGGTATCGCTCTCGAGGGTTCTCTGAACATGAGGAGACAGCTGATATCCAGGGGTCGGTGGCTGGCATTCCGGAGCGAATTGTCAGACACACCTTGCCTTCACGTATCTTCCATTGGACGATGGGAGCATCGATGCTCGTGCTACTCATCACTGCGTTCGTTCCATTGCTCGGACTAGAGTTTGCGTGGGTGACAATCCACTGGATTGCTGGTGCTGTGTTAATTCTCACGATCATCTACCATGTAATCCACTCCATTGTCTGGCAGGACTTTTGGTCGATGATGAGTATGGGAGCCAAGGATGTTCGAGAAGCTGTAGGTCATTTCCGGCATCTACTCTCTTCAAAGTCACCTGAGCCAGAAAAGCCAGGAAAATATCCATTCGATCACCGGATGTATCATCAGGGTATCGTTGTGGTATCACTTGCAGCGATCGTGACAGGTGTCCTTATGACGTTGAGAATAAAAACGCCATTTTGGGAACCAAACGCATATTATCCTCTTGTGGACCAAGCTGTCGCAGGAATGAATGAAATGGGTGAGCCAGCGATAACGCTAATGCCTGGAGCTGCGACAGGGCTTGTATTTGTCATCCATGGGATCGCAGGTGTTGCGTTAATCATTATGGTTGCCGCGCATATCTACTTTGCGATCAGGCCAGACAAACGCTACTACCTGTGGGGAATGATTCGGGGTTGGATCGATCGCGAGCAGTACCTGGCGCACTTTGACCCTGATAAATGGTCTGTTGTAGATGGGAGCATTCAGGAGAGCCCGCCTGGTGGAGCAATCGCAGACTCGACAGTGAGTGCTCCACGCGCAGACGACTAGAGGCTGCGCTTCAGAGAAGATCAACGAAATCCTAAGCCACCACACCCACTACTGAGGCCTGCCGTGCCCTCCTCCCGCGAAGACGTCAAGACACGTATCGATGCCATTGAGGAGAGCTATGAGTTTTTCCTTGCTTATGCCGCTCAGGGGTTAACCAGTGACCAGGGCTCGAAAGCCGGGGGCCAGCTTCGGGGCTTTCTAGAGAAGACAGAGTCAGCCCTTGATGGTTTGCGTTCGGCGTTTGACTCACTTGTGGATGAAGAGTCCATGACACCACGAGACAATTGGTCAGACGCGCTGGATGTACTCGAGAGCGATGCTTCTGCTACTCTCGCGGCAGTTCGGCTCGTTTCAAGCCAGGAAGGGATTAGCTCCCAGCTCATCGATAACCTTAATGCGAACATACACTTTCGAGCGTTGCTAACAGATCTCTTTCTGATGGATGAGTTGATCGGAGCATAACGGGGTCTGGGCTCTCTGCTCAACTGAGGTAGCTTTCTACCTGGTCCGATTCTTCTGGGTCGGAATGTGACCCCTTCAGGGAATAGCTTCAGCGATGTTCTCACTCCCAGCACTGGGCAATATTGGAGAATTCGTTAGCGCGATTGCGGTCATTGTTTCGCTGATATATCTAGCCCGTCAAACTATTCATAACACCCGTTCTGTGCAGGCAGCTTCGTTCAATTCAATGGTACAGAACAGTATCCGGCTTCTAGAGCACT
>CAJWPN010000017.1:0-35776 GCA_913045345.1 uncultured Gemmatimonadales bacterium
CCGCAAGCTGAGCTTCTAGCGCCTGAGGTTTTATGAAACCCAAAAATCCAACGAGTGCCACCAGTACAGTGGGACAGATAGCCTTATTCATTCGAGTGGACCCACCTTCATCCGATCCGGATCAGGCAATCAATCGTGCCTTCTATAGTTAGTTCCTGATGAGAACTCAGGGTGATCGAAGTCCCATTCGCAGTCCCTGATAAGGATAGAGTGACCCCCTTCTCCCCGAGGAAGGACGTCAATTCATTTCTTGTGTAGCTGATGGTAGTTGTGGATCTGCCATTCTCAGAAATCAAGAAGCCCTTCGAAGTAGATCCGATGTTGATGTTGCCACTCAACGACACCCCAAAGGGGTTCGTTACCTCAAGTATCAATGAACCATTTACAATTCTTTCAATTATCTCCGGGCCGATGTGATCCAGATCAAGTTTGACGACATCGACCTCCACTGCATGGCCCTCAAGGCTAACCGTTGTAGAACCCATGATCAGTGCGCTACCTGTCGTGGCCACACTCAGCTCCTCACTAGTGTTAATGGGTGCTATCTGGCCACCCGGTGAGATGACTTTGATTACAGCGAATACCTCGTTTCCAACATTTAGATTGCCGATAGAAATCGACTGAGTCAGTGATGTTCCTGGAGAAAGCGCACCGCTGAAGATCAGGTGGGCAAGCTGTAAGCCACCTTCTCCATCCAAGATCGTCGCCTCTATTGAGCCGCCGCCAGCAAGTGGATCAAAAGACAAACCATTTGTAACTGCAACGTGTACTGAGCCACTAGAGATCTCTACAGATGAAATATTTGCGGGCAGATCCACACTTCCATTGAATGAAGACGTGAAGGCGGGGACAGCTACCGTGGAACCGTTTAGGGCGGCACAATCGACACACATAGTGTTCAGTGAACTACTCGTCGTTATCGTGTCGATACTTACTTCGAGAACACCGTCTTTCAGAGAAACACCAGCTGGCAGCAGTTCTCTGACTCCGATCTTGGCCTGTTCCAATGGCAAGATCCAACGCTGTTCCAGAATCGGCAGTGCGGTCGGGATATCACATCCCAAGAGAATCAAACAACAGGATATCCCGAAAAGCTTATGCTTAGATCGGTACACGAGTTCGTCCTCTCGACAGTCAACTAGTTAACGCATCGACTTCCTCAACCTAACTCAACCCCCCTAGTGTAAACATATGTTTCTAGGCCATAGCAGGCTGGTTAACGCGTTTTTCGAGGGAGAAAGTGAGATAAGTAAAGGGATTTAGGAGAACTCCCTTGGCCTCGCCTTCTTTAAGTCCGGATATGGAGTGCTCACCTTCCAGATGATCCAAAACACAACGAGCAGCGCTACAAAAGCGATGGCGAAAACCCATTCTGGAAACACTGTTTCTTCTGTGACCCACCCCATGCGCTGTGGTACAAGCGCGATGGCATTGTTGCCAAAATGCCAAAGCATGACAGGAAAAATTGAGCCTGTCAGCAAAACCACAGCGGCAAAGATCACTCCGAGATAAGCGGTCGGGATCAATCGGAAGAGATCAACGTGAAAGAGTCCAAAAATTCCACCCGTGACAAGGCAGACAATCACCGGACTCCAGGTTTTTCTTAGACCATGCAGTAAGACCCCTCGGAATGCTAACTCTTCCAGAATTCCCGGCATAACACATATGAAGAATACGAGTTGCCATAGAGGTATCTCATCATCCAGCATCACTTCACCGAAAGCCTCAAGTACACTCTGAGGTACTGGAAAAAGATATGCATCCACTAGAACGCTGAGGCCGATACCCGTGAAATAGGCGGCTGGAATCCCGATGAGTACAGCCAGTAGCACCGCGGGGTGCACTGGCCTCAACGCGAAGACTTTCCGTGGGTCTAGCCCATATCTCCTTACCATTAAGAGTGATCCACCAAGGAAGATCACGACCAGATTCAGGATTATCTGCCCCTGCAAGGTTAGCTCACCACCAACCCATATCGCGGTAAGGAAAAAGACCACCCACATCCCCACAAACCAGCGAAGTACATGCCGTGGAAAGAGCGCCGGACCTCCAAGCAGGTCCGCCTCATCCAGATCGGAACTTGATATGAGACGCTCAGTTAAAAGAGTCCGTTGGGTAAGGCGGCTAGCCCACCACGACGCAGCCGCAGTAGAAGCGAAAGCTATCGCTAAGAACAGCCAGTCGTACTCCGCTACCATGATTTCCCGCACCGCCACCCCAACACCGGCGATGGGCACAAGGGCGATAGCGGAACGCAAATCGAGGCCAGGTAAGATCCCTGCCAGTGACGGCACTAGGAATACCAAGAAAAGCGGGAAGAAGTAGATCTGGTACTCCTTATAGCTCTTCGCGTAGCCCGATATCAGTAGCAGAGTGCTCGAAATGAGCACGGTTAGAGGAAGGAACAAGATCAGGATGAGGACCAAGTCCAGCGGTGATAACGCCACAGCAAGATTCTCGGGGAGTTCCAAAAACCCAAGCACGAGATAGGCGAGAAGATTCAGGACATTGATGACCACCACCACCACCCCTACCGCAATGATGCCCATCTGCTTGGCAGCAACAATCTCCGACCGATTCGCTGCTGAGGTGAGCAGCGTCTCCAGCGTGCCTCTTTCTTTTTCACCAGTGATGGCGTCCACGGCCATGATGGAGCCACCCGATAGCATCAGGAGGAGCAGAAACGGCGTTAACGCCATTCCCAGGAGCGCGCCCCCTTCTTTCTCCGCACTAGCAGTGTTTTCCGTTTCTACGGAAGCGAATTCCTCCCTGCCCACGGGAAAGCCGCCAGCGAGGTAGACACTATCCCTGAGTTCCGAACGCACTTCCCTGATCCGGGCATCAAGTCGATCATGGGCCCTGCGGGAGAAGTCGCTGTTACTCCGGAAACGCAGGCGAATAATAGGCAACTGCAGTTCGGAAGCAGTCCCTCCATCCGACCCTTCTTCAATCTCAGGTGTTACTTCGTCCTCTTCGGGATCAAGGGTATCAGCTGCTGTTTGTTCAGTACGACTTCTCTCATAAACCGCAGGGGAAAGCGCTTCAATCACGAGGTGGATCTCTCCTGCTTGCAGGAGAGAATCGGCATTAGTGACTTGTTGCCGCTCAAAACGCACTGCCGCTTGAGAGGTATCAGGGTCGTTGGCTTCGAGTGCTAGGGCTGCTGAGACAATTTCCAGACCCCATTCGGCTTCATCCCCTGACAGAGCATACTCGTAGACCGTGTCCTCTAGTCTTTGTTCCTCAGAGTTCCCGATCCACTGCATTACGAGGATGTAACCCGGCACAATCACGAGGGGCGCGAACACAGAGATCAAGAGGACACGCGCATCTCGCATGAGTCTCTTGATCTCACAACGGAAGAGTGTGCCCAATACAGACGTATTGTCCGACCGCTTAGGACTCACAGGCTAGTCCTAGGTTCTCCTGGGCTGGCCATAGCATTCGCGCGCTGATCTTCAGCTTGCATTACTTCGTGGACAAAAACGTCTTCGAGATAATGTTTCCCAGTGGCCTGCCTATGCTCTTCAAGCGTTCCCAGTGCAAGGATCCGGCCCTGATGGATGATCCCGATACGATCACACAGCTTCTCTGCCTCGCTCATGATGTGCGTGGAGAAAATGATCACCTTCCCCTCATCCCGTAGTTCGTGGACCACATTCTGCATCTCTAGTGCGGCCATCACATCCAGGCCCACCGTGGGCTCATCGAAAATGAGGATGGGCGGATCGTGCACGATGGTGCGAGCGATAGAAATCTTTTGTTTCATACCGCTGGATAATTTCCCTACCCGGGCTCCGGCGTATTCACGAATACCGAATCGGTCGATGAGCTCCTCGACGCGCTGAGCTACTTGGTTGGCAGGATACCCATTGATGCGGGCGAAGAACTCTAGTGTTTCCCGACCGGTCAGGCGTGGATACAGAGCGGTAGAAGCCGAATAGAAACCCAGACTTCGCCGAACGGCCTCGGGGTCGGCAAGTACATCATATCCGTTTAGGGACGCGCTACCTCCGGTAGGCTTCAGGATTGTCGCCAACATTCGGAGTGTTGTTGTTTTTCCGGCTCCATTGGCTCCTAAGAGGCCAAAAACCTCACCGGGCTGACAGTCAAAATCGATACCGTCGACGGCACGGACCTCTCCACGGGACTCGTCCCAGAATGACTTCTGGAGTCCTTCGACCTTTACGTTAGCGATTGCCATTCTCTATGCCTGTTTGCTTTGGTGTCGAAGACTCTTGAGTTCTCATTTCAGACCCTCCGAGCTGTTCCGGCCAAGTCTCGAACGAGATGACGATTTGAATATCTTGCTAAATTTTGAGAATCTCCCATCCGGCGAGAGCAGGATAAAATCCTCTGTCTTAAGCAATACCCGAGCGATAAGCAGACACGCGGTCACCATCGCCAGTAACACTGCTAGCGTTTCCGCGATGAGAGGCCACAAGAAAACCCCGTTGATCGCATCCCGGATCATCATGGCAGCGTTGGCCACAGGAATGGCGGCCGTGAGAGGCGTGAGGGTCTGATCGGTCTGGTCTCCCATCAGAATAGGCATCATAGCCAACAAGAAAACTGGACCGACCATCGCTTGGCCGTCTTTAAACGTTCTTGCAAAAGCAGCGAGAATCATCATGGCAGCTGCGAAAAACAGTGCTAAGGCGATGGCCGCCACAATCATCACCGGGAGCGCCAAAAGCGGAAGGCTGAACTGGAATGCATTTGCAGATTCACCCAGGTCCATGAGTAATGGTCCCATGATCACGCCCATCGATGCGAACATGGCAACCACGTTTAGTACGCCCGCCAAGATTCCCAGTGTGGCTACATAGAAATACTTCGCTGTGACCACGCTCAGGCGTGATGCCGAGACAGTCATCAGTGTTTCCCAGGTCGAGCGTTCCCGCTCCCCGGCTGTACTGTCTATGGCCGGCATCAGGCAGCCCATAGCAATCATTATGACCAGAAACATCGGGATCATGAATCCCATAAGTAACGTGCCGATATCTTCCTCTGTGGAAACATTATCTTGGACAATCCGAAACTGCTCGCGGTCGGTTTCCGGTATACCGAGAGCCGCGGCCTGCTGGGTTAGCCACTCACTGCGATAGTCAGCGATCGCGCTCTCTACCCGAGCACTAGCCTGGCTGCTTCGATTAATGGCGCGATCGTAACGGATCAGAACCTGAAAATTGTCTTCTAGCGCTGAACTTTCATCTGTTGGCGGACGAAACTCGACTAACGCATCCAGGTCACCAGCACGAAGAAGCACCATGGCTGAGTCCTCGCTGATCACATCTTCCTGAATCTCTAAGTTCGTCTGGGCGCCCAAGGTATCTAAGAGCGCGGAGTGCTCGGGCGGCGGATCGAGAATCACGAGTCGTGAACTCTCCCGGTCCATTTGGCCTAGAACGAACATGAGCCCGGTCATCATCACCCACATCATGATTGGATACATGAACACGGGCACTAGGATACCATTCATCACGATAGTCCGATCTCGGAACGCCGATCGAAGTTCACGACGATATAAAACCCAGATATCAGACCAGTTCACAGAAGTTCCTTCGTGCTAGCGCTACCAAAGAGGCCAGACTCATATTGCCTGAGAAGTAGGATGTTAAGCCTCGGGAAGATATGTGTAATCACTGTTATCACATACACAGCGGCATGAACCATCGCAGCGAACGGAGGATGAAATGAATAGATGGCTTTTTCCAAGAGTGCTGTTGTTGGCCTTCAGCGTACTCCTCGCTTCCTGTGCGAACTCTTCCCCACCGACTGTTGAGTCGCTATCCGGGGATGGGGAATATCAAGTCATGACGTATACCGACTTCCCAGATGTGCCAGAATTCGGTGATGCAACGATCTACTATCCGCTAGACACTCGTGGGTCGATCGGTGGAGTCGCGATCGCACCAGGATATACGGAACGACAAAGCCATATCGAGTGGTGGGGGCCTCTATTGGCATCCCATGGCTATGCGGTCCTAGTGCTGGACACGAACGATAGAAGGGATCGCCCGAATCTAAGGGCAGATGCATTGATTGCGGCCGTAAGAACCCTCAAGGCTGAGAACAGCCGGAACGGCAGTCCTCTGATGGGCAGGATCGATGCCGGAAAAATGGCAGTCATGGGCCACTCCATGGGCGGAGGTGGCACTCTGATCGCGGCGAACGAACACAGTGAGGAAATACAAGCTGCAATTCCCTTCACTCCGTGGGAGCCAGGTGGTCCGTTCGATAACATTACTGCTCCCACACTCATCATCGCCGGCTCTGCTGACCGGATCGCTGGAGTGGATGACCATGCCTGGAGACATTTTCAATCCATCCCAGAATCAACGACTAAAGTCTACATGGAGATCGATGGCGGTAATCACTACATCGCGGACACTGATCGCGGAACCGACCTTGCAACCGTCGGGCGCTACGGGATCGCCTGGTTGAAGCTTTATCTCGATGAAGATGAACGCTATCGAGACTTTATCTATGGCGAATACCAGACGCCTGACGCGGGGAAATTCTCGAGGTACGTAACGAATCCCTGATTCTAACCGGGCTCATCCTACTTATCTGCGACTATAGCACACCTAGAACTACTCTGGCTCTATGTGCGACCAGTCTGTTTCCACTCCTGGAGGACAGGGTTCATAGGTCCTCTCAAGACCAGCTTCAATCCAAACGCCACAAGCCACACCCATATTACGGGTGCCCCGCATAATCAACTCACCATACTCATCATAGTTTTCCCAGGGTCCGTGCCAAAATCCCTGCTCAAGGGTTCCGGACATCTTGAGCTGAGGCGTCGAAAGAGATCCGATTTCAGTAAGGAAAACCGGGCCGGAATAAGGATCCATTGTCTCTGGTTCCAGGAACTGAATTGGATCAGCACCAGTCGAAATCAGTTCACTCAGATCCCTGGGTGTCTTCAAGAATAGATCTCGCACATAGCCCTCGTACATCATGCCTGCTAGGCCAAGGCCAAGCAGGCTCAATAACACGGTCCCACCTACTCTTACGATCACTGATCAACCTTCGTATAGATGACAAAGAATTTCTCTTCGAAGAGATCCATTTTGTTCATAACCTAACATACCAGCTGGAAAAGTTATCGTGTCCCTATAGGTGCTGCATATTGCAGTAATCGGATAATTCGTGCTGTGGTCGCAGTACATTTTTTTAATGATGACTCGCGCCAGCATATCGATTGAGGTATCAATCTGTTGAATCTGGGCTGTTTTTCAGCACTCCTATCCCGAACTTAATCAGTCATGAAATTCTTGCTAAACCCATTGAGTCTGTGGGCCACTCTCGTTCTCGCTGCTTGTTCGAGCATTGAAAACGATACAGCAACCATAATCCGAACAGCCTTCCACGACTTTAGTGTTGATACAGTCACCGGAGGACTGGTTCACCCGTTTTCGATGGTGTTTACCCCGGAGGGCGATCTTCTGGTCACCGAGCGGCCAGGAAGGCTCCGTATCATCAGAGATGATGTGTTGATTGACGACCCGGTCGCAGGCTTGCCGGAAATCCTAGCGATTGGTCAAGGCGCTATGCCACAAGACGGGCGTGAGCAGGCTGGCATGCGAGACCTGATACTTCATCCTGACTTTGCAGAGAATCGACTTCTCTACCTGAGCTATACGAAGCCGGGTGCTGATTCACTAGGAAATATCGCTGTAGTTCGAGGACGTCTCGAGGACGATCGCCTATCCGATGTCGAAGAAATCTTTCATGCTGATGCATTCGGGAACGGAAGCGATAGAAGTTCACAGTGGGGCGGACGACTCGCTCTAGATGGCAAAGGGTATCTCTTCATCACGATCGGTGATCGACAATGGCCTTCCGAGGGAGATCTATCGGCGCATCCATCTCAGAGTCTCGCGAATCACAATGGAACGACTATTCGTCTACACGAAGACGGTCGTGTGCCCGAAGACAATCCTTTCGTAGGCCAAGAGGGAGTGCATCCTGAGATCTGGACGTATGGTCATCGGAACGCTCAAGGACTCGCTATCCATCCGGAAACCGGGGATGTTTGGCTTAATGAACACGGACCACAGGGCGGTGATGAGCTAAACCTGATTCGTCCGGGCCTGAACTATGGATGGCCAATCGTAGGTTTCGGCGTGAATTATCGAACAGGAATCGCCATTCACAGTGCTACCCTCCAAGATGGCATGGAGCCCCCCATACATATCTGGGTTCCATCAATCGGTGTCACCGGCATGCTTTTCTACACAGGCACTGCTTTCCCTGATTGGCAGGGGGACATGATCGTCGCAAGCCTCAGAGGAGAGCAATTGGTTCGTCTCACGTTGAATGAGCAGCAGGTGGCGAGACAAGAAACGTTAATAAACGGGATCGGACGCATCCGAGATGTCCGACAGGGACCGAACGGCATCATTTATCTAGCTATGGATGGTGACGCGCGGGGCTTTGACGGTGACCCTACCCCAATCGTGCGCTTGATTCCTACTGGGGCACGGTGACGATCTCCTAATGGTTCACTCGATACGCTACAGATCTCGTGATCTCAAACAGTACCGTTTGGCCAAGCTCTATTTATGGATCTTAGTGGGCACTCTCGTCCCGACAATCTCGCTTCATGCCCAAACAGACTCCTACCCTGCAGCGAACGGAGCATTAAAGATTACGCCATTCGTTGGCGCGGGCGTACAGATCGAGTACTCCAATATGGTAGTTCATGTGGACCCCTGGAGCCGCGGTGACTACTCCGAAGCCCTACCAGCGGACGTCATTCTGATTACCGATACACCTGCTGATCATCTGGATCCTGATCTGATCCAACAACTGATTAAGACCAATAGCACGCTCATTGTTCCAGCTTTCCCTGAAGACGCACGAGATGAGGGTGGTGCGCGACGACTCCGCCAAGTAAGCGGAGCACTCGTAATGGAAAATGAGGAGAGTGTGGAAATCGAATTGGATGGGAACACAATAATGGTAGAATCGGTTGCAATGTATGACCTGATTCCCGGACAACCCTTTCATGCGAAGGGTGAAGGGAACGGCTACATCGTGACTATGGGAGGATTAAGAATCTATCTCGCCGGTGTCACTGAGTGCACTATCGAAATGCAGGCCATCGAGGACATCGATATCGCTTTTGTTCCAATGAATCTACCAAACGGTAGAATGCCACCTGCGCGAGCTGCTGAGTGCGTTAAGATCATCGAACCCAATGTTGTCTACCCATATCATTACAGAGAGCAACCGATTGAGGTCTTTATTGAGGCGCTGAGAAACCACCCGACAGAAGTACGAGTAAGAGACTGGTATCCAGGAGCATAATCGCGCGAGCCAACTCGTATCTGGCGAGGACGGTTGTCCCTAGAAAGGATTTGTTGCGAATACCGAGAATTCAGGGATAAAACCGCGAGCGTCTACTTTGAGCGCTCCAACAATCGCGTCCGCAATCTCCTTTGGCCGAAGCTTCTTGTCTGAGCGTTCGCGTTCAACACCGGCCTTCGCAGCAAAATCTGTCATTACTTCGCTTGGATTCACCAACATCACACGCACGTCGTGACGCCGAAGTTCGTCACGCCAACACTCTGTCATACCACGCAGGGCAAATTTTGAGGAGCCATATGCCGTGCGTCCGCTGCTCCCCTTAAGACTCGAGGTGGAGGAAATGTTGATTAGTTCACCACTCCCCTGTTTGATGAACTGTTTAGCTGCTTCCCTCCCCATCAGAAACGTTCCAAACACGTTCGTTTGGTACATGTCTTTCAATTCATCGAGCGTCGTATCCACCAACGGCTTGAACATCCCGTAACCTGCGTTATTGACCAGAATATCAAGCCGGCCATGCCGTTCGGTCACAGAACTCACGGTGCGAACAGCATCTGTCTCATTCCCAACATCACCCGCTATCCAGTCTAATCCTAGTTCGTCCGCCGTATCCTTCAGTACTTCTTCTCGACGTCCGGTAATGGTGACCTTGCATCCCTGATGCATCAGTGCTTCGGCGATCGCTCGCCCAATGCCTTCACTGCCACCAGTCACAAGGGCAACTGCATCCCTGAGTTCCATGTAATCTCCCGAGCTAGACGAGGACGAGCCACCAGCCTAGGTAGCCTACCTTCCAGAAAGTTGTCCCTATCACTGAATAATCTGAGATAACTAGCACTTCTTACTGCAGCGCTAACATCGATTCATACCAATTTATTCTTCCCACGGACTTGGCTACCCAAGGGGATTGGGTCCGTATTTATTGGATCCTTTCCTTCCAGGCGACAAGCTGATGAACACAGTGGTAAATACGAACAAGAAGAACCAGGCAGCGCCTAATCCAAAAGCTAGATCTTCTGAGTAGATCGGAACCTCAGACGATCCTCTAAAAACCACTGTTGGTTCGCTGGTGCTACCAAATAGCGCCCATAACACCTGCAATGATGGACCTACCGTCCATAAAACAAATCCAATCCAGCCAGGTAAATTGAGATCATGCAGGCGCTTCACAGCACCCACTGTAAAGGGCCAGATCAGTAGGATAAAGGCGCATGTGAACAGCAAACCACCACCACTTACAATCCTGGCAACACCCAGAATAAGCGCAGCTGGGATAAGAAATCTGGTCCAAAAAATAACAACCGGAATCCGGCCCGCAGTAGACCACCAGAGCTTGCTCACCGTAAACGCAACGCTTCTTTAATTGCTACTTCAACTAACGGGACCATGATCCGATATCCAGCTTCGTTGGGGTGGACACCATCCTCAGAAAGCTCTGGCCTTAGGCCCTGTCGCTCGTCCGCCATCACGGTATGGTAGTCCAGATATACTACGTCGCTGTTTGATGCGTATTCCTTAAGCCAAGCATTGAGCTCAACGATCTTTCCTGCAGGTTCCAGTCCCGGACGCCACCTATAGTCGTATACCGGCAGCACAGACGAGAGCACAACACTGATACCGTTAGCTTCCGCAAGCTCAACCATCGATATGAGGTTGTCCTCAATCATGGCGAGAGTAGAGGGGCCGGTATTACCAGCGATATCGTTCGTTCCCGCGAGGATCACCACAACTGCTGGGTTCAGGGCAATAACGTCCTGTCGAAAACGGACGAGCATCTGTGGTGTAGTCTGTCCGCTAATCCCTCTGCCGACATAGGGTTTACCTGGAAACATCGAGTCAAAATATCCGGCCCACACATCGGTAATGGAATTGCCGTAGAATACAACACGATGCTCGCCAGGCTCCGGCACACCAAGGCTCTGATTATCAGCACGGTACCGGGCTAAAGATCCCCAGTCATCGCGCAGGTTGTCCTCTTGTGCCGCGAGTGACACACACAAGAAACTGCTGCTTGCAATGAACAACGATACCATGAAGAAGGTGGCCTTCACCGGCGTGTGGCTCCTTTGATCACTATTGTCTCTCTATATGATAGAGCTTGTTGTAGATAACCCACCGATCGCCGGTCTTGATTAGGGACAGAGTATCTAAAAATGTGAGACCCCTGTAATCGTCCCTGACGCGAGCGACTGCTGTCATGCCCGCAATTTCAATGCTCAGGATTTCTAGTCGCTCGGGAACGCCCTGCTCTTTTGGTGAAGGCTGGAGCGAGGCAACCAGATCACCAAAGTCCTCGCGGCTCATCTCCGAAAAATTGTCAGGATTAACCCCTACAATCTTTGCATTGGGGTGAAACGCCAAATCGACTTTAGCCTTACTCGACTCGTGCATACTATCAAAGTAAATCCGGATCGTCTTTTCGATTGAACCCCTATCTTCTTGACCTTCTATCTGGGAAGGAACCCCAATAGTGATGCCTAGAAAGAGCAAGAAACAAAGTTTTTTCATTTCATCCTCCATTAGAAAATGAGAACCGAGTCATAACTCAGTTTGATGGAAACCCCAGAATCTCTGCGATTTCAGCAACCATAGCGATCTGCGAACCGTTCGGGCTAATTGCAAGGCGAGATATCGAAATATTGAGGTGCGAGAAATCTGCTATCGGCGCCCACTCATCCGCACCCAAAGACCAAGCGTAAACTACAGAACCAGAAGCCATTAAGAGCGAACCATTAGGGGCCCATGCATGAAAATCTGATCCGGAAACTGCCTCAACAATCGGCTCTGGTGGTGTGCGCTCTGAGGGTAATCGCATGATCGTTGCGGTGCCATCCTCGTGAATTTGAGCATAACTGACATCATCCGACCCCGGAATTCGCTGGATGGAGCGACCGATGTTCCCAGTGATAACCTCAGTTTGTCCAGTTTCCAGGTCCGCACGCTGTAGCGTGGCAGGATCACCGAGCACAAACAGCGCAAGCGTGTTCTCATCCACCCAAGCGTGATAACCCACAGGTGCCACATTTGGCAGGATAACCGCCCCATTTGCGCCATCAAGATCAAAGCGCCAGAGCCGTTGGGTAGAATCTGCCTCTACACGGATAACCGAAATGCCAGAGCCGTCAGGAAGTGGAGTCGCTGAGTATTCACTCTCTGGACTACTCATGGTCACCCGAGTGACGCCCTCGGTAGCAAAGTCATAGCGCCAAATATCAGCCTGATCATTCTGAGGATCGTTGATGGTGTACCAAAATCCGGATCCATCAGGAACGAACTGTGGTTGATTATCGTAGTCTCGTCGTTGGGTGAGGTTCGTAGGTATCCCTATGCTTGGCAGTCCCTGTGAGTTGAACGTCAATTCCGCAATGAGCACGTCGGTATCGCGAGGAGGGACAAAATCAGATGCCTCAGACGTTGATTCATCTGCTGTTGGAGCACAGGCGGTCAAGCCAAAGAGACCCACGGTGAAAGCGGCTAGCAGTCTTTTATTCATAGCATAATTTCGCTTTATCCAACCTTGGCATTGAAAATCATCAAAGCTGGCTAGAGCGGTGGTTGGTGGGTTAGGGCGATCAAAGAGTTTCGGTCAATAATGTTCTCGATAGAGACTTGATACGAGTCACATCCCAAGTAAAACAGGGGCTACACTGGGTCACGATCCAGGCGAGTTCCATGCCGGAAGGGTAATGTGAACTGATGCATCACGTCCTCGTCTCGTGCGGGATCAGCAACATCGACACCATAGTTCACTTCTCTTGGATCTCCGTACACGAATGTCCCAAACATTCGATCCCAAACTGAGAGAATCCCTCCGAAATTCATATCAGTCCATGGTCGCTCGAAATGATGGTGGAACTTATGCATATCCGGTGTCACAAAAACTAGACTGAGCAGAGCATCTACACGTTTGGGCAAAGAGAAGTTGGCATGCGTGAGAAAAGTGAAAAAAATGGTTGTTACTCGATAAATGACATAGAACGCGAGCGGTGCACCGATAAGGACCAGTGCTGCCAAAGCAACAACTTCACGGACTGCGAAATCGCCCGGATGAAGCCTCGTACCAGTAGTAGCATCAACCTTGGTGTCACTGTGATGAATCACATGCAGGCGCCACATCCACCTGACTTTATGGAGCAGATAGTGAGCCCAATATTGGGCGGTCATATCCAGCAAAACGAGAGCGATTACAAGTTCTACCAACACATGCGCATTGAAGAAATTCAAAAGCCCAAAACTCTGAGCTGATGTCCAGGTTGTAGCATGTACAGAGAGAACGCTGAAGCCCGCATTAATAATGAGTGTGGTCGCCAGAAATACTAAATTCGCTCCCGCATGCTTCCATTTCCGGTAGCTAAGCTGAGTCAGCGGAAGGTTGCCCTCGAGAAGCCAACTCATAGCAAGGCATGCCATCACCCAGATAAGCTTTTGCGAGTTTGGCATCTGCTCGAAGAACAGAAGCAGCGTCTCCATATTTCAGCTCACTCTATGATACCGCAGGAACGCACCTGCACAGCTGCCAGGGCTAAGAATCAAAGACTAGCCGCCGATCAGCCTCATGATCTCATCCGCGACCGCCATGGCGAGTGTAGCATCATCCATCTCTGGGGTCCGTGGGGTACCGTCCGCACGCACAGATACAGCCAGAGATCCTGGTGTTACTGCTCCCCTAGTCCTTCGTCCATTATCAACTGTGGCACGGGCGATAGGATTCGTCATATCCCCACGTTCAGTGAACGTGAAACTTGCCTTGTCCAGTAATCCGCAGGTTGCCTCACAGTTTGATACGCGCTCGGCCGTCTCCAGGAGAATCACAATCGAAACACGAGAAGGGTTAGGGCTAATCGTGAGTCCTCTTGCCCTGAGTTCTAGGGCGATTGCATCTCGAAAAGCTGCGTATCGCTCAGGCTGTGGATTCTCTTCGAATGCCACCGCATATGAATTATCAGGTGTAGCCACTCCCGGCCGAAGAATCTCGGGACCCGCAGCTGCACATGCAGTAAATCCGACAGCAAGGAGACACAGTAGTGACGATCTTCTCATCTTTCACCTCCAACGGGTCAACAACACGTAACGAAATCTGTCCCTGTACACCTTGGCCTCGCAACTTGCAAAGTGAGTTTTCTTTAGGGATTTTCAGAGCTGTGCTCTGCATAATAATGATGCACTAACGGAAACAGAATTAGCCTTTGCCAGGCCCTCCCCGTAATCTCACCAGCGCCGTATAGGGGTTTCACCCTCTAGATCAAGACCACTTGGAACGGAGTTTATGATGCCGCGCAACCAGTTTTCCTGGTTTTTCTCGACGATCGCTATACTTGCGATGATGTTGTTCATACAGCATCCAATCTCGGCACAAGATGAACAACCCGAGGCGTGGGACGTCACGCTAGCGCGAGGTGATACACGTGACATCAACTTTGAGACGGACGAGGGCACCTGGATGTCCCTCGATATCTCTCCCGACGGCCAGTGGGTGATCTTCGATCTTCTGGCTCATGTCTATCGCCTACCGATCGCAGGCGGTGAAGCCGAATCGCTTACCCAAGAAAGTGGTGTCGCTCTCAATTATCACCCGAAATTTTCACCTGATGGTACACGAATAGCGTTTATCTCCGATCGCGCTGGCCAGAACAACCTCTGGGTGATGGACGCGGATGGATCAAATCCACAACAGGTACAAAATAGCTCCGAAACGCGAGTGACCATGCCCGAGTGGACAGTAGACGGCGAGTACATCCTGGTAACCCAAGACGGCGGCATCTGGATGTACCACCATGATGGAGGCGAGGGAGTAGAGGTCGTCCCCACCTCGGACGGCTCAGCCTCATGGCCTTCAGTCTCTACCGATGGACAATACTTGTATTACCAGGTCCAAACTCCGGGTGATCCAGTCCCATGGATCGTCGACAATCTTGAGTCTGGACTGGTCCAGGATGCACTCCAGGGTGCGAATAACCTGAGTCGTATGAATCTCAAAACAGGGGCCATTACCCGAGTAACAAGTGGTGTTGCATCACGCCAGTACCGCCTCTCCAGTGGAGGAGCCCTAGCAGGAGAAGTCTCCCCCGACGGTAATAGCATTGCATTCGGACGAAGGCTACCGGATGCAACTATCGAATGGAAAGGGCACGAGTTTGGACCGTCTACCGCTCTGTGGGTCCGAGATCTTAATAATGGTTCAGAACGGATCGTTATGGATCCGATCAGCCAGGATATGTCGGAAGGGATGAAGACCATACGCCCGCTTCCTGGCTACGCGTGGCTACCGGACGGGTCTGGGATCCTGATCTCGCAGGGAGGAAAAATCCGCCAATTAGACTTGGCAACAGGGGAGATCTCGACAATTCCATTTACGGCGCGCGTACAACGCACGATCTCAGGGCAAGCCTATCAAGCTTTCCGGATCAACGACGAACCGATGCCGGTTACATTTACACGGTGGCAGAGCGGGTCTCCTGATGGATCTCGGCTAGCGTTTACGGTCGCTGGTCGAGTTTGGGTTATGGAACTCCCGGGAGGGCAACCTCGACGACTAACGTCGGACTCGGACCCACACTTCGAGTATGCCCCTTCCTGGTCACCCGATGGGCTCTGGATTGCTTATACAACCGTCGACGAGACTGGTGCAGGTCATGTGATGAAGATCCCAGCCGTTGGAGGAGAATCTCAACAAGTGAGTGAAACCTACGGTGAGTACTCGCACACAAGATGGAATGCCGAAGGCACTGAGATACTCGCGACCCTCGGGTCTGGTGCGTCCGCTCGCCATCGTACGATGGCACACAACCCCTGGTATGACATAGTGATTTTCCCCTTTGATGGGGGTGCTGGAGAGCACGTTGTTCGTATCGAAGGTCCTACATTATCAACCCGTTCTCAGTTCGCTCGGCCTTCGTTCGGTCCAAATGGGCGTATTTACTATCCGAAAATGGGATTGAACCGCTCTGATTCGACGCTCCTCATTTCAGTGGCTAGGGATGGGACAGATCCGCGCGAACACATGATCCTTCCGTTTGCTGATGAAATCGTGATCTCGCCAGATGGTCGACATGCCGTTTTCAATGAGGGTGACAATGTTTATCTGGTGCCGACACCCTCGGTGGCTGCAGCTAGCGGCGCAATTCGTATCAATAAGAAGCAAGGGCAACTCCCCGTCAGACAACTGAGCACCGCCGGAGGCATATTTCCGAACTGGCGGGATGCGGGCACAGTCGAGTTCGGTAGTGGCGCAAGTTATTTCACTCACAGTATCGCTACTGAAACAACTGACACGTTTGACATCGAAATGGAGATACCTCGAAACGTCTTACCGGAAGGAACAATCGCGATATCGGGTGCCCGCATCATCACCTTGGAAAACGGCGAGGTAATCGAGCAGGGATCTTTGGTCGCAACGAACGGGCGCATCACGTGCGTGGGTACATGCGACACGTCTTCAGCAGATCAAGTAATTGATGCAACAGGAAAGACGATCATCCCGGGATTTGTCGATATGCACTCCCATTTCTTCCGTGAGTACAGGGGTATCATCCCGAAAAAAGCCTTTGAGACTGCTGTGCCTCTAGCGTATGGCGTAACTACCAACCTCGATAACTCGCAGTGGTCACAGGATATCTTCCCGGCCATCCAGATGATCGAAGCCGGAACCCTAATCGGCCCACGAACGTTCACGACCGGCGACCCTCTTTATCGTGGTGATGCAGCTCGCCAAAACGATCTAAGCAGCTACGAAATTACAGAGGAAAACATTGATCGGCTTCAGTCATGGGGTGCCGTATCTCTCAAGCAGTACATGCAGCCACGACGAGAGCAAAGACAATGGGTCTCGGATATCGCGCGAGACCGAGGTCTGATGGTTACGTCAGAAGGGAGTGATCTTGCCTACAACCTGAGCATGATCATGGACGGCCAAACAGCCTGGGAGCATCCCATCAGCTACGTCCCAATGTATTCCGATGCTACACGGTTCTTCGGGCGTACGAATACCGTTTATTCACCGACATTCGTGGTAGGTGGACCGGGTCCCTGGAACGACGAATGGTTTTTCCAGGAAAGTGAAGTATGGCGCAACGAGAAGCTCCGTCTCTGGATGCCCTGGAAGCAGTTGGTCCCTCATGCCCGCCGACCATTCCTGCGCCCTAAGACGGACTACAGTTTTCCGATGCTCGCCCAGGTTCTTGCCGACATAATCGCGGAAGGAGGTCATGGAGCTATCGGCGCACATGGTCAACAGCATGGTCTAGCATCTCACTGGGAGGTCTGGATGGCCTCCGAGGCATTGGGACCCATGGGCGCACTCGAGTTAGCCAGCAATGACGGGGCTTACTTCCTGGGTGCTGAAGATGATATCGGATCCCTTGCCGTCGGTAAGCTAGCCGATCTCATGATCCTTAATTCGAATCCATTGGACAACATCCGTAATACCTCTGATATCCAATCGGTGATGAAGGGGGGGGTGTTATACGATGGGATGACATTGGATGAGCTGTGGCCAGAACAACGCTCATATGGTGCACGACCGTGGGTATATGAAGATGTATGGAGAGCTGGACCAAGACCCGTGAACCGCTGAGAGGTAAGGAACACAGATGCGTTTAACAGATCGGATTCAGGCAGTTGACACCCACGCGTGTGGTGAGCCTGGTCGCGTGATTGTGGGCGGAGTCAGCGACGTCCCCGGCAAAACCATGTTTGAAAAAATGCTACACCTGCAGAATGAAGCTGATGAACTCCGACTGCGCATGCTCCGTGAACCACGCGGATACCCTGCAGCAAACTGCAATCTTATTCTGCCCCCTACTCAGCCGGAAGCTGATGCCGGATTCGTGATCATGGAGCAAGCAGAATATGCTGGTATGTCAGGTACAAATACGATTGCTGTCACAACGGTCCTTATCGAGACAGGCATGGTGGAAGTCGAAGAGCCAATCACGGAGCTGATGCTGGAAGCTCCTGCTGGATTGATTGCTGTACGAGCTGAGGTACACGAGGGAAAGGTCCGGGGGGTGACATTCAAGAATGTGCCTGCCTTCGCTGTGCACCTCGACACACCCGTCGAGGTCCCGGAGCTTGGTACCATCATGGTCGATGTCGCGTATGGTGGAATGTTCTTTGTCATTGCTGACGCGAAGCCATTAGGGTTGACCTTGACCCCTGACGAGGCCGGGGATGCTGTTCGCCTAGGTGAGATGATCAAAGCCGCCACCCAGGAACAACTGGACTGCGTTCATCCCGATAACCCAGAAATACAGGGCGTAACGATCGGCCAACTATCCGCACCGCCCATAGGGCCGGATGCAGACCGAAGGAATACGGTGATCATATCTACGGGAAAACTGGACTGGGACCGTCCATCCACTTGGAAGGGGGTGCTCGATCGATCTCCTTGCGGTACAGGTACGTGTGCACAAATGGCTGTTCTCTATGCGAAAGGCGAGCTATCGCTGGGCCAGGATTTTCGGCATGAAGGCATTCTTGGCACTGTCTTTACTGGACGCTTAGTAGAAGAAACTAAAGTGGGTGATTACTCAGCCGTCGTTCCTACGATTAGAGGGACCGCCTGGATCACGGGATTTGCAGAGTACGTAGTTGATCCTGAAGATCCTTTTCCAAACGGGTTCACTGTAGGCGATATATGGAGTTCTCAAGAGGATTGAGGCCTCCTCCTATCTTCCCACCTCCGCGGCCATCTCGTCATAAAAGCCTGGAATGCTTCTCTGCATGAAGAGACCATCAGGCGCCATAGTCCAACTTAGTTCTTCCGTTTGGATACGTTCAGAAGCATCAGTCCTTGGCATACCTGATCTGATGAGGTCTGCCATTCTCTGGCGAACAGCTTCCATTTGATTTCTAAAAGCGATCACGTCGCTACGGCTCATGACAGCCCCGTGACCCGGAATTGCAGTATCGAAATCAAGTGAGAGGATGTTGTTCATCGTACTCACCCACCCCTTGCTGCTGCCACCGTTAGCGTAGTCAATAAATGGCGCAATCGTATGTAGCAGGTCTCCTCCATGAACTGTCTGCAGATCAGGGAAGTAGATCACCGCATCACCATTTGTGTGTCCACGGCCCATGTAGAATGCCCGGACCTCTACACCACCAAGGTAGATGGCAGTCTGATCGGTAAAGACCAGTCTCGGAGGAGCATCTTGATTACCTCGCACCATGTTATCCCGAGCATTCTGATGAGCAATAATCTCTGAGATATTGATATACTCGATGTTGCCGCCTGAGTGGTCCCCGTGGTGATGTGTATTCAGGACATACTTCACTGGCTGGTCACTAACCTGAGCAACCAGTTCCTGTATTTCCTCAAAATTTCTCGGAAACTTGTCATCAATCAGGATCACTCCTTCTGTCGTAACCCGTACGCCAACATTTCCACCGCTTCCACTAATAGTGTAAAGACCATCCTTTACTTGCTCGATTGTCAGGCTGTTCTGTGCTTGCAGTCCTGTTACAGCGCACGCAAACACTGCTGTGCTTAGCAAGACACTTCCAATCAGGTTTTTCATGAATCACTCTCCATCCGCATTTAGCATCCTAATATTCTAGTCTTAGTCAGATAGCCAGCCGTACACACCTGCAGAAACCACCCAGAACAACATCCCGAATCCGGCCGCGACCAAGGCATCTCCTAAGGCCATTCCTTCCATCATGACACCTCCCACACCGGTACCAAGTATTTGACTCAGTGCAATGATCACGGCTGCCTGCACCGCGCCCAATCCAGTGCCTTGAACCACCCAGTCGAAAAACAGTGTCACTAGTAACCATATCGCCAAAACGGTAGGCCACATACCGAACAGCGGCGCGCTCGGAGTCGTACTAAACGACGTCATCGAAACCACAAAACTGAGGGCGATAAGGGTGGCCCACATCCCTACGATTGGCTTCATTCTGCCTGTCATTCCTCAACTCCAGTGCAGCTTCATTAATTGATGTTAGAACAAATCTAGTACTGCTTAGCTAATTCTGCTTCCGCACCAAACAGATCCAGAACTCACTCACGTTGGCACTCAGGGTCCGTAAAACGGATCACGATCCCGGACAAAACATTGTTGAAGTCTGCAGTACTCAATTGGTCTACACCCTCTGACCTGCGGGGGCTCACCGGTGCAATCAGCGCGTCACCACCTAGCTCACGCGCCTTGACGCGAAATGTATCGAGTACCCTTTCCATCGAAATGTTCGCTCCAAGAGTCACACCCTCCTCCGGAGAAACGAATTTGTTGACTAGAGGTGCTGTCAGCATGCCAACCTCCTCGAACAGGCACCCTGGGCTCGTAGCTTCATAGACCTGAATAACATCGTCCGGTTCTTTCGGTGGTAGTGAGACAAAGGCCGTACTGTACACTCTGGGCGAACACGCGCTCAGAACCACCAGAAGCAACAGGGTTCTCTTCATAAGCTGATTCTGACTACAAACACCGCAGGATCGCAACTTAATTGGGATCTAGGCGAAGAAAATATCTAGGAGGAAATCCGGTTAGAATTCGAAAGACGATACCAAGACCATGTTCTCGATTCACGCGATCATGCTCTTCATCTGTTGCAGGTACCGCCAGGTAGGCGCCAGTTGCGCCATCTACGGAAACTTGCACACTCGGATTCTCTAACGCCCGTTCATACCATGCTCGGGGCCAATGGTTCACAGCTACGAACAGCTCGTCATTACTTTGAAGACGAGCCAGAACACGGTCGTGCCTAGTACCATCCTCATCCGCTGTAGTGATAACGAGCGAGCCCTGTCCCGAAGGCTGGAAATAGCCGAGCAAGGACTCAAATGTTGCGATAATCCCTATGTAGATGAGCACCAAAAGCGCGATCCTTCTTAGGGCTCTCATTATTCGGGGGCAACACCTAAATGGACCTCACTCATACGTAAAACGGTAGCAAATACATGCGACATCTTTTCATCTCCCTGACAGTCATACTCCTTATTACCACAGACTTGGCTGAAGCTCAGAGTCTGACTGATGTTACAAGCAGTATACGTGATGGAGGTGGATGGGTGGCAATAGCCATCGAAGGTGGAGAGGGCTCCTACAGTAGCCCACGCGTGCCGACTCTGAACCTGAAGCTCAACGGATGTGTGACCGTATGGGACGAGTTGCCCGGAAACTGGGTGATCGAAGCCACCGAAACAGTGAGCGGCACCACACTACTCCTCTCGGCTGAACCCGGAGTCGGTGTTCCATTCTCTCATCAGTTCGGAGTGCAGTCTCAAGTTGACGCCTCGTTCCGCTGGAGCGAGCCCCGTGACACGACACTGTTGCTTTGGGTTGGGCTCACAATCAACCCAGATGGTGTGGACGAAGTGTGTGAGCCTCGCCGTGAGCCGCCAATAGGATAATGATGGGCAGAAGGATCCTCATAGCAGTGACTTGCCTCCTGCTGTGGACCTCAACTGGCTGCTCCTCAACACCCCCTAGCGATGCGGAGACCGTCATCGTCGTGCACGGCTTGGGACGCACTCCTTCATCGATGGCCATCCTCGTATCGCGACTCGAAAACGCTGGATTTCGCGTAGTTAATTTCGGATACCCATCCCGATCTGAGCCGATAGAAGCTCTGGTCGAACGACTAGAGAGCGAAGTGGAAGAGTGCTGCAGCAGTGAAGCAAGCACTTTGCACTTTGTGACCCACTCAATGGGTGGAGTGTTGGTACGCAGCTACCTCTCTCAACGCGCTGAGGCACATCAGGGGCACGTTGTAATGCTGAGCCCTCCGAGCCAAGGGAGCGAGATCATCGATGCTTTCTCAGATTCTGATTTATTGCGGTCTATCCTAGGCCCTGCCGCCCTACTGCTCGGCACTGATTCAGCTGGTATCGCGAATCAATTAGAACCGGTGCGCTTCAGTCTGGGCGTGATCACGGGCACCCGGAGTCTAGACCCAATCGGGTCCTGGCTTATTCCGGGGCCCGACGACGGAAAGGTCAGTGTCGATCGAGCGGCCGTAGAGGGTGCTGCAGATTTCATCGCACTCCCGGCTACTCACACGTTCATCATGAACCGAAGTGACGTGGCGGAAGAGGTCGTTCACTTCCTGAGAAATGGACGATTCCAGTAAACACCTAGGATAGCGTCTAGCTGGTTTAGTCGGTGCTGTCTCTGAGACGCTCCAACTCCGATTCCAGTGTCGCCCACTCGTCTAATCCCCGCTCAAGTTGCTTCCTGAGCTCACTGCGCTCATTACCGAGCACTGCTATCTCTTCCGAAGCTGCATTCTCGTAGAAACCAGGCGCTGCAAGCGTCTCGTCAATGTCGTCCACCCGTTGTTCAGCGCTTGCGATACGATCCGTTAGTTCGTCCCGATCACTCTCAATCCTTCGTATCTCTTTCGCCGAATCAACTGTGGTGACATCCGTTTTCTTGGTCTTTTTCTTCTTTTCCCGGCGCGCCTTGAGGACAACACGATCAACGTCCAGATGGTCGTCCCCGGAGTGATGGACATACTCCTCATAGGTACCCGGATAGTCCGTGACCTCGTCGGGTTTGATTTCGACTACACGAGTCGCTAGGCGGCTGACAAACCAGCGGTCATGGGAAACCAATATCAGTGTGCCCTCGAAGCGCTCCAATTCAACAACGAGTGCCTCAATCGACTCCAGATCCAGGTGATTCGTCGGCTCATCCAGGATCAGCACATTCGGTTCCTCAAGAGCGATCCGACTGAAGATGAGCCTGGCCGCTTCGCCGCCTGACAGGGCGCTCACCTTCTTTTCCCCATCGTCCTTAGTGAACAACATCAGGCCCATTTGTGCTCGCACGAAGCCGCGGTCCCGACCTGCACAGAAATTCCAGAGCCACTGCTCCGTTGTTTCCTTCCCACCTTGGAATTCTTCCTCATGATCCTGGGCGAAGTAGCCCAGATGGGTTTCATAGCCCCACTCGACTTTGCCGTGATCGGCTTCGAGCTCACCCATCACAATCTTCAGCAGGGTCGACTTTCCAATCCCGTTGGGGCCCATGATCGCCACGCGATCTCCCCGGTGAACAAGTAATTCGACACCGTGAAGAACCTCATTGTCACCGAACGCCTTTTGGATACCCGACACCTTGAGGACATCGCGTCCACTCGGCCGACTAGGCGTGAACCTAAATGTCGGATAACGGCGCGAACTACCGGGTAGTTCCTGAAGTTCACCCGCTTTCTTCTGGATTAGACGAAGCTTGCTCTGTGCTTGTCGTGCTTTCGAGGCCTTGGCTCTAAAGCGATCTATAAAATCTTGATGGTGTGCGATTTCCCGGGCACGGTTATCGATCTCCTTCTCCCTCCGTTTTCGTTCGGCGACCTTAGCGGACACAAAATGCGTATAGTCGCCGTTGTACAATTGGACGGTGTCGTAATCGACGTCGAGGATCTGAGTCGAGACGTTGTCCAGAAAGCGATGGTCATGTGAGATCACTACGACCGGTCCCTTGAAGGCCTGCAGGAATTTTTCGAGCCAGCGAATCGAGAGGATATCGAGGTGGTTGGTAGGTTCATCTAACAGCAATACATCGGGTGCGGATGCAAGAACCTGAGCAAGCAGCACGCGTAGCTTGAACCCACCAGATAGAGTTGAGAGGGGCTGCCGATGGGTCTCTGCCGGTAACCCAAGTCCCTCCAAGACAGAGGCGGCTCTCGCTTCTGCCGTATAGCCATCCAGTCGCTGCACGGTCTCCTCAACAATCGAGAACCGCTCAGCATCAAATTCCGTTTCAGGTTGAGCCAGGATACGCTCCTTTTCCATCATGGCGTCCCAAAGCTCGGGGTTGCCCATGATCGCCACGGCCAAGATTTCCTCACGCTCATAAAGGAAATGATCCTGTTTGAGGACACCTAACCGGAGAGACTTAGGAATCGATACCTGGCCGGCAGTCGGATCCATACTCCCGGCTAAGATATTGAGTAGTGTCGTCTTACCGGATCCGTTCGCCCCAACCAGGCCGTAGCGTTCACCAGGATTGAGCTGGAATGAGGCATTCGCAAAAAGTGTTCGATCACCAAAATCTTTGGCGAGATTAGAAATGGATATCATGGCCGCAGAATCTATGAAGATCCGGGCCGCAACTCACCCAGGAGAACCACCAGATGGGAAAACAGAGTGCGGCACCTTTCAAGATTACAGGTGCTTACTTCTTGTTCTATCTAGCGTATGCAGGCTTACCCGCAGCAGATATACTGTGCTCCAATAAGCTTTGCCCAAGGATTTTGGTGATGATTGAGTCGACACTCGCAACACGTCTCGGTGTGGCAAGGCAGCGAGCCGGCATGACACAGGTGATGCTCGCTAAGCTGCTAGGTTTGGGAGCCGGATCGAGGATTAGCGACTGGGAATCTGGACGTACGGCACCCACGGCATCAACGCTGGTGCAATTACCGCGCGTACTTGGCGTAAATGGTCACTGGCTCTTAACCGGTGTCGGGCCGATGGCAATCGCTTCAGGAAATGAGGAAGCACAGATTGAAGCTGCAAGCAAGATCCTAAGTGGTGAAGTTTCAGACGAGGTGGTGAACATGATCGCCGGGCGCACTGATCCGGGCTCAGTTGCCCATGATGGGGCACAAACAGCCGAGGTGGCGAGAACTCTGGACGCTTCACCTGGAACAGCAGCTAAAAACCCTACTCCATCTCCGGATCTAGGATCTAGGAGTTCGTTGAAGGATCCGACCGTACACGACTAGGGAGACTGCTCCACTGGGGTTTTTACTAGTGGCTGCATCCGCCAACGCAGTCAACAAGTATCGCTGCCACAAGAAGTACGGGCAGCGCAACCACCCCACCGACCCCAAGTAGCACGGTGCGCCCCACGCTAATCCCTCGCACCTCTAAGCCGAGAATGTCGGACAAGGGCATTGAGAAACCACCTGCACCCATGAGTTGATCGCCTTCAACCGATGGCGCCACTACTTCCCGTTCAAGCACTTCCCCACCGGTCACACGGACACGGTTAGGTCGATCTTCTTCGATCAACCGAGCCGGGCTTATGGCATCCAACGAGACAGATTGCCAGGCCTGACAAGCAGTCACGTTCAGCACTAAGAACAGCATCAGAACGGCACGGAGGCGGTAGCGTGTCATGCACCTATACTGTTGGCTACACTCAACCATCAATTCCACCCGTAGCAACAACATACACTATCATCGCCCCCCAAAACGCACCGAAACCCGCCAATATAGAGCGTCCCAAGCTGAAGTTCCGAATCTCTATCTGGAGAACGTCTTCCAAGGTCACCGAAGCGTCACTCGGTTCAAAACTGCCACCGCTTCTAGTTGTGGTGGTACCTACAAGCTGATCGCCTTCGACCGATGGATTCTCTAGTTCCACCTGTGTTCCGTCTGGTTTGAGCACGCGGATATAGTCGGGTTGCGTAGCTTCAATCAACTCAATCGGCCTTGCAGTGGCCACGCCTTGCCACGTATAACAAGCAGTCACGTTTAGCACCAGGAAGAGCAGTAGAACGGCACGGAGGCGGTAGCGTGTCATGTTAATCTTACTCAAAAGAGTAAAGCGGCCGGTGCAATCCTACTCGCTGTAATCGCAGGACTGCAACTTTTCCGGTAGGTACCTGCAACGGTTGTCGTAGCAAGGGTTTCCAAGCTAACGCCAATTCCAGCCTGGATCGACAGCTTTCACGGCCAAGCCTAGAGCCTCGTGTTCTCGGGTCCTTCGATCGGGGGCCATATTCCCGCCACCACGATGGCTCATCACGATAATGACAAGATCACGTGACGGTATGACATATGTGTACTGATCACCCGCACCAGCTGCGTTATAGGCGTCGGTGGGTAGCGAAGGAACGCGCCTGCCTCGGCCCGACTCGTCAGCTGTATTCAGCCAAAACTGGCCACCGTAGATGGGCTCATCCCATCCCGGTGCGGGAGTCTGAACGAAGTCCACAAATTCCTCGGGTAACAAGCGCTCTCCATCCCACATGCCCCTCTGGAGATACAGTTGGCCGAGTCGCGCCCAATGGCGCGCCGTGCCGTAGTTATAACCAGTGAGAATGAAGTTGCCGTATATGTCGGTTTCTGCCACAAAACGGCGGATACCGATCTTGTCGAAGACCTCTCGCTGTGGCCACGTGAGGTACTCTTCGCCGAGTTCGTTCTCTACGGTGCGACGTACGATGTACCCCAATGTCCAAGGGTCGGAGTTCCTGTATCGACCCACAGTATTGGGGGGATGCTCGGCATCTCTGCTGACCGAGAATTGAAACACGTCGATCGGCGCAGAATAACCAAGACCGTGGTCTGGCTCTCCCGGTATGTACGAGGCAGCCATCTGCTCTGGCGTCGATCCCCCACCGCTGAACCGTAAACCACTAGACATACGGAGGAGGTCGGCGATCCGAATCTCCGCTCTTGGATCATCCGGTACATACTGCCATTCCGGTAAAGGAGCTGGCTGCCACAGTTCTAGGTGATCCATTTGGATCAATCTTCCGATGAACGTGGCCGTCATGCTCTTTCCCATCGACCAGCTCTCAAGCTGCATATCAGCGTGCGCCCCTGACCCGTAAGCCTCTTTAATGATTCGGCCACGATGCACAACAATGAACGCAGCCCTCCGGTCCAAATCGTTCGAGAAGAATGTATTCGCGGCCTGGTCTAGGAGCGCCTCATTGACGTCGGCAGGCAGCGGGCTGTCGGGCAGTTGGTCCCCCATCGGCCACGGCATCGATTCCGCGCTAGGTAGACCGCTCACGACCTCTCTGGGTGTGAAGATCGGCTTGTCTGTCTCTGGGCGTAGAATCACACAACCCTGGTCACCGAAGTGGCGTGCGCTCGCGGAGACGCCATCGCGAGTTGCGGTGACAATCCGCCTGCGATCATCTATATAGAAAGCCAGGTCGCCGTCCTCATAATCCTCCACTAATGCGTCTCCCAAAAGGACACTGTTATAGAGCGCTTCCTGCCGGTCGCGTTCAGAAACCCAGATTCCGGAGCAGTACCGCTTGGCTGGCCCAGCGAGAGAGAGGCGTGCGACCGCCGGCGAGGATGATTGAGCGACGGCCAACTCTGGGCCGATGCTCGACAACGCAACGAGCGCGATGAGAACGGTGGCAGCTGCGCCCTTCATGGTGTCCTCCTTTCCGGTGTGAAGGCTGAGACCATCATTCTGCCCCTGCCCTGCCGTGGACCGCAACTTAAGAAGCAACACATCCAGTCATGGCGCTTGACCAACCATGTCTGTGAGCCCACATCTGGTACTGTGGATGCACGTCCCTCCATCGTGGACCGATAATGAAAACCAGAAAGTCTCTCAGCACCCTTTTGATAGCCTCTGCATCCCTATTCATAGCCAGCAGCGTGAATGGCCAGGAGGCGGGACCCAACGACTATGCGGACGCCTCGACATGGCTGTGTCGTCCAGGGCAACGGGATGCCTGCGCGGTGGATCTCAGTACCACGGTCGTCGGTGCTGACGGCCCTCTGTCTGTCGAGGGCTGGAGTAGTGATCCCTCTGCACCGATCGATTGCTTCTATGTATACCCGACCGTCTCCACTGATCAGAACACAAACAGTGACATGACACCTGATGCGGCTGAGCTCCGCGTCATAGAGCAGCAATTCGCGCGCTTTTCGTCGGTATGTCGACCCTACGCACCCAGCTACCGGCAGATCACCCTAGCCGGCTTGATGGCAAGGTTCTCCGGAGGGGATGCGAGAGATCTTGCGCAAGGCTTGGCCTACAACGACGTGAAAGACGCCTTTGAGCACTACCTAGAATACGACAACGACGGGCGAGGCTTTGTGCTTATCGGCCACTCTCAGGGCTCTTACATCCTTACACGGTTGATCCATGATGAGATCGAAGGACATCTGGTCCAGGACAAGATGATTTCAGCATTTCTCCTGGGCTCTACTGTGACTGTCGCAGCAGGGCAAGATACAGGTGGATCGTTTGAGGATATCCCCCTCTGCCGTTCTGCAAGCCAAACGGGCTGCGTAATCACATACGTATCATTTCGATCCACCGCACCGCCACCCCAGAACACGTTGTTCGGGCAGACACTGGATCCAGCACTGAGCGCAGCATGCACGAATCCAGCAGCACTCGGAGGTGGAAACAGTGAAACCCATGCCTACCTATCGTCGGGTGGGGCGACAATCGCGGGACAAAGACGCACCAGTCCTTGGGTCTCTTCGGGAGCAACTATTGAAACGCCATTCGTTTCCGTTCCCGGACTCTTGAGTGCTGAATGCACCTCAAACGAACACGCGACATACCTCGAGATAACCGTTCATGGCGATCCGTCTGACGATCGCGTGGATGACATCGTCGGTGACATCACTCCTCAGTGGGGACTCCATCTGGTTGACGTCAATGTCGCGATGGGAGATCTCGTTCGTATCGTGCGAGAGCAAACCACTGCTTGGCAGGAAAGACGCTAGAGGCGAGACGAAGTAGCGATCCGAATCTAAATCTGACCTACCAGATACCCGGGATTAGGCGGGCTCGAACTCGGGTGCTGTAGTCGGCGTAACCAGGGAGTTCCCGATAGAGCGTACGATCCTCCAGTATGGTGCGAATTACCAGGCCGAACGAGGCGAGTATGGCTGGGATGAACGCCCAATTTGACATCAGCATTAATGGTGCCGAAAACAACCACAGTATGATGCCAACGTAAAAAGGGTGGCGCACATAGGCGTAGGGACCTGTCTCAATCACGTGATGTCCGTGATCGGTCTGGATACGCACCGTCTTCTCCAAGAACGGATTCACGATGTGGCACCAGATGAATAACACCCCTCCTGTGATAAACATCATCAGACCTAGCAGCCAAGCCCCATCCGGTGTCATCGATACCCAACCCGATTCCATTATCGCTAAGGCATAGAGTGTAATCACCAAGGGCGTCCACAGTACAAACCATACTAGATCCCACGATTTCGTCCCCTTAGCGAAACCCATACGTCGTCTAATCAGCACAGGATTCCAACGTAACAAGCAAAACAGGTTGATTATCACTGCTGCAACGTAGAGCCACACATAGACCCAACCGAGCGACCAGCCCATCAAGTGTGAACGACAAAAGAATGAGACATGTTTATTCCCTTCATCGAGCCCCAGGTCGATATCGTCGAATTGCAGCAGCGGCTATCTGCTCTTCCCTCCACAGCATTGGCTTCATCTCGTCTCTAGCAAACATGGCGGCCTGATCATCGTGATGGGGTGAATCCTCCAGACGACTCTGACCATAGGCAAGAATCGAGTAACCCCGGGGTTGCTCCCCGAACTCGACCGCGAAAACCCATCCGTCTCCCCTGTTCACGACGCGGCGCCCATCGTCCCGGGAAGCGAACGACAGGGTGCGAAAACAACCTAGCGCTCCCTCACATCCCGATACCGGCGCATCGACATCGCCGCGCACGACCCGGTGCACATCACCCCACCTGGCGTCTGGTGCGACCCCTTCATCGGCGAGGTCCTCCAGAGCTACCCGCAAAGCGGCCAGCGCCCGCCCGGGCCTACCCACACCAAAAGGCGTCTGAGTAGGAGAGGCACGGTCCCACTCAACCCGATATTCCATTGTATCGGTCATTTGCATGTAGGTGTTGAACCACGCCTTGAAAAGAACGCCACCACGACTCGTTGCGGCGGCAGTCCGATCCCAGCCGCCAAGTATGCTCCGGGCCCGCTGCAGGTCGGGCGTCGGCTCCGACGCGTCGATCACCGCCAACAGATCGTCGAGCATGCGCTCAGCAGCGAGCATGCGCGGCGAGTGCTTCAGTTCAACAACATCTTCTAGGCTCAGTTGAGAATCGCCATGAATCAGAGCAAATGAAAGTTGGCTGCGAAGGCGGAGCCTGGCTTCCGGCAGGTTCTGTGCGACCGTGTCGCGATCCATGGACACATTCAGATTGATAAAGTCGGGTGTGTCATTGGCTTGCTGCACATAGCCACCCGGAGGGTTCACATAGAGCGGCAGGCTCTCCCATGCGGCTACCTCGGTCCACATGTCAGAACGGGAGTGAGCGATCGCGGCAGAGTCGCCGGTAGGTTCGTGGGGCAGACTTGGAATGCGGGCATTGTAATAGAGCGCAATATTTCCATGGGCATCGGCATACGTGAAGTTCGAGCTCGCATGAGCTCGCATACGCATCACATCAAGCCACTCCTCGAGGGACTCCGCCGTCATCATCTTTACCAGCTGCTCTCCTCTGCGGTATTGCCCGTCCCGAGGATCGGTCAACACGAAGGCGTACTCGTCGTTCTCGTGAACAACCGGACCCCAGGGGCTCCACCGCACGGTCTCGGACGTTTGACCCGTGCTTCCGTCCGGCTCTATCCAGTCGACGGTAATCGTCGAGTCCTGGAGCGCGACAGCGTTACCATCCAGCAGAAGATGTCCGTCCCTCGATGGATGTAGCTGTACAGCGTAGACCTGAGAGTAGCTTGGTGAATTATTGGTGGTTGCCCACCCGAGATGCCGATTGAAGCCACCGATGATCCCAAAGGCTCCGCCTATGCGGAAATCACCGTAGAACTCCATACCGCCTCTGATCTGAACGTGTGCTTCATAATATCCCGCCTCCCAGGAGAGGTGAGGATTGCGCAGCAGAATCGCATCACCCGATGCCGTACGTGTTCCGTCAAGCGCCCACGCGTTCGACCCATCCGCAGCGGGATCGAAAGTGGAGGCTAGCTCCTCTGCGTGACCCCACGAGTCCGGGTACGCCGGCGCAGGAGTGTTTCCTTGCCCCATCTGCTCACTCTCCCGCCGAGTTTGGGCCCGTACAAACGCAGCAGCGTCACCCCGGCTCCACGTGTACACGTCGTTGGTCAACGCATCCACTCCGGTGAAGTTGGGAACCAACCATTCGGGGAAGACGTCGGAGTTCTGACGAGCGTATTCATTCACGCCTTCAGCGAACCCCTCATACACCGCCCGAACACGCGGCTCGAGTGACGAGTATCTGGCCACCGCAACCGTATGCGCTTCCCGGCCTGCGAAATCCCCCCGAATCGAGTCTCGACCTGTGTAGCGTCCGTACTCGCCTCGACGACGTACGATGCCGATAGCAACCTGGTCTCCGTAGTCCTCCGACTGAACCCATCCCATCGCAAACCCGAAGGCTTTCCAGTCCTCGGCGTATATGTGGGGAATTCCGTACTCGGTTCGGACCACCTCCACACGTGCGGACAAAGCCTTCGCAGTATCTGCAGAAGAGGCTGGTGCCACCCCCGTTACGACTTGAGCATCCATCGGGGCTGCCCAAGACGCCAAAAGCACGATTGCGACCGTGGTACCACCCAATGAGCGATTGGTCATTTTCTCTCCATCAATAAACACTTAAGCAGGATTCGTTTTTTTACCCAATAAGTCCCGTTTGTTCAACAGACCATACCTGAGTGTTACTCCCATCCTATCTGTTTAGTAGGAGAAAACTGAGATGGGAATCCTTATTTAGGTGACCCTTATTCTCGAATTGTTAGTGGTCTGAAGTTCCTTGCTGGACCCTGAGGTATACACCAGATCAGTTGCGATCCTGCGTTGTGTCAAAGCATAATCAGAGTATGACAGTTTATCGCTTCAGAGCCGTTCTGTTGCTCTTCTTAGAACTAGCCCCTGACACTCATTGAGAGTATCCCGAGCAGCCTAGAGCCGACTTCTCCTACTAGCGGGAAACTCGCTGTCGATCGAGTAGATCAAGGTCTAGCGTGAACGACAGAGGTACCGAGACCGGCGTGAAGCAGAGCCGATCGTCGCAAGCTTGGTAGTCGAGCGTACCACTCACGGTAAGCGCATCCAACTGGGCCAACGCCTCTTCAGTTTCTGGAGTGCCCGCCACGACCGCCTCCTGTAGCAGGATGAAGGGCCTCTGATATACGGGCACCCGTTCGTCGAGCGGCTCGAAGTGGTAGATCTCTGATTCAGGGAACTCCATGGGCTCGAACCTGACATGGGGCACGGGATTCAGGTTGAGAGCAATCACTTTATACCCCAAATCCTCTGCGCCCGGCGCATAGACATGGATTTTAGGGTTGGGGTCGAGCTGAACAGCGATCGAGAATCGGGTGCCTACTGTGACGCTAGAGTTACTCGGGTAGGCTGTGAATTTTAGATGCTCAGTCTCTCCCTCGATAGCTGCGATCGGTGACAGCCCAGTGCCAAGCTTCAGCATGACGTTGGCTGTGGTGTTGCGTTCCCTGTAAAACTCTTCGAAGAAACGAGAGGTCACACGCCCTCTGCTATCTACCATGAACGTGCCCGGGTACGGTGTACCGACCGTCATCTCACTGGCTCCGAACACAGAAACGTACTTTGCGACGTCAGCCACAACTTCCGGATCATCCCCGTTCGGGCCCAGTCCTTCGGCCGCTACGGTATTCAGGATACCGAAGTCGGTGATGGCCTCTGAATTGTCATCAGATAGTAATGGGAACGTGATACCACGACGTTGGCTGAAGTCAGCGAGTACTTCCTCGGAGTCGTAGCTGATCGCCGCCACACCGAGGCCTTGGGCTTCCAGCTCTTCCAGTCGGTCTTGCAACTCCACGAGTTGCGCTTTGCAGTAAGGTCACCAATCAGCCGATCGGTGAAAAAGCAGCATCGCCCCCTTTGGCCCCGAAATAGATTCAAGGCTGCGCATTTCCCCGTTTTGGTCAGGCAAACTGAACTCGGGCACCTGTTCACCCACCTGTGGACCTAGGGACGCAACGTCAATCGGGGTTCTAGACTGCATATCGATCGGGGCTCGAGACTGTAGCAAGAACGATCCAGCACCAAACAATATGACCGCTAACGCGATTCCCAGGGTGGCTCGTTTACCTTGTTGGCTCATAGTGACCGCATCCTATCATCACCCGCTACCCTGCACCAGACAGGAGATCTAGGTCCAAAAAACCACTCAAAGACAAATGAATTCTCCGTACGGAATGGGAACATCTAGCGCCTCCAAACCCCAATCCCGTCCTCATAGTCGATCTGGGTGCCAAACGGAGCCGAAAGCTCAGCGAGATGCTCAATGATTTTTCGACCCAGAGCTTCAGGGGCGATCCGCGGGGTCCCACGCTGCGAGCGTGGTGCCTTCCAGCCCAGTTCAATCGGATAGAGGCGGATCTCGATGACTTCATCGCCTTCAAACTCCGCTACAGCAACCACACTTTCGTACCACTCCGATCCAGTTGGGAAGCCGGTGGTCGGATTTCCATCCTCATCCACCCGAAAACGCCGGTCATAGATCTCGGATGCGAGGTTGTTCAATGGCAGCCCGTAGCGAGTTCGCTGATCGGCGGGCATCGGATCGATCGTTTCATTCTGGAAGATGAAGTTCGCCAGTGAGTAGAAAATCGGCCGACCTTGATAGATCTCGATACCCCGGAGTTGGTGAGGCCCATGGATGACCATCGTGTTCGCGCCCGCGTCAATGATCTGATGTGAGAACTCGACCATCCAGTCAGGAGGGAGCACTGAGCCATTGCCGGGCTCGTGTGAGTGGCTGTTGACGACCACGTAGTCACCCTGATCTGTGGCATTACGAACCTCGTGCAGGATTCGCTCCCGGTCGACGTCATTCAGACTTACCACTGATCGATCTTGATCACCAGGCGAAACGGTTGTGCCGAATATTCGCACCGAAGCATCAGGATCATCCGAAACGTTCAATCCCTGAGCCCGGGCCAATGTCCGTAAGGCATTCATGGTCGCCGGGGAGCCTTCGTTGCGGGTGCTAAGACGCAGTGCATTCAGCCCCGGGCGGCCTTGCACCGTCGGACCCACAGCTCCCGCTCGCGACATTGGGGTATGCGTGGACGCCATCCCGATAAGCGCGACCCGACCCTTTGGGGTCTCCAGATATCCCGGCCGACTGGCCCATCCCAGATTATCACCGGACCCGGAATGGATTAGGCCCCACTCATCCATCAGTCGATTCGTGAGCTGCATCCCCTCTACGCCGTAGTCGGTCGTATGGTTGTTGGCTCGGTTAAATAGGTTAAAGCCCATACTCACGAGATCCTTTAATGTCTCGGGTGAGCCCACCTCATAGTTGCCGCCATTCTCTGCAGCGGGCCAGCCATCGAATTCTGCTAGCCTGAACACCGACTGCTCAAGATTCATGAATGCTGCGTCGGTTGCCCGAATAATGTTCGCCATCTCATGGAAAGCCGGGTCCCCCGGGTGGTCGAATTGCTCGAGCCGACGATTCATGATCACGTCCCCGACAGCGGATAAAGTCCAGCGCGTATCAGGCCCGACAGGTGAGCGACTTTGGGCGCTGACCACAGGTGACAGGAAGACCGTGGCAGCGAGACCAAAGACGAAGATGCGGCACATGAGAAGACCCTCCAACCAAGGGGATGTGTTTCTCAGTAATACGCATGTGCACACCCATCCACCAGAGTCCCCCTCAGCCTGGTGGGCCGCTAGAACCGGTACGTGTAGTTGGCCTTGATTGACCCACCCCGTGACAGCGTGATCAGATCTGGGTTATCCAGGATACCAACACCCAGGTTCTGCCAGTTATGCGTGTACACGAAGTAGATGTCATTCCCTGGTTTCACGATCCAGCGCAGCCTCGCAAAAAGTCCAACAAGTTCACTCACGTCATCAAACTGGACCTGACTCATCGCACTAACCCACGGGGTCGGGTTCCACTGGCCTTCGACCTCGTAGACGTCCGCAACGAAGTCACCCTGCGGTAGAGTCACCCGATTGTGCTGGATGTTCGTCGAGATGCTGACACCTGGGTTGGGCCGGAACGTGACACGTCCTCCGAAATTGAGCCGTTCGCCATTCCAAAAGTCACCCAATGAGGCGTTACCGTAGACGGAAACAGGCCTGCGGCCTGTCGTCCGAACACTGAGGCGGTATCCGAGTGTGGTGTATTCCCCGGGCATGACCTTAACCCCTTCGCTCACAAAGAAAGCGCGGTCAAGGTATTCGAACTTCCGCGTGGCGTTGATGTCGAACCCGTCGCCACTCTCCAAGTCCAACCCTAGTAGGCCGAACTCCCATCTGCCCTCGTCAGTGATGCCCGTACTGACCCCTTTTTGGTGCCTGAATTGCGCAGAAAACCGAAGTCTGCGTATCCAGTCGATGTTCGGTCTTGGTGACCAGCCAATCTGCTGGTTGAACGCCCGGAAGTCATTACGAGGGATGAAGCCTAGAGCAGGCTGGTAACCGATGCCGAGCTCCCGGTAACCAACAGACCCGGACCAGGTATCGTTCGGAAATGTGAATTTAAGACCGTGGCCAGCGAGATCCTTAAACTCCAGATCCTTTGCCGGATCGGGATTCGAGTTCCAGACAACGGTCGCCTCTACGTCCATGTTGTAACGGCCAGCGAAGTTGCGTGTCCTGAAGAGCAAGTCGGCGCCCGCAGTGTACGCATTGAGAGGGGATTCCCCGAGAGCATCGGGTGATTGAGCACGCCGAGTATAGACGGCTCCGATCGTCGATTGTTCGAAGATCTGCCTCTTGATGCGTCCGACCGTGAACTGTTCGGAAGGGA
>CAJWPN010000018.1:0-34457 GCA_913045345.1 uncultured Gemmatimonadales bacterium
CATCAATTGCTTCCTCAACATCGGATACCGCCGAAAGTGCTATCGATGCGGATCCGGAACCGCCGAATGATCCACCCCCACCAAACAGAAGCCAGCCTGCTGCAAGTAATCCCCAGAGTGCGAAGGCCCCCACCGCCCCGAGCATTGCTTTCTTCCACGTAAAGGAGGTTGAGGACGCTGGCAGATCATGTGGCGAATCCTCGGTACCCACCGCAGGTGACGTTTCTAGAGCCTGGCTTTGCTGATTTGAGTCCCGTACTTGGAAAAAGGCCGTCGCGAGTACAAATGGGAAGCCGAGAACAAGAAAACCCAGAGCTACAGTTGGAAACCAGTCTGGTAGGTTGAGGGCACCTGCCATGGTATCTACAACGGCAAGCACGCCCCATGATGCAAGGAGGTACGTACCTAAGACCTGCCAAATAGACTTATGTCTAAGGTCACGAATAAAGCTCTTTAATGGGCTACCCTGTGAATTTGCCATAGGTCACCATTTTGTGTTTTAAGGACAGCAACCGCAAGCAAAGCGCGGCAGTCCACCTTACCAGTGATCACTCAATTATCCGGAGTTCTTAGTACCCCCACTCCCGGAAAATAAAGACCCCCACGACCTGAGCCTGTGGGATTCCCAATGAGCTGAATCCTGCACCCCCACTTCTAAGGAACCGGTCCTCAAAGAAGCCCTGAACGACATAGTCTTCAGAGAAGGCGTACTCAAGCCTTGCTCCACCGAAAACGCTGGCTCCAGCGTCCTGACCTGACAGAGGCCGAAAGACGAGCACGATGAAGGCGTCCGGACCAACATATTGCCCGATCTCGATCTGTGTGTCGGCAAGAGAGTTTGTAATACCACCGGCCAGCATAAAATCACCAGCCTGCGTAATCGAGAGGTAGTCGAGACCTATGCCCTGAGCGAGTGCTGCCCCGAGTTGTGTTGCTACTGCTCCTGATACAAGAGTTGTGGCGAATGATCCCACCGCTCCCTGCAAGAAAGCCGTTTGTCCCGTCGCAAGCTCAGAACTCGCACGCCCAAAGATCAGGTAACTAACCAAGTCTGATTGAACGAGACCAGCTTCGTCCGTACTCAATGCAACACGCGGTAGCGTCAGCGTTCCTTCAACATTGGCAGTAACTTCTAGTGGCTCATCCTCGATCCGCCGGATTCGGCTCAGTGCTTGGATATTTAGTACTGGATTAATACCAGGAGTACCGAGGAAGCTGACGGTGCCCCCGTTCACTTCAAAGCTCCTGCCAAGCACGGAATAAGAGCCCCGCAGGGCCTGTAAATCACCAATCAGAACGAGATCAGATTCCCTGCGATCATAGGTGACGATTAACTGCTCACCGCCCATCTCCACATTCATCTCATTCGAGCGAAGCCATGTGTTTCTAGGTACCGAGAGATCAACCTCGACGCGGAGATTTTCCAAGAATGGATTTCGGATATCCCGAATCAGAGATTGCCTGAAGAACTCAGTTGTGTCCGTTCCTAGGTCCATAAAATCAACTACAGCTACGTTACGAGCGAACTCATCTACGTATAAGATCGCCTCATCCACGCTCACACTTCCGTGTATCTCGGGACGCCCATATCGCCCCTCCAGCGTGAGGATTCCACTTATCAAGCTCTCGACGTCGAGTCGCTCCACTGCCTGGAAACGCTCGAATTCCATTACCAGATCTAGAGCGGGATCACGGACTGAATCGAGCGTAATCGTTCCGTCAATTTCAGAGCGGCCCGTTACATCCGTTACAAGATGGACCGCTACACGCCTATCCGGATTAAAAGTCAATGATCCATTCACATCACTGTGTCGGACACCTAGAGCTCCCAGAGACCACGATGCAGCTTCCACATCAATCACACCGTCAGGTTCCGGATCCTGGGTAGTGCCCTGAATTTGGACAACACCCGAAACTGAGCCATTCACATCCTCAAGAGTACCGAAGTAATCCAACGCATCAGCAGCATCTAAAGAATCAGCCTGGATCAAAAGGTTCATCGGTCGTCTAACTGACCTCGAATCACGCTCTTGAAGAGACAGGTCCATCGGAATTGATCCGGCTACACGAAGAACAGAGTTCGCACCCTCGAAGCCTTCGATATCAATGTTTGCTTCCAATCCACTGTAATCCAAGAAGCCCTTAACCGTTGAGAATTCGATACCCGCGTATCTAGGCTCGATAATCTCTAAATCAGCAGCAATAACGGGATCATCGGACAACCCTTGAACCGTTAGAAGAAGGTCAGCATGGCCCTCGACCAGAGCATCGATTTCCAGAACCTCGATCACCCGATCTAGGTGTAACCCTTGTAAATCAAGCCGAAAATCAGATTGCCCTTCTCGTGCCAATATACCGGATGCAACCATACGCATCGGATCTTCGCCAGCCCGGCTAATCTGAGTCGAGTCAAAGGAAATAGATGTGTCATCCCAAGTGATTCGAGTCGGATCGGCTAAGGCATAGACTAGTTGATCAAGTGTCGCAGTAGCTTCTTCTAGATCGAGGTGGCCACCCACTGAATCAAATTCAAACTGTCCTTTCGCCTCAAGTTCCTCGCCTGTTCGGCGGATGATACTCAAGGATGCCTCACCTCTGCGATCAGACATGTCGGCATCTACCTGTGCCCGCTCTAGTGATCTGCCCTGCCACTCGACTCCAAACGCCTCGGTCAATACATCCCAATCACCAGAGATTGAAGGAAGAGAGTCCGCATTAAATACGACATGAGCACTGTCGACACGATTACGCCCGTATACGGCACCGGATACATCCATTTCCAGATCTACGTTGAGAGCATCTACTGAACCAACCAGACGGGCACTACCACTGATCACACCATGCATTCGCACATCGGCGGTGTCAGGCAGAGCATCAACGTCCACTCCTTCGAAGCGCAGCAACTCCATTTCGAGGAGTGAGAGCGTGTCTTTTGCGATCACAGTGTCGCCGAGTAGAAGTGGCCGAAGGCCCTCTAAGGATTCGGCAGAGAAGGTCAACCGAGCTTCCCCATCCAAAGGAGCCGCCATTCCCAGTCGGCCATCACCCGATACAGCCACACCGCCAAGGCTGGCCTCGAGGCTGTCCACCGTAAGGATGCCCGCAGACGCAGTCAGATGTGCCATCACCGTATCCACGTGGAGCCCACCGACACGTGAGCGAGACCACGCCAGTGTCGCGGCAGCATCCATCGAATCTACTTGCAACCCCCGACCTTCTATCGATAGAGCTCCAGTCCATTCTGACTGCTGCGGGAGCTCCGTGGAGAAATTTGATAGAGGTACGTTGTCGCCTACGATATCCAGACGGTAAAACGCTCCCGGCTGAGTAAGGTCGAGCACCCCTCCTAGTCCTACCTGGCCTCCCGCTGCATCGAATTCCCCTGAAACTTGCAAATCACGGAGCCGTCCAATTCCTCGAATCGGTCCTGTCAATTCACCCTCAAGGCCGAGTTCGGGCCGTGTTCGGGCAAGTAAGCCTAGAGACAGGGGTGAAACGTCACCTTGCACATCCACGATCCAGTCTTCCGTCTCAGTCCTGCGCAAAGCGCCACGCAGTAGAGCACGTGACCGAGGCACGTCATCTTCCTCAACTGAAGCATCTAGTGTGAAACGAAGTCCTGAGAGAGCTCGTCCTGACACCTGGAAATCTAGGGTCCCTGATCCTAATAACGGCAACCCAGGTGCGATCACCTCAACCAGGCTGTAATTGAAGGGGTCTAAGTGTATTTCTAGACCGGTTGCCCCAGGGTCTTCGCCCCAGTGCAAGGTGCCGCCGAAATCAGCTGTTGTCGCTACCCCACCATAACCGGTGGGGACGAGTGTGGTACGGCCATCAATCTGAAGATTCTCATTAGTCCCAGAGAAACGTGCGTCCCCGCTGAGCCAACCCTCAAGTGGTATGTCCGTCCCAAGCCAAGGTTCAAGCCACTCCAAGGCAAGTGGATTCATGATCACACCCATATCATCAAGGGTTATGACATCAGTGAATAAGACATCACCGTCTAGCTGAAGGCTGCTGCCGTCTAGCTCTACTTCCAATTCCTCTAGGCCAACATTCGTTCCATTCTCAGTAGCGATTGTCACAGCCCCACGGAATAATCCACCTGGAATACGGTCATCTATCCAGGCTAGGTCAGATAAATCTCCTGCTCCGTCAGTTTCTAGAGATGCGAAGAATGCCCAACCATCAGTATCTCCCCAAGAACCAACTCTGACCTCACCCCTGACGAGCGTTCTCTCAAAACGAAACGCCCCTTCGCGTACTCGGATTCCCCTCTGCCCGAAGTCGATCTCTCCGAAAGCTTCCTCAAGTCGAAATGATTCAGCGGTGACCGCATTGAGCATTGATAAAGAAGCAAGTTGTGCTTCTAAAAGACTGTCTGTGTTGCCCAACCGGAGTATCACGTCTTCAAGATCCAAATCGATATCCTCCAGAGACCGGTAGAGCAACTGTCCATTACCATCAGGCGATGGAACCAATCTGCCCGTGCTTTCGCCGCTAGAGGGTGTGAGGATCTTCAAGAGACCTTCGCGCACCGCAATCCGTCCCACATGGATCAGTTCGCGAGCAGCCTCCGGCACAGCACCTATTGAATCACTTTCCTCAACACCCCTCACTATCTGCTGGATATTGAGGGGTTGTCCGGATTCCAGCCTTGAGATCTCAAACTCAAGGCCCCAAGCGATGATCGAACTGACTCGCAGATCTGATGTGATCCAAGCCAATGGTGAGTACCGTACTCGAATAGAATCAACCCTGAGCACACGCACTCCGTCTTCAGCATCTAATTCGACCCCCGCTAACGTCGCCCCAGTGAATAGCGTGCCACTTTGTATGTCTTGAATTCTGAGTTCACCAGCCAACTGTTCCTGAATCCTGGTTAACAATTGGTCCATGAAAACCCTCTGACCTGGACCGGTAGCAGATAGGAACCCTACAAGAACAAGAAATCCTCCTACGAGAACACTGCCCCATCTCAAGAAGCGACGACCTAGCCTCTTCACTGGTTTAATAGGCGTCTCAATGTCCTGCGTTTCAGGTATTGCTTCATCCATACCTGAATCATCAAAGCCCTCAGTCGGAACCCCAGGCATCTCCGTCATTAGAATGCCTGACCAATAGAGATATGTAGTTGGAAGCGCTGTAAGGATAATGGCGAAGCCTCTCCGAAAAGCCTTGAGGTCTTAAGCGCTGCTAACTCATTCGTTCGCACATACGGAATGACGTTACCATCAATCCTTATACGCTCACTCTCCTCATGCACATTCGGATTGAACACCTCCAATTGTGATGTAACAACCGCAAGCGGCTCTCCTTCTCTAAAGCGATATCCGAGGTCTATACGTATTGGTCCGACCGGGCTGAGGTATCGAACGCCAACGCCAGGCGTTATCGCGAGTTTCGATAGATCAACTTCGTCGCGTCCTCCCCAAACCTGTCCAACATCGGTGAACATGACCCCTTCGAGATTCAATCCTATGGGGAACCGGAGTTCGAGATTCCCCTCTAATACTCGAGTTCCACCGGTAGGACGTGGAACAAATCGCCCTTCCTTGATTGATGCGGGATCACAAGAAAGATCCATTAATTGCGAAGGGTTGCACCCTGCTCCCGCTGTTCCAGGCTCCAAGAGCCTTACAGGATCAATTGTGAGAACCCTGGGGCCCAGTCGGCCCTGTGCAAAACCGCGAACCGAGTTCGCGCCACCTGCATAAAAGCGTTTCTGAGGATGGACCAGGTCAAATGTCCCAGGCGTCAACAACAACGCTTCAAACGCACCCGCACCAACCCACCCACCGCGTATTCGAGCCGCAAACACTCCTGATCGTCCAAGCCCGGAATACAAGGTGCCTTCAGCTATGGCCCTGTCATACCGAAAATTTGAGCCCGTCCACTGAGATGCGTGTTCGACCTCTAGGACTACGCTGTATCCGCGATTGGGGTTGAGAATGTTATTTGCAAGATTGCGAGTGAAGCTAAACCCGATCGGAGCAAGCCAGTTGGCATCCTGCAAGATCGAGACATCCTCTGGGCTACATACCAGCAGATTTGTGCAGAACAGCACTTCCGCAGCATCGAGCCGAGATAGTTCTGGCCTGTATGAAAGCGTAAAGGAAGTCTGGGGGCCGATTAGGCGCGTGAGAGCTAATTCAACACCAACAGCCTCGCGAATGAAAACATCAGGAAGGCTTTGCCGTTCAATGAACAAAGCGGTGCTGAAGGAATTTCGGGTAGAAAAGATCCACGGTTGAGCAAAATCTAACGAAAGGGTCCCGGTCAATTCTCCAAACTCTTCAGTTCCACCCTGAGGGCAAAGCACATTCTGGAACTGAGGTGTCAGTACATTCGCAACTCTACCGCGGATCTGAAGAAGCCGGCCTCCACCTACGAAGTTCCGGGCTGCCCATTGGGCTTCGACACCAAAACATTCAGCCGTAGTCCAGCCACCTCCATATCGAACGCGGTAGGCATCTCCCTCGACCACATTAACGGTAATGGGGATCACAGAATCAGGATCAGACTGGAAGTCACTCGTCACCGAAGCGCTACGGATAATATCCAATCCAAAAAGCCTGCCCTGCCCCTGCTGTACCGCATCCCGGCTGTACAGATCTCCAGTACTAAACTGCAATGTGTTAAGAACAGTCGCTTCACTTAGCTCAGAGTTCCCAGATACCATAATGGGTCCGTAGCGCACTCTTGAGCCGGTATCGATGTCAAATGTGACCAGAGCAGTAAAAGGCTCGACCGCTGGTATCAGGTGCCTGCGAAGAACATTGACCCGACCATAGCCTCTATTAGCAAGACGGCGTTCTAGAGTGTCCCTGGTTGCGTCCAGAGCGAGTATGCTCAATCGCTCGCCAGGCTGGAGAGGTAGTCCTTCCAAAAGACCATCCTCATTGATCCCTTCACCACCCTCAAAGTCGACTCTCGTAGCTATGACCGGCTCACCCTCATCAATGATGAATGAGACGGTCGCCCGGCCCTCTTCTCCGAGTGATGTAAGAGTATCGACACTGATTTCCCGAAACCCTCTCTGGTAGTACCACGCCTCAAGCCTCAGGCGATCTAGAGGGACATCTCGCTCGGGCAAGTAAAAACGCTGTACGGCAAAATCTGCTCCGGCCCAACAGAATAGTGTGAAAACCACTGATCGACACTCGGTTTCTCTTGTTACGATCGCGCGAGACAAAGAGTCGTCTGGAAATGATTGGTTTCCTTGAAATGCTACTTCGCTTACTTCTGTCCTACCTACCTGTGACAAAACCGGTGATGGGATCAATGCCCAGCTCCATAGAGCAATCCATCCAACCGAGTGCAGGAAACGGAGCCAAATCATGGCTTAGAGACTTCCTCTTGGTCCAAACTGGACGGCCTTTCATTCTGTCTGGGAAGTGGGTCGCGCGCCAAGAATATTCTTGTCAGGTAGAAAGTTGTGAGTCCGACGCCTACTGCGACTGCTATTGATGCTAAAGCAGCCCGAGAATTCTCTCTGCGACTAGGGGCATTCCGGATATAGCGCATGGTTAATCCTAGGCCCTCTCTTCACTCACCATGTGCCCGGGCAGTGACAGGGACGAATTAGGCATAGGGCGTCGCATCACGGAAATGGCGTCCAAAGCCTCAAAGGCTTGTTCATTATTCTCTAAGAGATGCGGAGTGACCCTGATTTGATGTTCCATCACATCCAAGACGTTCACAGTGTTTATGCCCCTTTCTTCTCCTCTACCCCTTCGTGATGTTGCGGTCCCAGCAGTAATTAGTGGGATTCCGGAGCTTTCTCCTGGAACCACATCCCTCGACATTGCAACTTGCGCGCGGTGAAGGTGTCCGCTCAGCACTACATCCACCTCCATCTCTTCGATCTGCTTAAGGATCAATTGGGCATCCGGTATCGGCCGGCCTCCGCCTCCGGCACTCCTACACACAAAGTGATGGTGCGTGACAAGAACTCGAATCCCGTCGGGCGACTCGTTGTCAAAGCTCTGGCGGGCAAATCTGAGTTGAGCCTGGGTTAGACGCCCACCAACAATCGCCCTCCACGGGGATGCAGAGTTCAGCGCGACCACCGTTGCTCCCGGAACCACAGTTACCGAATCAAGCTCATGAGGGATAGTCAGATTCCAACTTCGGTACGGGACCAGTAATCGCTCCCAAAACCTGTAGAGTGGTACGTCATGATTCCCGGGCGTCACGACAATGGGTACCTGGGGTAATTCTTCGAGCAATTTCCAAGCAGCTTGAAACTCATGAACCTTGGCCCGCTGGGTGAGGTCACCCGAAATGACTATCAGATTCGGGTCTAATTCAAATGCAAGCTGACGAAGCGCTTTCGCAGCACGAGGACGGAATGGTCGCCCCATCTGTAGGTCTGATCCGTGTAGGATCCTCAGCATTGATCCAGTGCTACTCAGGAGCCGTGCGCAGGCTCAGGACGATTAGCACTCTTCATGCGTATTATCCCAATCAGTCCCACAGCTGCAATTGCAAGGCTCACCAGTTGTGCCAAGGTCAGGATACCGAAGAAGCGATCATCTTTGGCGCGCAGGAATTCGACCAGGAAGCGCTCTCCGCTTGCCATAACCAGCCAAAGCATAAAGAGCTTACCAGGAATTTTCTGATTTTGGCGCACACGCCAAAGGAATAAGAAGATCAGTGTGCTGATACCCACCTCGTAGAGTTGAGTCGGGTGGACTGGCACAATCTGACCATACTTCTCAATGAGTTCGGGATCCACTGAAATGCCGAAATCCCGCTCAATAATGTCTACTCGGGTAGGAGGCGCCCCTCTTGGAAATGCTATACCGAAAATAGAGTCGGTCGGACGACCCCAATCATCTCCCACAAGGAAGCAGCCCATACGGCCTACGGCATAGCCTAATGCAAGAGCGGGAGCGATCGCATCAGCGGTCCGACGCAGAGGCAATCTTCTTCGACGAATCTCCCATATGACCAGTGCGGTAGCGAGTAGGAAGCCCCCATACCAGACAAGTCCACCACGAGAGAAAATGAGCCCCGCGGGATCGCTCGCCAGTCTTTCATAGTTGAGGAGGACGTAGTAGCCCTTGGCTCCAAGAATCCCACCCATGACACCCATGAAAACCAGATCCCAAGCTCTTTCAGGATCTTCACCCATTCGTTCCAACTCTGACCGAATGATCCAACCCCCAGTCAGAAATGCTAAAAGCATGAACACCCCGAATGAGGTGATCGGCATTCCACCTACTCCTGGAAGCCAGCTCGGAAGCTCAAAAATGACGGGATACATGCCAGTCTAACCTCGCTTGACTACGAATCCACCGGAACCACCTATAGCCTTACTCTTCATGCCATCCTCTGCTTAAGCCCGGGTAGCGCCATGGTCGCTGAAGCTGAAATATCGGGTTGAGCTACGTCACCTCGATCGTAACGGAACCGTGCTGCGCGAGCGATCATTGCAGCATTATCTAAAGAAAGGCGAATTGAGGCATGGAATAGTTCTCCTTCAGTACCAAGTCGGATCGCAAGCTCGTCACATAGCCTCCTATTAGCGCTAACTCCCCCACCAACAAGGACGCGGGCGCACTTAGTCTGGCCGACAGCCCTCATAGTCTTGGAGGCAAGTACATCTACAGCAGCTTCCTGAAAACCAGCCGCAACGTGAGCAATTTCTGAAGACAGTACACCGTCCGACTCAAGCTTTCTTACCAATTCTGCGACAGCTGTTTTCAGGCCACTAAATGAAAAGTCATAGAATTCAGTGTCCTCCGGCCTTTGATTGCTACGAAGCATTGGCCTGGGAAGTTTGTAACGAGAGGCCTCACCCTGAGTAGCGAGGCGCTCAATCAGCGGTCCACCGGGATATCCTAATCCCAAAAGCTTAGCCACCTTATCGAAAGCTTCACCAGCTGCATCGTCTCTGGTTTCCCCCAATAATCGGTATTCGCCCCACTTTACTGCATGCACTAAGAGGGTGTGTCCTCCTGAGACAAGAAGAGCCACGAAAGGCGGTTGCGCTGCGCTGTTTTCCAGTGAAGGCGAAAACAGGTGCCCTTCCATATGATGAACAGCAACTAGCGGACGATCACACGCGAAAGAAGCCGCCTTACTCCAAGACAATCCGACTAGCAAAGCACCAATCAGCCCAGGCCCGGCTGTAACCCCAAATACATCAATATCACGCAGTGAGGTCCCTGCCTGGCGGAGTGCTTCTTCCACCACCACATCAACCTTCTGCAGATGAGCTCGTGCTGCGAGTTCTGGTACCACTCCCCCGAATACTTCATGCTCATCTTGAGAGAGGATCACATGGCCGAGAATAGTATTTTCTCCATCAAGAACCGCAGCTGATGTCTCATCGCAAGATGTCTCAAGGCCTAAAATCAACGGACGTGAGGCATTGCTCACCGGAATGCTTGATCGGCCCCAGGCGATCCCTCGGCAGCCCTCCTAGCAGTCACCGCACTAGTCTCAGGAACAGCGGTCACAAACTCAGGAATCCCTTCTAGTCGCAATGGAACACGTCGCTCTTCACCTGGCAGGATGCCCTGAAGATCTTCAGGCGATACCCAAACTCTTAGTAAGCTCGGGTCTAGTGTATTCACCAGGCTCCTGGGTCCAGAAAACCGGACCTGGACCACCACCGGCTCTATCGTAACGTCAGCGCCGACTCTCTCGGCATCAAACTGTACAGAGAATCCTTGTAAAATCCGCTCAATGTCGTCTTCGACATTGAGCCCCATGGTAACAACATCAGGAAATACGTACGCGCCTGATAAACTGGCCGTGTCGACAGCCACAGAGAAAACTCCAGATTTCTCGACTGTCGCGAGATCAAAACGCTCTAACCGGATCGAGTCTAATTCAGAAATCTGACTCTCCGAACCGCGAACTCTTGCAGTCACTGGAGCCAACCCTACAGAGCTTGCCAAAGCAAGATTGTCCCGTAAATCGCCATAGACGCGTGTTGCTATAGGGAGGGTGCGCGTCATCGTAGGCTCAAACACGATCTCTATCATTGCCGGTGCAATGAATTCCACAGTCAGCCCGGTCGACTGACCAAGTTCGACCCAATCACGGTCGAGGAATACACTCGTATCAGGTGTTCCAACCTGAGTGATTGGGATACTTAGGGCTGTGCCTTCGCGATCCAACCTGATGATATCACGGGATGAGCCACTAAGTTGCAGTTCGACCTCTGTGGGAGTAGGAGGTCCAGCAAGGGTCCACAACGTGTCAGTCAATTCAACCCGAACCGGCACCCTTTGGAAACTTTCAGAAGAAGTGCGCGGCTCAGTTTGGACCAGGGCCCATAAGAAGACGGAGAGGCCTAATGCGGCCAGCTTTAGCCTCCAATCACGGATCCTTACACTTCTGTTTCTAGACATTCTGTTATCCGCTTGCCAATAGGCGACGCACAAGATCTTGGTTAACAGTAGCATCCCAACGTGTGCCTCCTGCAACCTTCTTGTAGATCAGCCCATCCTTACCAATCAAGAATGTCTCGGGAACGCCGGTAGTCTGGTAAGTCCGCTGTATGTCTCCAGATGGGTCATGGAGAATCCGGAAGGTTAGACCCAAATCTTTAGCAAATAGATCAAGATCACCTCCTGCTCTACCGAAATCATCGGACTGACCCAGAGGCGCATCAATACTAACCGCAAGAATCTCAAAGTCTTCGTCGTCGAGTTCATCATAGAGGCGTTGCATCGAAGGCATCTCCTCCAGGCAGGGCTCACACCAGGTTGCCCAAATGTTCAAAAGGACGACCCGCCCATCGAAGTCTTCCAATGACATAGTTACGCCATCTAAGGACGCAGCGGAAAAGGTCGGTGCACTCGCACCGGTGATCACAGGCTGAAGACTCTCCCTCGTAACCCAAGCAAAGCCAACAACCATCGCTGTCACAAGTATCGCCCAAAGATAAGGCGATCGGAGGAATCTTCGCTTCATGCGATGCCTCCGAATCCCTTTTGAGATAATGATCCTGAGCTCACGTAACCCCTCCGGTTCCTAAGGCCAATAGAAGTCATATTCCATAACTCCTCCACTCATACCAACCTTGAGGCGCACCTCCGTTCCTCTCTCCAACTCCATTTCAGACGCAGGCTCCTGCTCAACCACAACGCCCTGGTCCCTACCGAACCGAAAGACTTCCTCGATTTCAGAAACCATGAGCCCTAGTGAATCAAGTAAAATCAACGCTTCTTCTCTATCCAGCCCCAGAACCAATGGCATTGCCACTAAAGCAGGACCCGTACTCACGATCATAAGGATCTCAGCCGGTAGTGGGATGACAGTATCTGGAGGAGGAAAGACTTCTAGCACGTTACCCCGAGGCAAGTCAGCCTCCACCGTATCCTTAGATACGAGGAATCCACTGCTCGCAAGCACCACTTGAGCACGGTCTTCAGTCAACCCTAACACATCCGGAACAGATCTTAATTGAGGACCAAGGCTAACCGTGACTCTCACTTGGCTTTCTGGTCTGAGTACCTGTCCCGGGAGTGGTGACTGGCCAATGATCAATGCCTCCGGTACCGATGGATGGAGCAGGGAGTCAATTTCACCTAAGATCAAGCCTGCGCCCATTAGGCGTTCACGAGCAGTCGCAAGCCCTCCCCCACGAATATCCGGTACTTCGAAAAGATCTCCTGGAGGAGGTGGGGTTGGGAAGATGAATTGTGTGGTTATTAGATAGCCACCGAACCAACCGACTAGGGCTAACATCAGGACACTAAACCACAGTCGAGAGTAACCACGCTGTCCTCGTCGCCCGTTGCTAGCCTCAGCGATCGGCCCACGCGATTTATCGCGTCGACCGCGCCTTCGCCGGGCAAGCGAACCCCCTAACTTCAATGCATCCTCCTCAACCGGGCTGCGAACGATCCATCTCGCCCATCCTTGTCAGGGTGCACACAAAGGTAGCCATTCTCGTCTAGAAATTCCCCATCTACTGTGTCACTCGGTTCTAGCTCGAAACCAGGGTTCCTCAAAAAGAAATTTGCTAACAACTCATGGTTTTCTTCTGGCTCAAGAGTGCAGGTGGAGTAAATGAGCAGCCCACCCACACTGACGAGGGGTGCTACGGAATCCAACAGTCGACCTTGGATCCCAGTGATTTTGGATACCGAATCAGGGTTGATACGCCAGCGTATATCAGGATGCCTTGCTAGCGTACCGGTACCTGTGCATGGCACATCCAGTAAGATTGCATCCGCAGATTTGATCGGTGGGTTATGTGCATCAGCGACGATACAATGAAGCTCAACACCCGTCCTCTCAGCATTCTCTTGAACCATACGCATGCGTGACTCCGAGTAGTCGGCAGCTAAAGTAGACTGAGCCCTTGTGGCAATCGTAAGAGCCTTGCCACCAGGTGCAGCACATAAATCAGCAACTTCCATGCCTGGCGATATATTTGCGTAGCATGTCACAAGATGTGAAGCCGGATCCTGAATCACTGCTTCGGGGAATGCCGCCAGCGCAGCTGCCGGACTTGAAGACCGTTTCAATCTCAAGGATTCAGTTCCATAACCTACAGGATCTCCATCCAGCCCTGCCATCTTGAGGGCTTTCAGAGCCTCTTCCGCCTTTGAATAAAGCGGAGTCAAGCAGGCCAACGGACGCATGTTGTTAGCTTCGATGAGGTCGAAAACCTTCTGAGCCCCCCATCTCTTGAGCCAACGGTCGACCAGCCACCTTGGATGAGATCCCCAGGTCGTAAGGAATCCTAATGGATCAGAATCAAGATCTGGGAATTCCGCCGTATCAGCTCCCCCTGCAGCCAGCTTTCGCAACACAGCGTTCGCAAGTCCAGCTGCACCTTTACCAGCGAGCGAGCGGACCTGTGCCACTGACTCTGAGACCGCTGCGTAGTCAGGCACCGAATTCATATAGAGCAACTGGTAGAGAGCAAGCCTCAGAACTTCTCGTACGTCCGGATCAAGTGTGTCCACACCTCTGTGCACATGAGGTGAAAGTAAATGATCCAGTCGACCTCGTAGTCTCGTCACTCCATAGGCGAGTTCGTGGGCAAACGCACGCTCTCGAGGGTCTACACCTTGAATACATGATTCCAGAGCTCTGTCGAGCCGACGGCCGCGCTCAACTTGTTCTCTTATCTTGAATGCGACCCGTCGGCCTAAGCTGCACCTGTCTTGTGTCACGGCTCAGTCCAGCATTCCCACCTTAGGAGACGACGGAACTGCGATCTCACGAGATTTCATGCGACCAGCCAAGAAGGCAAGTCGCCCAGCAATCGTAGCAGTCTTCATCGCATGAGCCATCCTGACTGGGTCCTCAGCTGCTGCCAATGCGGTATTCATAAGGACGCCGTCCACTCCTTGTTCCATAGTTAGACAAGCGTCGGATGCGGTTCCTACCCCTGCATCTACGATGACTGGGACCTCGAGCCTCCTCTTGATCTCCCTGATGAAGTAAGGGTTCACAACACCAAGCCCACTGCCAATCGGACTTGCAAGCGGCATAACTGCGACGCAACCAACATCCTCGAGTCGAAGTGCAGTAATGAGATCATCGTTGGTGTATGCCATTACCTTGAACCCTTCATCGGCAAGAATCTGCGCTGCTTCAATCGTAGCCTGGACGTCTGGTAATAGCGTCTCATCATCACCGATAACCTCTAACTTCACGAACTCGTTGAAGCCGGCAGCCCGAGCCAACCTCGCGTACCGGATTGCATCGTCTGCCGTGTGGCATCCAGCAGTATTTGCCAATAAGAAAAACTCTTCTGGGTTTAGGTGATGTAGAATTGCCTCCTCTTTTGTCCGATCGAGATCCACACGACGCACCGCAACTGTCACCATTTCAGCACCACTCGCCCTAATGGCATCAATCATGATCTGGTTAGTGGTATACTTTCCAGTACCGACAATGAGGCGCGATGTAAACTTCACTCCTGCTATTTCTAAGGGACTATCAAGTTCTTTTGTCACTTCAGCAGTCATACCAAGGTCAGTTGTTGTCATCGCGCTAACCCCCACCTACAAAATGAACCACCTCAATCGTATCCCCTTCGTGGATACCCACATCAGAGTATTGGTCACGGTTCAAAATCTCCCTGTTCACCTCTACAACTACTGCCAAAGGATTGATCTCAATGGCTTCGAGCAGACTCTGGACTGTGTGACCAAATGTAATGTCCCGATCCTTACCATTTAATCGAACTTGAATCTGTTCAGTGCTGCTCAAGTGTGTTCTCCTTCGCCCAATTTGAGTTCAGAAAGATAAGCACGAACGGCATCACGTGGATTTCCAGCATCCCAAACCCCTCTTATCACAGCGACTCCTTTGGCTCCTGCAGCTAAGACACCGCCAACTCGCTCGGGAGTTATGCCACCAATACCCACAAGCGGCATATCCCTGATCACCGGGCACATTTTCGATATGAGCGATACACCACCTGGTTCTATCCCATGATGACTGGGGCTCATAAACAGTGTGCCCAAAAACGCGTAGTCTGCGCCCTCTTTTTCTGCAGTAGCAGATTCACGCTCATTATGAACTGAGGCCCCAATCGTTAGATCGTGTCCAACAAGTCGACGTACAGCACGGATGGGAAGAGATCTCTGCCCCAAATGCACCCCGTCAGCTCCTGCAGTCCAAGCGATGTCTAAGCGGTCATTTAAAAAGAGGTGCCCATCTGTTGAATCTGCTATGGGTCGGATCTTTCTGACCAATTCATGAATCTTGCGGCCGTGCGTAGACGGACCACGAATATGCACGGCCACATCCGGTCCACCCGTTTCGTAAACGGTCTTCATGACTCCTAGGATGCCCTGGCGCTCAAGTATGCCATCGTCGGTCACCACGTGAAGACATGGGATCTTTTTCACTCGAAATGCTGGCCTAATTTAACTCCCCGCCCATTAATCCAGTCTAAGGTGCTCATCCGCTGGCGACCTGCGGGCTGAACTTCGCTGACTGATACACCACCTGAACTCGTTGAGATCACCAGGCCCTGTTCAGGGTCAGCTCTAACAACAGCACCAGGCTGAGAAAATTCCGACTCAGGCACGAGGCTCGGCCTAAAAAACTTGATCGGCATACCAGCCAACTCCGACCACGCTCCCGGAGTGGCATCCATACCACGAATAAAAAGTGCTACCTCATTGGCTGATAATGTCCAGTCAATTCTTGCTGATTTGCGATCTACTTTGGGTGCATAGCTCACAGCATCCTCTGATTGCTCTCTCTCTTCGGTATCCCCACGTTTGATGGATCCCAATGCTTCTCTCAGTGCTAGAGACCCGAGTTCAGAAAGTCTAGACATCAGTTCTGATGCACTATCCTCATCGGAGATGGGTTCAGAGAGCTGGTGTATTATCGGCCCTGCATCCATGGCTTCAACCATGCGCATGACCGTAACTCCTGTCTGCTCGTGCCCGCGTATTATTGCCCAGTTTACAGGTGCCGCACCTCTGAGCTGAGGAAGAAGCGAGGCATGCACGTTTACCGATCCGAGTGAAGGAAGATCTAATATTTCAGGCTTCAGGATATGCCCGTAAGCCACCACTACCGAAAGATCAGGCCTCAACTCCGTGATTTGCTCAATAAACTCCTGACCCTGAGGACGAATAGGCGCCAACACCTCATGGCCCAAAGCAAGTGCCTCTTCCTTTACCGGCGACATCTTTACGCGTCTCCCACGTCCGGCAGGTCGGTCAGGCTGCGTAACAACTCCTACGATTTCTACCCCATCATTTGCGAGTGCCCTCAGAGATGGGACCGCAAAATCAGGTGTCCCCCAGAAGAGAATTTTCATCGCTCTCACTCAATCCTCTTCAGATTGAATCTTTTTCCACTTTTTCATCAGTATACGGCGCTTGAGTGCGCTAACCCGGTCAACGAACAGTATACCATCAATATGATCTATCTCATGCTGCAACACTCGTGCAAAAAGCCCATCAGCTTCCAGTTCCATCTGCCCACCATCAATACCGACCGCCTCCACTCTGATAGCCGAGGATCTCTTTATCACTTCTTCTAATCCGGGGATACTCAGACAGCCTTCTGGAGACTTTTCAGTGTCCCTGCTCGCCCACACGATCTCGGGGTTGATCAGAGCTAAACGGGCCTCAGGCTGCTCTTCACTTCTTAAGTCAACTACAATCACCCGCTGAGAGATGCCGATTTGAGGAGCTGCGAGACCAATACCTTCTGCATGGTACATCGTCTCGAACATATCACGCACCAGTATCTTTAGGTCCTGATCGAACACATCTACTTCAGCCGCTGCCGTTCGAAGAATCGGGTCACCCATTATGACGACTTGATGCAAAGCCACGAGCCGAGTCCCTACTACTCTTGTGGTTCACCTTTATGATCGAGCACCGCTGCTATACGTGCCCGGTCCACCGTGATCCTCGTATTCTCTCCGGTCCTTACTGTGAGCTGTGTCTCTTCAGCGTGAACAACCTTCCCGATGATACCACCCGTGGTCACAATGTCGTCCCCCTTCTTGACCGACGACAACATCATCTCATGTCGCTCTCGTTCCTTCATGTTTGGTCGGATCAGCAGGAACCAGAAAATTGCAACCATTGCGAACATCATACCCATGTTGATGATCGCGGAATTTGGCCCCCGGGGAACCATAATGAATGTGTAAAAGGCAAAATTCACTGAAGATCTCCGTACGGGTTTAAATGTGATCCGTTAATTGTGCGCCGGAACCTCTATATCGCTCAAGCCACTCTTGTGACCAAGAGCGGAATGTGCCTTCGTCAATTCGACGTCGCGACTCCTCACTCAACGCTGTAAGAAAGCGAAGATTGTGGATCGAGAGCAACCGCACCGCGAGCCACTCTGATGCGACAACGAGATGGCGAAGGTAAGCCCTGTCGTAACATGAGCATGTGTAACAGTCACACTCGGCATCAAGTGGGCGGGTGTCTTCACGAAACCGCGCCATCTTCAAATTGACCTGGCCTTCCTGGCTCGTCCAGGCAGCACCGTGTCGAGCATTTCTGGTTGGTGCAACGCAATCGAATAAATCACAGCCACGGGCCACTGCTTCCAGTAAATCATCAGGGTAGCCAACACCCATGAGGTACCGCGGCCGATTCATCGGTAATTCATCATGCAGCAGTTCTAGAACTCGCCACATGTCGTCCTTGGATTCCCCAACGCTTAAGCCACCAATTCCGTAACCAGTCCAGTCTTCTATGTCCATAAACTGACGAGCATGCTCCCGGCGTAAATCATCATAGATGTTGCCTTGTAGCACAGGAAATAACGTTTGCTGGGGAGACTCTCCCCGTTCTTCAAGTTCCTGAAAACGGGAACGACACCGTTCGAGCCATTTTATTGTCCTAATGTTCGATACACTCACATACGAATGATCTGCACCAGCTGGTGGACATTCGTCTAGTGCCATGATCACATCAGCTCCAAGCGTACGCTGAATATCGACGACGGATTCTGGAGTAAATTCATGCTTGGACCCATCAATGTGACTTTGAAACTCTACTCTATCCTCATATAAATCCCGAATCTTAGCTAAAGAGAATACTTGGTAGCCTCCCGAATCAGTAAGAATCGGACCATCCCATCGCATGAACTCGTGCAGTCCTCCCAAATCATGAACTAGTTCATGCCCCGGGCGCAGGTAGAGATGGTATGTATTGGCAAGCACCATCTCTGCCCCAAGTGCACTGACCTCGTCCATAATGAGGCCTTTCACCGTACCGAGCGTTCCGACCGGCATAAATGCTGGCGTCTGCACCTCACCGTGAGGTGTGGAAAACCTTCCCCGGCGGGCAGCACCCTCAGTGCTATGGATTTTGAAGTCGAACATGGTGGATAAAACCTAACCACTGCTCGTTCGAATGCAGTCCGACTTTATCTCACTAGCAATATTTGATGCGATTGTTGGCTACCAGATGCGTGTAAGAAGCAGGGTTACTTACGACCCACAACTGCCATAGCGTCCCCGTACGAATAGAACCTGTAACCAAGTGCGACCGCCTGCTGATAGGCTGCCATAGTGTTGTTATATCCAGCGAACGCAGCCACAAGCATCAGTAATGTAGATCGCGGGAGATGAAAATTAGTCAGCAGACAATTTACAATCTGGAAATTGAACGGGGGCCGTATGAAAAGCTGCGTGGTGCCCGACCCAGATCGAACAAGTCCTCCGTCATCCACAGCCGACTCAAGTGTTCTGACCACAGTCGTGCCGACCGCCCAAACCCGCTTGCCTGAGACGATGGACTTATTGATCACGTCGGCAGCTTCATTTGATATATGATAGTGCTCCTCATGTAATTCGTGTTCTTCTGGATCTTCAGCCGTTACGGGGCGAAAAGTCCCGATCCCAACGTGAAGAGTGACAGCAACTCGATGGACTCCGTGTTCCTGCAAGCTTGTCAGTAAGTCGTTTGTGAAATGCAGCCCGGCCGTGGGTGCTGCTATCGAACCAGACTCACGAGCGTAGACAGTCTGATATCGTTCTCGATCAATCGGCTCATCCGACCGGTCAATATAGGGAGGCAGAGGCATGTGGCCGTGTTTATTAATCACTTCCTCTGGTGATAGGTCCGAGACCAACTTGACCAGCCGACCACTTTCTGGCGCCGAATCTAGAATTTCCACATTCAGGTCAGGAGCGATGACCACAGTCCGGCCAGGCTTTAGCTTTGATCCCGGCCGCACTAGAGCTTCCCAAATATAAGGGTCATCCGCATCAGCTGATGGCCTCACAAGGAGAACCTCGGATGGGGCTCCAGTTGATTTCCTTCCTAGTAACCTCGCCGGCAGCACCCTGCTTTCATTGATGACAAGCAGGTCACCTGGCTCGAACAGCTCAACCATGTCTCTGCACTGTAGGTGACGGAATTCGGTAAAGTTGTCTTCTTCCGGTGACAGGGCATCCACTGGGTGCGTCACCACAAGCAGCTTGCTAGCATCTCGAACCGACACAGGGTACTTCGCCACACGTTCGGGTGGCAGCTCGTACTGATAGTCGGACACCTGTGAACCGTCAGGCGGTACCATCACCTAAGCGAACTAGCTAATTCCCGTCTCACGAACCGTCTGTAAAAAACGATTCCTGAGCATTCAGGTTGTCTTCTGGGATTGTATAACCGAAACGGCGGAATGCTCGGGAGGTCGCAACACGTCCCTGAGGAGTCCTCATCAGGAATCCCTCCATAATCAAGAAAGGCTCATAGACTTCTTCCAAGGTGGTCGAGTCCTCACCCATGGCAACAGCTAATGAATTCAGTCCTACAGGGCCTCCCTCAAATTTTTCGATGAGCGTCTTGAGCACACGTGCATCCATTTCATCCAAGCCGTACTCATCGACATCGAGCATCTTTAGCGCATCCTGCGCGACTTGCCCATCTATCTTTCCCTGGGCACGAACTTGAGCAAAGTCTCTGACCCTTTTAAGCAGTCGATTTGCTACTCGCGGGGTACCGCGGGCCCGTCTCGCCAACTCAATAGCTCCTTCTTCATCTGTCTCCACATTCAAGATCTCAGCACTTCGACGAACGATGGTCACAAGCTCTTCGGCCGGATAAAAATTCAGGCGATGCACGATACCAAAGCGGGCACGCATTGGAGCTGTCAACAACCCGAAACGAGTAGTGGCTCCTACAAGGGTAAAGGGCTCCACTTTCATCGTCATCGTCTGAGCTTTTGGCCCGTCTGACAAGCGTATATCGACCTGCCAATCTTCCATGGCCGGATAAAGAAACTCCTCAATAACCGGCCGCAGCCGGTGAATCTCGTCGATAAAGAGGATGTCCCCTTCCCGCTGGTTAGTGAGAATGCCGACTAAGTCCGCCGGTTTCTCGAGTATAGGACCCGACGTGGTCTTTATGTTGACACCCATCTCCCGAGCAAGCAGCGCAGCCAAAGTCGTCTTACCCAGGCCCGGAGGTCCATGGAACAGAATGTGGTCGAGAGGCTCACGCCTCTGTTTTGCAGCTTCAATCGAGATTGAAAGTGCTTCCCTGACCTTACTCTGGCCTATGAACTCCTCTAGCTGCCTGGGTCGCAGAGTCGGCTCACTAGCTGAGTCTTCGGTAAGTGACTCGGGTGTTGTTATATGGGTGTGTTCGGTCATACGGGAATCTCCCCGAAGTCCAACACCTTATGCAAGACATACACTGAGCACCCAAGGCCTATATCCCCTAGTTGCTCTGTTACGACAGAATAGGAAAGTCCTGACAAATCAGAGGTTATTCGACCCAAGGTGTTCACAATCAAGTTGCTATAAGTTCAGGTGGCCGAAAGAGCTCGCCGAACCAACTCTTCAGTTGAATCGGGAATTCCATCCTCCAATACCGCACGAACTGCGGTATCAGCTACTGAAAATGAGTAACCCAGGTTTACTAAGGCCTGAACAGCATCTTGCGCGCCACCAGTCACGCCATCCACTACCGGGGTCACAATTGCAAGATCTGCAACCTTATCCGCAAGATCGAGTGCTATCTTCTCTGCCTTCTTCTTTCCTATACCACTCACCTGCTGAAGCGCCGTCGAGTCTTTCTCAACTAGGGCCCGCGCAAGACGTTCAACGGAATAAGTCGACATCATCGCGAGTGCGAGCTTCGCCCCCACCCCTGTAGCAGTCAGGAGCCTCTGGAAAAGCAATCGTTCGTGAGCACTAGAAAACCCGTAAAGAGCGATAGAACTCTCGGTCACGACCTGTAGGGTACGCAGTTCAACTGAACCACCAGGAGATGGGAGCCCCTGTAAAACCGTAATTGGGACCTCCACCTCATAGACGACTCCTCCTGAAGTCTCGACCTCAACACACGCAGCGTCCCGGGATAGGAGCTTTCCTTGAAGACGTGAGATCATAAAGAGATCTCTCCTGGAAAGCTTCCGATCATGCAATGACAGAGAGCTGTCGCGACTCCGTCCGCAGCATCTGCAGGTTTCGGAGGTTCTTGCAGTTTGAGTTTCTGTTTCACCATGAAACCAACTTGGTCTTTGGTCGCATTACCACTCCCGACGACGGCTTTCTTGATCTGCCGAGGAGCGTACTCTGCAACCGCAATCTCGTGGAGTGCTGCAGCCAAGAGAATAGCCCCCCGAGCGTGTCCCAGCTTGAGAGCACTCCGGGCGTTCTTACCGTGGAAAACGTCCTCGACAGACATTACGAAGGGTTGGTGACGTACGATTAAGGCCACAATCGCTTCATAGATCTCTCGAATCCGGTTCGCGAGTAGGTGATCTGGTGATGTTCGGATAACACCACACTCCACAAGGGCAACCGCACCGCCTTCCCCACGAGAAACTATGCCGTAACCAGTAACTGCGGTCCCGGGATCAACCCCCAAGACCAAGACTTCGTTGGATTTCTCTGTCACATAGCCTCTGCGATGATGTCCTCATCAATATCTGCATTCGAGTGAACCTTCTGAACGTCATCCAACTCCTCTAGCATTTCGAGAAGCTTTAGCATTTTCTCCGCGTCCCGCCCCGTTACAGCAACTTCATTCTTAGCAATTCGAGTGAGTTCAACCGAAGTTGGCTTAATTCCTGCTTCCTTCATTCCATCCTGAACAGATACGAAATCAGCGGCTTCCGTAGTCAGTATGAATTCATCCTCATCCGCAATCACATCTTCTGCACCGGCTTCTATAGCTACCTCAAATAATGATTCCTCATCATACTGTCCGGCATCAATCACGATTTGGCCTTTACGATCAAATTGCCACGCAACCGACCCATCTGTCCCCAGGCTACCATCGTATTTAGTTAGGGCGTGACGTACTGCTGCGACCGTTCGATTCGTATTGTCCGTAAGGCATTCGATGAAAAGCGCTACCCCACCAGGCCCATATCCTTCGTAAGCGACCTCTTCGTAGTTAACACCTTCCAGTTCGCCAGTGCCCTTCTTGATCGCTCTCTCAATATTCTCAGCTGGCATACTCGCTGCTCGGGCGGTATCTACCGCAAGCCTAAGGCGGGCGTTGTAATCCGGCTCTCCTCCACCATCGCGGGCTGCTACAGTGATTTCACGTATGAGCTTGGTGAAAAGTGCGCCGCGTTTTGCATCATTGACGCCTTTCTTTCGCTTAATCTTTGACCACTTGTTATGGCCAGCCACTAAACCTCCACTTGTTCGTTATCGCGCATTTTCAGTCAGACACCTGAAGGTATGTGAGCGTGAGCAGACGGACCAACATTCCAGAAACTCTCGTGATCTAACTATCTAGAGAGTCGTGCCTGACGTAGTCCAGGAATATTCAAATCGCTGACCTTACCCTTAATAAATAGAGCTAACGGCCAAACGGGGTAGCATCACCATCTTCCAGACCAAGAGCCCATCGAATACCACCTAGGAGATGTGCGCGAAACACTGGGTCATTGCTCCAAATATCGTCTCGGTGACCAAGTGAGGTGTAGAACGAACGCCCTTCTCCAAATTCTTGAACCCATGACTGAGGATAATCGCCGCCCAATTCAATCTCTTCTAACCCGGAGATGTCAGTAGCCTCAGTATTAATGCTAAGTAGAACACGGACCCGGTTACGTGAAAAGCCGAGCGGTATGCGATTGCCAAAGAGTATATCCACATTTTCCTGCGGCTGATCTTCATGCCAAGCAGAAGTACCGAACTGGTAAAATTCATCCATGACCGGCCAACTCGTACCCAACATTTTCGTCGCTGGATGCTCTGGGTCTTCTACCGCTAGCACAACTATGTGGTTCTGGCTAACGGTCCTGCGAAAATACGCACCCAGCATCTCACCGAATTCAGGATAGTTGTAGAGGGTTAAGGAAGCGTTATGGACACCAACAAAACCACCTCCATCCCTCACAAAATCTACCAGCGCTTCCTTCTGTGAGTCTTCGAGTGGGAGATTCCCATTCGTCATCATCATCAGACCATCAAACTGCGCCAAGTAATCAGGGGTAATAATCGATAAGTCGAGCGCTTGTTGATCCTGCAGATAGCCCTGGAGGGTAGTGAGTTCATAGCCCGCGGAAGGCCCCCACGAAGCAACTGCCTCTTCTGCAGGCTGCAAACTCGTGTGTTTATAGAGCCCGGCATGTGTAAGGAAAAGTAGTTTTTTAGGAGCCTCTTGTTGAGGTTCTCGCAGGGATGAAGACCGGTCTACTTCCTCATTCGTGAATAGCAAAAAGCTTAGGCTGGTGATCCCCAGGAATGTGAGGTTCAGGGCGAATTTCATGATATACCTCCACCAAGTCGTGTTAGGTAGGTCGGCCCCAGTGGCCAAGATGCGGGTTTCTGGGGTGCGCGCCAGACAATCCCTTTTGACAAGCCACTAGCCTTGACACTCCAACGCACCCACCGAACGTTCTCCTAACCCCGTCTCGTGGAGGTCCACATTCGCCGATTCTCCTTAATCTTACTATTTACGAGCCTTGGACCTTCGGTCGAATGCCAGGACGTTGATTGGCCAGTCTACGGGGGTGATCCCGGAGGAATGAAATACTCCGCCCTTACCCAGATCAACAGGGAGAGTATCACCGGGCTAGAGGTCGCCTGGAGCTGGGATGCAGACGAGCAGCCGGTAGCGGGCTCTAGCTTGGCATTCCGAGGCGAGCGTGTCCGACCTGGACGCTTCGAAGCCACCCCTATCGTCATCAATGACACTATGTATGTGAGTACACCGTATAGTCGTGTTATCGCTCTTGATGCACGCACTGGAGAAGAGTACTGGAGCTACGACCCGCGTGCGTATAGCTGGGGACAATTGCCTCGGAACTGCGGCTTCTGTCACCGCGGGGTCGCGATGTGGAGCGACGGGAATCAGAGGCGAATTTTCATCAATAGTCGCTGGAACTTGATCGCATTGGATGCGGCCACAGGGCAGCCAATCGAATCTTTCGGTGTAGGCGGGAAGATTGACCTCACTGAAGGACTGATCTGGGAAATCAATAAGCTTCATTACACAAATACCTCGCCCCCAGTGATCTGGAATAACCTGGTCATCCTCGGAAGCGGGATGCCAGACGATCGGGTATACCGCCGTAATCCTCCAGGGGATATTCAGGCGTTCGATGCGCGGACAGGTGAGCGCGTCTGGACCTTTCACACAATTCCACAGCCCGGTGAATTGGGTAACGACACCTGGGAGGATGAATCCTGGTCTTACACCGGATCCACAAACGTATGGGCACCTTTCACGGTCGATACTGAACGCGGCCTCGTGTATCTACCCGTTGGCACTCCCAACGGTGACTACTACGGCGGGCACCGAAAGGGCTACAACCTGTTTGCAGAGTCTCTCTTATGCTTGGACGCACGAACAGGTGAGCGCGTCTGGCATTTTCAGACCGTACATCACGGAATCTGGGACTACGACCCACCAGCCCCTCCGAATCTTGTCACGATAGAGGTGGATGGACGTGTTATCGATGCGGTAACTCTAATCACCAAATCTGGCTTCACATTTGTCTTCGATCGGGTGACAGGAGAGCCTGTTTGGCCAATCGAGGAACGCCCGGTCTCTGTCAGTGACGTACCTGGTGAGCGAACTGCCCCTACACAGCCTTTCCCGACTAAACCCGCCCCATTCGCTAGGCAGGGTTTCACATTAGACGATGTGATCGACTTCACGCCGGAGATAAAGGCGGAAGCAATCGAACTGCTTGGATCTTACCGCCTAGGCCCGCTCTTCACGCCTCCATCTTTGGAGGGAACGGTTACAATGCCTAGTGCGACTGGAGCAGCAGGCTGGGGCGGTGCAGCATTCGACCCTAGGACGAACGTGCTCTATATCCCGAGTAAGGATCGTCCTCTAGTCCATCAACTCGTAGAACCCGAGCCAGGTACTGCAGATGCAGACTATGTGCAGCGTTTACGAGGGCTAACAGTCTCGGGGCTTCCGATCCTCAAACCTCCTTACGGCACACTTACAGCAATCGATCTGAATTCTGGTGAACACTTATGGCAGGTCCCACTTGGTGATCAGCCAGGGATCCGAAACCACCCTATGCTCGCCGGTGTGGAGTTACCCCAATTAGGCCGGATGGGTAACGCCGGCCCCCTTATCACTGCTGGAGGACTTGTTTTCCTGAGTGGTTATAACCCCCAACTCTACGCAGTTCATAGTGAAACAGGTGAAACCATTTGGGAGGGTGATCTCCTGGGTAATGAAGGCACCGCGAACCCGATGACTTACGAAACAAGTGATGGGCAACAATTCATCGTCATCGGCGTGACCGGCTCCAACTCAGACCGAGGCCTCATAGCATTCGCTCTGCCCAACTCATAGAACTTTCTTTTCACCACCTCAAGCAACGCACTTCCGTTAGAGCTGAACTACTAGCTATCTACCGCGAACCCAGGAAGGTGGACCACCACTGCTCGCTGCCCGGAATCGGTTATTCACAACATTGTTGTAAATGGTGCCGAACTGGATTGAAAAGCCAAGCGTGAGTCCGTAGTTAAAATCGGTAGCCCTAGTGCGGAGCCGGAGCAGCGCCTCTTCGTCAGTGACGCCACCCGCAGAGAGGTAAATCTGGTCGTCAACCCAAGTAATATCACCGCGAGCATTGACACTAAACCCACGGACGATCCGGAAATCTATATTCCCGCTCATTGACACGTTATGACGCTTGATATCGTGAAGGTAGTGGGAGCCACTCAAACTTATCCCCGCGTCACCCCAAGGTTGTCTCTGCGAAAGTTCGATCTCTAAAGACTGTTCCCATCTGGTTTCTGACATTTCACCGAATACAGTCTCCTCAATGTAATCCCTATATGCGGGACCGATCTTGTAGAAAACTGTTAGTGAGCGCCGAGTCGCTTCATCATATGGAAAGAAGCTGTATTCGATTGCAGGTGTTATTCCGATCCTGAAATTTTGGTTGGAGCGAGTCGACCGAGATGCTGAACTCTGGGCCCCAATCGACCAGTGATCGCTAAGCGCATACGCAATTAGTTGGCTTGAATTCCAGTCTGTCCGTTGATCGCTGAATGTTCCGTCGTTTAACTCAACTTCAACCTTATTTGAACTCATATAGTTGAAGAAAACCATTCTCCACGTCGGCGTAACTCGTGTTGCAGATAACGTACTGTTCAGGCGCAGGCTCGATCGAGTCTCTTCCCCGTCTAGGTTGCCACTCCCGTTGAAACGGAAAAACCAAAGGTTCCATGGGTCATCAACTTCCTCCTGTGACACCATGCGATTAGCTCCCGGACCACCCTGCGTCAGGATATCAGGACCTTGGAGCGTCACAATCCCTCGGAATCCTGATTCACTCGCGAATCGTCCTAGACTAAGGCCGAGAGCATGTGTGATCCCATCTAGCCGTTCTCGATCGGTATCAGTGGATAAAGCCTGGAAAAGACTTGAGTCCTCATACCCGTCGAACTCGCGATATCCAATCATGTCGATCTGGTATTCTTGACCACCTGAGGCTGTTCTAAGGCTTGTCATGATGATATGGACATCAGCTACTTCACGATCCCGAACCCAATTCACCCAGGTGATCTCGGTACGGTAATACTCAGAATTACAGTCTCTCCCGTCACAATCAAAAAACACATTGGGTCGAGGATCTGTAGCCTCGCCTTCGGCTTGTTGGGCAGAGAGAGGAACCGCTAGCACCGCAATCCAGAAAACCCCAAAGATTACACTGCATCTATGACTAACTGGCATCGGTCCCTTTTATCTGGTCGGGATAATGTTGAGGAGCGTGTTACCAAAACCGAGACACCCGAGTGCCTCAGTTAGTTGAATCCCAGAACTTAGTTGCTGCGTTTATCAATCAGTTCAGGAGCACGGCGAGACATGACGGCCTGCTCGAAGATATAGGCATAACCAAGCAAGTCAGACTCAGTCCACATGTCCCCGATGAAAGCTAATACAAAGGGAGTATTATCCTCATAGTATGTATACGGGACAGTCACAACTGGGAATCCGAAGTCATTGATAATGTTACTGGGCAACTCAGGCCAATTATTCGGGCTGTAATCCGGCCGTTCAGGATCCTCGACTAAATCGCGGTTTGGTGCACCTGCCTGGGGAAAGAAAAGAGCATCAAGTTCGTGTTCTACCATGACATCCCGGAAAAGATCTCGAATCTCCATGCGCCAAGACTGGAACGCATCGCCCTCTTCTGTAGCACCTGGCCTAGCCGGTGACACTCGAGGTCTTTCACCCTGCCCACCGCGTCCTCTACCACGGCGACGAAACACCTCTCCCGATAGCTCCTCCCATTCTTCGATGCTGTTAAATGCCGCATCCGGACCAAGGCCCTGTAGGTAGACCAGCCTGTCGTATGCACCCTGTGTGGGGACGCCGGGCCGTTCGCCATAGAGCTCAATAAATCCTGACCCTGCGAATGGATCTTCGATGACTACTGCGCCAAGGTCTCTGAGGGTAGAAATGGCCGCCTGATAAACTGTCTCAGTCTTAGGGTCTAGAGGCAGCCAACGCTCCCGCCAACCCGACCCAACAAGACCGAAACGTTTTCCTTCGATGATCGCCTCAGTAAGAACACTCACATATCCATTCTCCGGGATGTGATCCACTGCGGCGAATGTCGCAAAATCATCTGTTGTTGGACCGGAGATTATATCTAGGGTAACAGCTGCGTCGTGTACGTTCTTCGCCATCGGCCCAACCACATCGACATAGCTGCTGTTGATCGGATAGACACCTTCTAGCGGGACAAGTCCGTATGTTGGTTTGACACCCACCAGCGCTTGAGCAGATGACGGGTTCTGTATCGACCCTCCGGTTTCAGTCCCCAGCCCCAGTACAGCAAAGCTTGCATTCACCGCAGTAGCGGTACCTCCGCTAGAGCCACCCGGAGCCTTGGTGACATTGTAGGGGTTAAGGGTGACACCAGCGACAGAGCTGTTTGTACGTGTCCCGTCACCTGCAAAATCAGGCAGATTTGTCTTGCCAAGAATAATCGCCCCAGCGTTACGCAGTCGCTCGACAGCGGCAGCATCATCGCCAGGAATCATATCGATTCCACCCATCGCAGTGCTGAAGCCCCAGAACCCCGCGGTCGTCACGAGTCCGGTGTAATCCATGTTGTCCTTAATGACAACCGGAACTCCATGAAGTGGGCCCCTTGGCCCAGAAGAGCGGTACTCTTCATCAAGACGCGCTGCTATTTCCAGGGCCTCGGGGTTCATCGATATGAAAGCATTATAGTAGTCCTCATAGCGATCAATTCGCTCGAGAAACGCCTCGGTCAGTTCTACAGATGTGTACTCACCAGCAGCGTAAGCATGCTGGATCTCTTCTGTAGTCAGTTCGACCACATCAATGTCCTGCCCAACCAGCATCCCCGGCCTAAATAGGGCTAGTAGAACTGAAGCTATACCAAAAAACGACGGCGAGTTCATGATCACATCCGTGATGTGATATCTGACAACTCAGAAACCACCAGGTACGCCACCCACAGGTGCATCTTCTTCAGAAACCGGGCGTGTGCGGACAGTTGGATACTCAATTCCGAGTTGTTCTAGATATGTGCTAAAGCGAGTCGAATCGTAGTAATAAGGACGCATCTCCGGTCGCCATCGTGCCATGATACCTTCATTAAGCCAGATCGCTGGCTGGTCTGTCGGTGATATAAATGGTGTGTAGACAGTTTCGGCAGTTTGGACGTCGTTGAAGTAAGTCCATGCCGCCTCAACCGTCTCTCCATCCAAGAAGAGGTCTAGCAGTGTGCGCGCCTGAACCCTGGCCCCTGCAACAGCACCTTTATGCGCGATGGGTGTTGCCATCGCGATCCCATTCGCCCAGTTATGTCCCGGACCACCTGACATATTAGACGGATAACTGAGTGTTACGGTTGGCATATTCCACGAAACATCTCCGATATCGTCTGATCCACCACCAAGGGACCGAGATAGGTCAACCGGCCCCCTTAAGTCACGAATAGAGTCAGCCAAACCAGTTACATCTACACCCATTTCTCTCTGGAACGCTTCTGCAAATCGGATATCATCCTCACTCCAGTCCGGCAGTCCAACCGCTTGAATATTGGAGTAAGTGACCTCGGCAACCGGTTTGCTAAAGTGGCGACCCCAAGCTGCTCCCACCGTCATGATCGTATCTACTTCTGTACCCGTCATTAGGGCAGCGCCTTCAGCCATCAAAATTGCAGCATCGTATTGCTCTTTTGTGAGTTCATAATCTCGCTCGCGGAAATAGAACCAGATTGTAGCAGTCTGAGGTACCACATTCGGCTGGTCACCACCCTCGACTATGATATAGTGTGACCTAGCTGCGGGTCTCAGGTGTTCCCGTTTGAACTCCCAGCCTTGGGCCATAAGCATAACTGCGTCGAGTGCTGATCGGCCTCGCCAGGGCGACCCTGCTGAGTGCGCAGTCTCACCCGTGAAGCGGAACTGGACCGACCAGAGGGCATTACCACCTGCCTGGCCCCAGGAAACACCGAAATTATTACCAACATGGGTGAACAGGTTCACGTCTACATCTTCAAAGACCCCTTCCCTAACGAAGTACGCCTTTGAAGCAACTTGTTCTTCGGCAACACCAGGCCAGATCAGAAGAGTCCCATTTATACCGTCACGCTGCATGAGTTCTTTAACCACGATTGCCGCAACAATATTCACAGCCTGCCCAGAGTTATGGCCCTCACCATGTCCAGGTGCCATCGAGAGTATCGGGTCACGATACGCAACTCCAGGTTTCTGGTTGGACTGAGGGATACCATCAACATCAGAGCCCAAAGCAATCACGGGTTCACCTGAGCCGTTTGACCACGTTGCGGTCCAAGCGCTTGGCATCCCCGCTACTCCCAATTCAATATCAAAACCTTCTTCCTCTAGTAGGCCTGTGAGGTACCGCTGCGTCTCGAACTCCTGCATCCCAAGCTCACCAAAAGAGAACAGGTGATCGACAATTTCCTGAGCGAGCTTTGCCCGATCGTGGACCATTTGCTCTGCCTCTGCCTTGAGGTTTTCAAGTCTCGGGTCCTGTTGAGCTACGAGATCCGGCACGAGCGTTAATGCTGCAATCATTAATGCTAACAGAAGAGATACGTGACGCATGGAATTTGTTCTCCGGTAAATCCTGAGTTCCAAAGTAGCGATACGAATGCCATTATCGCTTGTCTTGGGCAAGTGGCCACGAGAAGATTGCTAGGCTTCTCCTCGTACGGAGCTACATTTATGACTAGAACTCGGAGAGTTTTTCTCGGGGATTTGGCGAAAAGCCTACTGGCAGCAGGAGCAATGCCTAAACCATTCGTGAACAGTAATGTCTCGCTAACTCAGACCGGTACAGGGCTCATCACAGATCCGAGGTACCTTGAGCACGAGTTACCTGATCGTGGCGGCGAACCACACCCAGAGCGGCCATTACGATTGATGCGAATTGCACAGGCTTTCGAAGAGCGTGGGCTCAACTCAGAGTTGACCCCACTGCAAATGCATCCTGATTCAATGCCCTTCATTCGCCGCCACCATACCTCAGAGCATGTGGACGCTGTTCGTGAAATCGAAGTGACCGGTGAAATTGCAGAACTCGCTGTGGCGGGAGCCTTAGGCGCGATTGATGCTGTAGCAAATAGCCAGGTGCGGAATGCGTTTTGTGCTGTAAGGCCTCCGGGGCATCACGCTAACAACACTGGCCAGGAAGAGGGGTTTTGTTTTTACAGCAACGCAGCAGTCGCTGCTAGGTACGCGCAACTTCGCCACGGTTTTGAAAAGATCTTGATCGTTGATTGGGACTACCACCATGGCAACGCAACCCAAAATGCGTTCTACGATGACCCAAGCGTACTCTTTTTCTCAGCTCATGACTGGCAAGCATATCCTGGTACAGGAGACCCATCACTCCGCGGAGAGGGAGAAGGCTCAGATCTCAACCTGAATGTTCACTTGGATTGCGGATCAAAGGATATCGATATGCTCAGGCATTGGGACAGTGTGTTGCTGCCGGCCGTAAGCAATTTCCAGCCGGACTTCGTCATTGTGTCTGCCGGGTTCGACAGTCGCATGGATGACCTACTCGGCTGCTTCGACCTTACTGATGATGTATTTCGACGTATGACCCGAACTACAATGGACATAGCCAATGACTACTGTGGTGGGCGTTTGGTCTCTCTATTAGAGGGCGGCTACAACGTAGACGGAACAGCGATTGCTGCTGCTGCACATGTTGAGACGCTACTCGACGGCATATAACTCAGACATCCGACTCACTCGCTCTGACGACTATTGCGGGGTGCCGCTACCCTAAGCTCTCGGCACCCCGCAATAGGCTACATATCTGGAAGGGTGGGCCTTCTCAGATGCCAATCGGTCGCTGACTGGAAGGCATGCGCCACATTAAGAATCTTATCGTCCGCGAATAGATCGCCCACAATTGTAGTCGTGAGAGGCATCGTGGTCGGTATCTCAGCATCGGGATTACGCACCCCGAAATCATACTGAACGATAGCTGCGGGGTGTCCAGTATCATTTGTTAGGCCTACTTCGCCAGAACCACTTACAAACATATCAAACCCATCCATAGCCTCTTGCATTCTTTTCATGAAAACGAGGCGGCGCCTCTGACCGTTGACATAGTCAATGGCTCGCGCATCCCGACCGCGACGGAAACGACCTCTGCGCCGAGCCTCACCCTCTTCGAGGTCCTCGGGGATTGGTTCCGGCTCAACACCACCCGGTGCTACATGATAGTCGAATGCTGCCGCCGAATCCGCGCCAAGTTGGTCGGATCGGAACTCCGGGAGCTCATTCATCTCTTTGAGATTCGCACCTAAGTCTGAGAGTTTTTCTAGAAATGACTCAGGGGCATCCTCTGTGAACCCAATACGGTATGACCCCAAATCCGGCCTCCGGTCGAATACGAACGGAGCAGTGACCGTTGCAGGATCGTGCTCACTCGCTCCATGAATCTCATTGAAGACCAGAGCGCAGTCCTCGATGGTGCGACACATCGGTCCTGCCTTGTCCATGCTCCATGAAAGGACCATACCACCGTATCTACTAACTCTCCCGAAAGTTGGTCTCAGCGCACTGAGACCGTTGCGCCGGGAAGGTGAGACGATCGACCCACGAGTCTCGGTGCCAATTGAAAATGCTACGCAGCCCGCCGCAGTAGCCGAACCAGGACCAGCAGAAGAGCCACTCGAGCCTTCTTGAACATTCCAGGGATTTTTAGTCCGACCCCTGAACCAACGGTCACCACTAGCGAACTCACCTGTTGCTAGCTTAGCAATCAATACCGCACCCGCCTCTCGTAATCGAACCACAAGCTCAGCATCTTCGTTTATTACTTGGTTTTCAAAGTCGGCTGAGCCCCATGTAGTACGTGCTCCGGTGGTCGAAAAGAGGTCCTTTACACCGTAGGGGATACCATGAAGTGGCCCTCTCCAATTTCCGCTGCGGAGGTCCATGTCTGCCTGTTGAGCTTCTTCACGAGCCCGATCCTCAAGAATCGTCACTGCACATAGTAGGATCGGATCGTAACGCTTGATTCTATCAAGGTAAATTTCTGTAAGGTCAACAGATGAAATTCGGCGCGAGCGGACTAGTGCGGACAGTCGATGTACCGGGAGAAACGCTATATCCTCTTCATTTGTTGGTACGGGCCCTCGCCACGGGCGTACACGGATAGCTGGCCTGTCGAACATCCTTGGACCATGCTCTCTCCATAGTTTCTCCATCAGTGATCCCGTACCGCCAGGATAGGCCTGGAAAACCAATGCCGGGTGTTCACCCTGACCTAATTGAATCGACGAAGCTGCTTCCTGCTCCTGTTCAATCCATCGAGGAAACGAGGGATCTGACGCCTCAAGAGCCAGCGGATGTACTGCACCCGCAGCAGCCGCTGCGGCCGCTGCCTTGAGGAAGTCACGACGTTCTATACCACTGGGTGGTCTATTCTTCTCTCCCATCATTTGCCTCCTGTCTATCTCCGAAGGTATTCGAGTACTCCGACGTGCTTATCCTTCAATGCCTATTCGGAACTGACCTATCTAAGCCATCTTCCGAGACTGGCCGAGTGCGGACAGTCGGATATTCAATTCCTAACTGTTCGAGGTAAGTATCATAGCGCGAAGGGTCATAGTAGAATGGACGCATACGCTCTCTCCACTCCGCCATAATCTCCTCGTTCAACCATATCGCCGGTTTGTCATCTGGCGTAATAAATGGGGTGTAGGTCGTCTCGACTGTCTGCACATCATTGAAGTAATCCCACGCGGCTTCAACGGTCTGTCCATCTAGGAATAGGTCGAGCAGAGTAAGGGCCTGAACCTTAGCTCCGGCCAGCGAGCCTTTGTGTGCTATGGGCGTCGCCATGGCGATCCCATTCGCCCAATTATGCCCGGGGCCACCTGGCATGTTAGCTGGGTAACGCATAGTGACAGTCGGCATATTCCAAGACACGTCCCCGATATCATCAGAGCCTCCACCAGTATAGTTCGCCAGATCAATTGGCCCTCTTAGAGATGGAACTTGAGTAGGAAGACCTCGCTCTTCTTGACCTAGGTCACGCTGGAGTCCGTTCGCTAAGGCA
>CAJWPN010000019.1:0-33097 GCA_913045345.1 uncultured Gemmatimonadales bacterium
GTGAGGGCGGGCGCACTGTCGGCGCTGGTGTCGTAACCGAAATCCTCAAATAAAGATGAGAGAAAACGTGTTAACGTCCTCGGGGGCGCCAAGGGCTATAAGGGATTGAAATGACGGAACGAATTCGGATTCGATTGAAGGCATTTGATCACTGGGTGGTCGATCAAACTGCCGCGGATATTGTGCGCACAGCTCAAACTTCTGGTGCGACGGTCCGGGGACCTATTCCGCTTCCTACTCGTCGTCAGCGCTGGACAGTTCTACGCTCACCCCATATCGACAAGAAAAGTCGGGAGCAGTTTGAATTGAGAACACACAAAAGACTTATTGATATCGTCGATAGCCGTCCACAGACGATTGACGCGCTAACCAAACTCGATCTCCCGGCTGGTGTGGATGTCGAGATCAAGGTTGACTGAGGGAGGGCTTAAGAGATGCCTGGGTTGATTGGAAAGAAAATTGGCATGACGCGTATCTTCAGTGACGAAGGGCTTCAGGTTCCGGTAACTGTGATTGAAGCCGGTCCATGCCCTGTCGTTCAGGTAAGATCGGAAAATCAAGATGGATATCATGCAATTCAGCTTGGGTTTGGCTCCAAGAAGGCGAAGCAAGCATCGCAGGCAGAAATAGGACATTCTGCTACTGCAGGATTAGAAGCAGCCCCCAGTCTCTTACGAGAATTCCCAATCGAAGACGGTGGGGAATACGAGGTGGGCCAGGAGCTTACAGTAGAGCAATTTGAAGCAGGCGACCGCGTGAAAATCACCGGACGATCTAAAGGACGGGGTTTTCAGGGAGTTGTTAAGAGGCATGGGTTTTCCACCCGGCCCGCATCGCACGGACACCCAATGTCACGTATCCCAGGCTCAATGGGCCCTGGGACGGATCCATCCCGAGTTATTAAGGGCAAGAAGCTTCCAGGGCGTATGGGTGGAACACGTACAACGATAAGAAATCTGAAAGTTGTGCGTGTTGATGAAGAAAGAAATCTTTTATTTGTTAAGGGTGGCGTTCCAGGTGCGCGGAATGGCTACGTTTTGGTCTCAAAATGACAGCGATATTCAAAGCCCGTTACTACAAGGCTGACGGGAAGAAAGGAAAGGCTCGAACACTTCCTGGTCCGCTCTTCAATGGTGTTGTGAATGATGGTGTTGTTCACCAGGCGGTAAAGGCCTACCGCGCAAATCAACGACAAGGTACTTCCGCTGCTAAGACCCGCTCAGATGTCGCTGGTGGTAGTCGTAAGCCTTGGCGGCAGAAGGGTACCGGTAGGGCACGTCAAGGAACGATCCGGGCAGTTCAGTGGGCGGGTGGCGGTGTTGCTTTCCCACCTATGCCGCACTCTTGGCGTCAACGACTTCCTAAAAAGGTTAAGACGTTGGCTAGGCATTCCGCACTCAATGACAGGGCAGAGAAAGACCGAGTGGTAATAGCAGATTTGCCCGAGATGCAGTCTCCGAAGACTCGTGATCTCATCGCGTTTATGAGGGCTATAGATCTGCCTGGTAAAGTGCTTCTTCTTACTGATGGTGTGAAAAAGAACTTATATCTCTCGTCTCGGAATCTCCCGGTAGTTTCGGTCATGCCTTTCGGAGAAGAGTCAGTCTACGACGTCCTTTGGGCTCACACTATTGTAATCGAGCGGAGTGCCTTGGAGGCCGGTTCTGGCTCTAGCATCTCGGAATCTGAAGAGAAAGATGCCGAACTCGATTCCTCTAATGAGGAAGGTGACAATGCGTGAGGCTTATGAGGTGATCTACGCTCCGGTCGTTACTGAGAAGAGTTCTGGTCAGATGGAGTCTTCGAATATCTACACATTCATTGTAAATGAAGACGCTAACAAGATCGAGATTGGTCAAGCGATCGAGAAACTCTGGGACGTGACTGTTAGGGATGTTAGGACCATGAGGTATTCAGGTAAAACAAAGCGATCCCACATGGCTCGTTTGGCTCGCAATGCTACTCCAGGCCGTCGCCCTTCCTTTAAGAAAGCGGTTATACAATTAGCGGAAGGCGACCACATTGAGCTTTACGAGGCAGGTTGATCATGGGTATCAAGAAATTCAAGCCGGTCACTCCTGGCCAACGCACACGCTCAATCCTTGATAACGAGGTGATCACGAGGAAGGGATCTGAACGTTCTTTAACCGAGTCGCTCAGCTCCAGTGGCGGACGCAATCATCATGGCCATATCACAGTGCGCCGTCGGGGAGGTGGACATAAGCGCAAGTACCGCCGAATCGACTTCAAGAGAAACAAGCTGGATGTGCCAGGTGTGGTGGCGCACATAGAGTACGACCCCAATCGTTCTGCGAATATTGCTTTGATCCATTATGCTGACGGAGAGAAGAGCTATATCCTGCACCCCAAGGGTCTTGAGGTTGGTGATCAGGTTATAGCGGGGCCAAAGGCGGATATACTTGTGGGGTCAGCGATGCCTCTTGAGCTAGTGCCGCTTGGCACTTCTGTTCACAATGTAGAGCTCAAATCTGGGAAGGGTGGTCAGCTTGCGAGGTCAGCAGGTGCATCTGTTCAGGTCGTAGCTAAGGAAGGAGCTTTCGTAACGGTGCGCCTTCCATCCACTGAAGTAAGGCGTATCCGAAAAGAGTGTATGGCTACGATCGGTGAAGTTGGGAACTCAGACCATGAATTGACCGTGATTGGTAAAGCAGGTGCCAATCGCTGGAGAGGTAAGCGTCCTAAAGTGCGGGGCGTTGCAATGAACCCTGTTGACCATCCCTTAGGTGGTGGTGAGGGTCGTGCATCAGGCGGGCGTCCTCCTGTATCCCCTTGGGGAAAACCGGAAGGTCGTAAGACTCGCAACAAGAAGAAGGAATCAACCAAATATATCGTCCGCGGTCGTAAGCGCGGGAAAGCAACGAAGTAGGAGTGATATATGCCTCGTAGCGTAAAAAAAGGACCATTCATTGATGAGAAGCTTCTACTCAGTGTTCAGGTAATGAATGCTCGGAATGAGAAGAACGTTATAAAGACATGGTCCCGTGCATCTACCATCTCTCCGGAGTTCGTGGGGCACACATTGGCTGTACATAACGGTAATAAATTTATCCCTGTGTATATCACGGAGAATATGGTTGGACACAAGCTGGGTGAGTTCTCGCCAACACGACTATTTCGTGGGCATGGCGGAAGATTTTCAGACAAGCGCTCAGGACCGAGCTAAGAGTTATGAAAGCTAGAGCAATAGCACGATACGTTAGGATGAGCCCTCGAAAAGTCAGGCTAGTTGTTGACCAAATCCGAGGCAAGTCTGTGAATGAGGCGTACGGTATTCTACAGTATTCAAAGAAGGGGGCGGCTGAGCCGGTCGGAAAGACCCTTCGATCAGCAGTAGCAAACGCACAGGTCAAGTCACAGGATAGTGGCGCTTTGGTTGACATTGATGATCTGGTGGTTCGTCAGGCGTATGTCGATGAGGGCCCTACTCTCCGCCGTTGGCGTGCACGTGCACAAGGACGGGCCTCGCCGATCCGCAAGCGCACGAGCCACATTACGGTGGTTGTCGATGCAAAGGAATTTTAGGAGATATGGGACAGAAGACTCACCCAACTGGGTTTAGGCTCGGAGTCGTCAAGGACTGGCAATCACGTTGGTATGCCGAACGAGATTTCCCGCGCCTGCTCAAGGAAGATGAGACGATCCGCAAGTACCTTCGGCGGCGGTTAGCTCACGCTGCATTAGCTCGTGTGGACATTGAACGGAAGCCTAGCAAGATCGTGGTCACCCTCCATACTGCGAGGCCTGGGGTTGTGATCGGAAAGCGCGGTGCTGAGGTTGATAAATTACGTGAAGAGTTGGCGATGCTCACTAATGCAGAGATTTCTGTTAACGTCGAGGAAATAAAACGCCCCGAAGTAAATGCGTATCTCGTTGCGGAAAACGTTGCACATCAGCTTCGTCAGAGAATTTCATTCCGACGCGCTATGAAACGTGCTGTTCAAGCTGCTGTCCGTTCAGGTGCTAAGGGAATCAAGATCCAATGTGCTGGTCGTTTGGGTGGAGCCGAAATTGCCAGGACTGAAGGTTATAACGAGGGTAGGGTTCCCCTGCATACACTGCGCGCAGATATCGACTATGCTCAGGTGCCCGCGTTTACAACCTATGGGTGCGTCGGCGTAAAATGCTGGATCTTCAGTGGCGAAGTTGTCGAAGATCGACGAGGGCGCACCTACTCTACAGGGAGTTCATAGATAGATGCTGTCGCCAAAGCGAGTGAAGCACCGGAAGACCCATAAAGGCCGGATGCGAGGTATGGCTCATCGGGGTAGTAAGGTGTCTTTCGGTGAATATGGGTTGCAGGCGCTTGAGCCAACCTGGATCTCGAATCGCCAGATCGAATCAGCCCGTGTCGCGATGACTCGCCATATCAAGCGCGGAGGCAAGGTCTGGATTCGAATTTTTCCGGATAAACCGATTACGCAGAAACCTGCTGAGACCCGAATGGGGAAAGGAAAGGGTAACCCTGAAGGTTGGGTCGCAGTGGTCAAACCCGGACGCATCATGTTCGAGCTAGAGGGAGTCGATGAAGTGACTGCACAGCGAGCAATGGAACTTGCAGCAGCCAAGCTCCCGATCAAGTGCCGTTTCGTGTCTCGTGACCGGCAACTGTAGGGGGAGAAAATGAAAGCTGAAGAAATCCGTGACTGGGACGAAGTCGAGATTGAAGTGAGGCTTAAGGAGCTGAGAGAAGAGAAATTCAAACTGGGATTTCAACTTTCGATGATGGAACTCGAAGATCCTAATCTTTTCCGGAAAGTCAGACGAGATATAGCTAGGCTTGAAACAGTCAAGAAGGAACGTGAATTAGTCGCCATAGAGTCCGACCACCTAGCGGAGGGCTCATGAGCGAGGAAGCTAAGAGTGATAATGGCATGGAAGACTTACAGGACATAGCTAGCCCGGCTGATTCAATGGAGTCCCCTTCGGTGGGACTAGATGTTAGCAATGACCGTAGCCATAGAAAGATCAGAACGGGTGTCGTTGTTGGAGATAAGGCCGATAAAACAATTACAGTTATGGTAGAGCGACGCTTCTCGCATCCCCTTTATGGGAAGGGTGTGAAGCGCAGTAAACGGTATCATGTACACGATGAACGCAACGCTTGCAGAGTTGGGGATACAGTGCGGATCGTTGAGACCCGACCTTTATCGAAGACGAAACGCTGGCGCTTGCTTGAGACGCTTGGGCGAAAGGCCTAAGGGCAAGGATAGAGGAACTGAGTCATGATCCAACAGGAGTCGATCCTAAGGATTACCGACAACACAGGTGCAAGAACAGCGCTTTGCATCAGGGTTCTGGGTGGTTCGAAACGCAGATATGCGGGGGTTGGAGATGTGGTCGTTGCAACCATAAAGGATGCAATACCGAACGCAGCAATAAAAAAAGGTGAGGTCGTGGAAGCTGTTGTGGTGCGGACTGCAAAGGAGACAAGACGTAAGGATGGCAGCTACATCCGATTCGAGGACAATGCAGCCGTGCTCATCAACCAGCAGGGTGAGCCCCGAGGTACCCGTATCTTTGGTCCTGTTGGGCGTGAGCTACGTGAAAAAAAATACATGAAAATTGTTTCCCTGGCTCCTGAGGTGCTCTGATGCCTAGTACGAAATATCAGATCATGAAAGGAGATAGGGTCCGTGTCATCCGTGGTAATGATCGTGAGGCAGAAGGAAATGTTCTCGAGGTGATCAAAGACACCAGACAAGTTCGTGTTGAAGGCGTGAACATGCGTAAGCGCCACACACGGCCTAGTGAGGCGAATCCTGATGGCGGAATCATCAGCTTTGAGTCCCCAATAAATATTTCAAATGTGATGTTGATCGACCCAGCAACAGATGAGCCGAGTAGGGTGCGGGTTCGGATAGAGGAAGATGGAACTAAGGAGAGGATTGCGGTCAAGAGCGGCAATCCCATCCCAAGGCCACAATAACTTTGCTCTTGAGTATCTAGGCAGATTATGGAACCGCGTCTAAAGACTCACTACGAGAATCATGTTCGCCCCAAGATCCGTGAGGAATTTGGGTTCGTGAACCCTCATCAGGTTCCTAGGGTGGTTAAGGTGGTATTGAATGTTGGCGTGGGAGATGCGTCACGAGATCACAAGCTACTTGAGAGTGCAATTGATGAGCTGGGCATTATCTCCGGCCAAAAACCGCTTATGAATCGAGCCCGCAAATCAATCTCGAATTTTCAGCTCCGCGAAGGTATGCCGGTGGGAGCTTCAGTGACTTTACGGCGTGAAAAGATGTGGTTCTTTCTCGATCGTCTGATTAATACGACAATTCCTCGTATTAGAGATTTTAGGGGATTAAAATCTCGCTCGTTCGATGGTCGCGGTAACTACACCATGGGTATCCGCGAACAGATTGTTTTCCCTGAAATTGATTATGACAATGTCCGTAAGATCCATGGCATGGACATTACCGTCGTTACATCTACCGATGACGATGCTGAGGGACGGGCCCTGCTGCGTGAATTGGGTTTCCCTTTCCGCGGGACTGTGCCCGTTCAGATCAGTGCAACTGCTTAAATAGAGAGAACTCCAAATGGCCAGAAAAGCGCTCGTCGAAAAGGCAAGACGGACCCCAAAGTTTGGGGTCCGACAACGTAATCGTTGCCAACGATGCGGTAGGCCGCGTGCTTTTCTGCGCAAGTTTGGGATATGTAGGATTTGTTTCCGAGAAATGGCTCTTCGGGGTGAGATCCCCGGTGTCCGTAAATCGAGTTGGTAAGGGAGTATCCATAAGATGATGACCGATCCTATCGCGGATATGCTGACACGCATCCGAAATGCAGGACAGGCAGCCCACAAGTGGGTGGATGTACCTGTATCTAAAATGAAGATTGAGATCGCAAAGTTATTACAGGAAAGCCATTTCGTTCACGGTCATAAAGTCCTGGCTGATGGCCGTTTCGGGGTGCTACGCATTTACCTTAAGTACCATGAAGAAAAGCCTGTTATCCGCCACCTTGAGCGCATCTCGCGTCCCGGACGACGGCGCTACGTCGGTAAAGATGAAATCCCTCGTGTTAGGAATGGTCTGGGGATGGCTATCCTCTCGACATCCGTAGGAATGGTATCTGATCGTACGGCTCGCCAGCAGGGTGTGGGTGGCGAAGTCTTAGCGCTCATCTGGTAGAGCAGAAACGAGAGAGAAGAAAACCATGTCGCGTATTGGGAAGATGCCCGTTTCACTCCTAAAGGGAGTCGAGGCCACAAAAGTGGAAGGCACACTAAGCGTTAAGGGACCGAAAGGGTCGCTGACTATGGAAGTCCATCCGGATATGGAGATTGTAATAGGGGATGACGAACTACGTGTCGAGCGACCTTCGGATCAGAAGGAGCACAGGGCTTTACACGGACTTACACGTTCACTAATCCAGAACATGGTAATTGGGGTAACTAATGGATTCACTAAGACGCTTGAGATCATCGGCGTTGGTTATCGCGCTGACCCCAAGGCTAGTGGGATAACACTTAAGTTGGGCTATAGTCACTCCATTGACTATTTGCCGGATGACGGTATAACGCTCGAGTGTCCAAATCAGACAACAATTGTAGTGCAGGGTATAGATAAGCAAAAAGTTGGACAGGCCGCAGCTGAGATCCGTTCGTTCCGGCCTCCTGAGCCTTATAAGGGAAAGGGCATCCGTTACCAGGGAGAGCATGTACGACGCAAGGCCGGTAAGACAGCTGGAGCGGGCGTATGATTAAGCAGAGTAAGCTTAGGAAAAGCAGAAGTCTCCAACGCATGCGTAGGCACCACCGCGTAAGGGACAAGATCAGAGGCACAGCGCAACGTCCTCGACTAGTTGTGTTTCGCTCACTGAAGAATATTGAAGGACAGCTTATCGATGACGACCTTGGTTGCACATTGATCGGGCTCTCCACGCTATCGGAAGAACTCTCAGGGTTTAGTGCAGAGAGTGAGAATCCGAGAGTTGAGCATGCGCACGCAGCCGGAAAATTGCTGGCTGAGCGCGCTAAAAAACAGGGAATAGACACTGCGGTTTTCGATCGCGGTGGATACAAATACCATGGTCGGGTGAAGGCTTTTGCCGAAGGTGCCCGTGAGGGAGGTCTGAAGTTCTGATGCCGAGGGATTCGAAGAAGAAAAAACAAAATAGAAATCGGGAAAGTGATCTTGTTGAGAATGTCATTTTTATTAACCGGGTCGCGAAAGTAGTGAAGGGTGGTAGAAGGTTCTCTTTTTCTGCTCTTGTCTCGGTTGGAGACCAAAAAGGAAATGTTGGGATTGCACTTGCAAAGGCGAATGAAGTTGCTGAGGCGATCCGAAAATCTTTTGAGAAGGCTCGCAAGAACATGGTGAAGGTGCCTATCCAAAATGGGACACTACCGCACGAGATCATCGGTCGTTGGGGAGCTGGTAGAGTTCTCTTGCGTCCGGCAGCTCCTGGTACAGGTGTGATTGCAGGAGGTCCGGTACGTGCAGTGCTTGAGGCTGCGGGAGTGAGTGATGTTTTAACGAAGAGTCTTGGCACGAATAACCCGATTAACGTTGTACGAGCAACCATGAACGGTTTGAACGAGTTAGTTACAGCTGAGCAGGCAGCTGAAGAGCGTGGAGTACCAGTTGAGGCTATAGGGGTGGTCCATCGTGGCTAAGAAGAAAAAGCAGTCCATGCTGAAAATCACCCAAACGCGTAGCGGTATAGGGCGGCAGGGCAAACATCGCCGTACCCTTCGAGCATTGGGGATCAAACGCCATCAACAGAGTGTGGTTCACGAAGATTCACCTGCCATCAGAGGTATGATTAGTCAAATCTCCTTTATGGTAGATGTACATGAGGTGGAGGGTTAAGACATGGCAGAGTTGCACGATCTTACTCCCAACTCAGGTTCAAGCCGGAATCGTAAACGTGTCGGGCGGGGGGCTGGCTCAGGCTTGGGTAAGACGTCGGGTCGAGGTCAAAAAGGTCAGAAATCGAGATCTGGTGGTCAGATTCGAAGAGACTTTGAAGGTGGTCAGATGCCTCTTGCTAGGCGGATTCCAAAGAGAGGCTTCAAGAATCTCAACCGCGTTGAATATCAAGTTGTGAATGTTCGGGATCTCGAACGTTGCGATGGAGAAATCAACCCTAATTCTCTTAGGCAAGCTGGCCTGATCAGTTCGCTCCGAAAACCCGTCAAGATTCTTGGTCAGGGGGATATCGATCAGGCTTTCTCGGTGACTGCGCACAAATTCAGCCATAGTGCCCAGGCAAAGATTGAGGCCGCAGGCGGGAGTATTTCACTGATCACGGCACATGTGGAGGAAGCTTCGTAGCGTGGCGACTCCTGCGAAAAACGTAGCCGGTCTATTCCGTGCTCCAGAGCTCAAGGAGAAGATCCTCTTCACCTTGTTCATCCTTCTGATCTATCGGCTCGGATCCCACATTACCGTTCCTAGTTTGGATGTCGGTGCTCTACGCCAGCAGTTCGGTGCGCTTCAGGACACCTTCTTCGGGATTTATGACATGTTTGTCGGGGGAGGGTTGTCCCGTGCTACAATCTTGGCACTCGGGATTATGCCCTACATTTCTGCGAGCATCATGTTCCAATTGCTTGCAGCTGTTTTCCCGACGATTGAAAAACTTCAAAAAGAGGGCGAAGAGGGCCGTAAGAAGCTGACCCAGTGGACTCGTTATACCACGGTGGTTCTGTCTGCTGCTCAGGCTTACGGTTATTCGGCCTTTCTTCAAGCGATTCCAGGTGCGGTTACTAGCCCGGGCTCCCTATTCACATTCACGACGGTTACAACGCTTACAGTCGGTGCACTTTTTGTGATGTGGCTCGGGGAGCAGATCACCGAACATGGAATTGGTAATGGCATGTCTCTGATGATCTTTTTCTCGATCATCCAGACTTTCCCGGCAGCTGTTGTGCGCACCTGGGAATCGTTCAGGCTCGGAGAGATTGGTGCTTTTTCACTCGCCGCTCTTATAGCAGTAGTCGTAGGTGTAACAGCAGCGGTGGTAGCGATGACCCTAGCAGCTCGCAAGATTCCGGTGCAGATCCCCCGCAAGGTTGTCGGACGTGGGCGTATCCAAGAAGGTCAAAAGAGCTTTATCCCACTGCGTGTAAACTCTGCAGGTGTGATGCCCATCATTTTTGCTCAGTCCTTCATCGTTGTTCCAGGAACGGCAGCGGCATTTGTGGATTGGGAGTGGATGACTCTTATCAATGAAATTTTCGCTCCTCAAACCTTGGGCTACTATATCACCTACGGGCTCCTGATTGTCTTCTTCACGTACTTTTATACGGCAATCATATTCAATCCAATTGACCTGGCTGAGAACCTAAAAAAGCAAGGTGGATTCATTCCAGGTGTTAAGCCGGGCGCTCGGACTGCAGAGTACATTGATCGGGTGCTCACTCGTGTGACGTTGCCCGGTTCTTTCTACCTAGCGTTTGTAGCGCTCGTACCCTTCTGGATTTTTGATATTTTTAATATCACGACCTTCTTCTTCGGCGGAACGAGTCTACTGATTGTCGTAGGAGTTGGGCTCGACACAGTTCAGCAAGCTCAGCAACATTTGATGCTTCGCCACTATGATGGTTTTATGAAGAAGGGCCGAGTGAAGATGCGTGGCCGCCAACGGTACATGTGATGGTCGTTATCCTCCTGGGCCCACCGGGCGTAGGGAAGGGCACTCAGGCGGTTCGACTCATCGATTCTGTTGGGGGTGAGCACATATCGACGGGTGACCTTTTGCGGGAAGCTTGCAGGGATGGAACTGACCTGGGCCTAGAAGCTCAAAAGTTCATGCATAAGGGTGAGCTAGTGCCAGACTCGTTGATTCTCGATCTGATCCGTGATCACCTCACTACCACTGCGTCCGAAATGAGCATAGTCCTTGACGGGTTTCCTCGCACAATTCCTCAGGCCGAGGGTCTTGATAGCGTCCTCTCAGATGTTGCCCGTGAAGTGAGCCAAGTGGTCCTCTTCGAAGCACCGGAGGATGAACTTATCAAACGTCTGAGTGGTCGGCGTAGCTGCACAGAATGTGGGGCAGTCTTTAACGTACACTTTGAACCGCCAAGTATTGAGGGGGAATGTGGACGTTGTGGCGGGTCACTGGTTCATCGCGCGGACGATCAACCGGACACAGTTAGAAACCGTCTACAAGTATATGAGAGCCAGACCGCACCCTTGATAGAGCACTATGATTCACACTCGGCGCCATTGAAACGTGTGTCAGCTATGCAACCCGTAAATGACGTTCAGCTGGCATTCCGGGCTGCGCTTGAAATTGGTTGAGCGTGTGATTCACTTACGAACACCAGAAGAGGTTGAGATAATCTCCTGCGGGGGAAAGATCATCGCCAGCCTTTTTCGAGAGATAGTTCCCCTTGTGATTCCAGGGGTATCGACAGCTGATCTCGACCTGTTCTGCGATGAATATATTGTATCCCATGATGGTGCTGTTCCGGCTTTTAAAGGCCTCTATGGCTTCCCGGGGAGTGTCTGCATCTCTGTGAATGAGGAGATAGTGCACGGGATCCCAAATTCGAACCGGATACTAGCTTCGGGAGATATTGTGTCGATAGATGTTGGAGTACGTTTAGCAGGATGGTGTTCTGATTCTGCGTGGACCTTTGTAGTTGGTGAAGTGAGCAATGAAATACAGAGTCTGCTCAAGACCACCGAGAAGGCTCTCAATTTTGCGATCGATGCTACAAAGCCCGGAAACCATGTGGGAGATATCGGAGCGGCAGTGATCAATGCGGTTGAGGGGGAGGATTGCAAGATTGTCCGTGACCTGGTTGGGCATGGAGTGGGTAGGGAAGTGCATGAGGAACCACAAGTTCCGAATATCGGTCGTCCAGGACATGGCCCGTTGCTCCGAGAAGGTATGGTGCTCGCTATAGAGCCGATGCTTTCTGCTGGTTCTCCGGAAATCCGCACCATGGACGACGGTTGGACAGTGATAACTGCAGATAAGGCACTTTCAGCACACTTCGAGCACACGGTGGCGCTGACAGCTGAGGGACCAAAGGTTCTCACCACTCTAGAGTCCTCATTTCACGAAGATTTTGCTACTAATTTAACCGCTTGAAGCCCCATAAAGGCCTTGTTATACTTTATAGCTCTGCTAGAAACGATTTAGGAGATGTCATAATTGAAGGTACGAAGCAGCGTTAAGCCTATCTGTGAGCACTGCAAGGTGATTCGACGAAAGGGTGTTGTCCGAATCATCTGCTCCAGGGATCCTAAGCATAAACAGCGTCAGGGTTAGCGATTAATGGCGCGTATTGCTGGAGTGGACCTACCTCGTGGAAAGAGGATTGAGATTGCGCTTACGTATATATATGGGATAGGTCATACTCGGGCCAAGGAGATTATTACTGAGTGTGGCGTTGAGGCTGATCGCCGGACGCAAGATCTATCTGACGACGATGTGAACCGTCTTCGGCGTCAGATAGAGGGTAACTATAAGGTGGAAGGTACACTTCGTACTGAGACGTCTATGAATATCAAGCGTCTGATGGATATTGGGTGCTATCGGGGATTGCGTCACCGGCGTGGACTTCCGGTTCGTGGTCAAAGAACAAAGACTAATGCTCGCACTCACAAAGGTTCCCGGAGGGCGATTGCCGGAAAGAAGAAGGCACCTAGGAAATAAATAGCTTGACTCATTCTGCGCATGCAGAGCATGCGTATCACTTGATGTGGTCTCAGCGGAGGTAGCAACCCCGTCTCGCCACATCCATAGCGTGGGAAGAAGAAATTGGCAAAGCCAAAGACCCGACCAAAACGCAGTAAGAAGGTTGTTGAGGCTGAAGGCATCGCGCATATAAAGGCGACCTTCAACAATACGATCATTACCATTACTGACAATGCGGGGAATGCAGTGGTTTGGGCGAGTGCTGGCACTGCAGGTTTCAAAGGATCAAAGAAGTCGACCCCGTTTGCAGCGACCATTGCCGCTGAGCAGGTTGGACGGGAGGCGCTAGGGCTTGGTGTCAAACGTTTGGATGTCCGAGTACAGGGACCTGGGTCAGGCCGTGAATCTGCGATACAGGCGCTTGCTGCCGCAGGCCTACAGATTAAATCAATTGAGGATATTACGCCGTTGCCCCATAACGGCTGTCGGCCTCCGAAGAAGCGTCGGGTCTAGGGGGGATATCGACGACATGTCTCGTTATACCGGACCAGTTTGTAGGCTTTGCCGCCGAGAGGGTCAAAAGCTCTTTCTGAAAGGCCAGAAGTGCTACACCGAGAAATGCCCAGTCGAGCGTAGACAGTATCCTCCAGGCCAGCACGGACCTGCGCATGCTAGGAGACGTAAGCAATCAGACTATGCTGTTCAGCTGCGGGAAAAACAAAAAGTCAAACGCATCTATGGGCTGCACGAGAAACAATTTCGAAATCTTTTTGAACGTGCTGCTAATATCTCAGGTATCACAGGGGACAACCTGATCATTGCGTTGGAAACAAGATTAGACAATGTCGTATTCCGTATGGGTTTTGCTACTAGTAGGAGCCAGGCACGCCAGCTAGTGCGCCATCGTCATGTGGAGGTGAATGGCCGGCTTGTTGATGTTCCGAGTTTCCGAGTATCAGCTGGTGACGAGATAGCAATTAAGCCCAAGTCCAAAGAAATCGTACCAATCCAGGAGAGTCTTGAGGCAAGAACACGACCTACGCTTCTTGAGTGGCTCGCTCTGGATGATAACGCGCGAGTAGGACGGATGATCCGCCAACCGACACGTGCTGACATTCCGCTCGCGGCCCAAGAGCAATTAATTGTAGAGCTCTATTCGAAGTGATCCTACTTCGGATCATAAATTCCGACTCAAGTAAGGCTGTTTAGGAGGATATCGTGGACCTAGATCTCACTGGCTTAGTACTCCCTGAGCGTGTTGAGCAGATCGAGGGTGTTGAAGATGCTGACCGTTCGGCTCAATTCATGGTTGAGCCGCTCGAGCGAGGCTTCGGACATACCTTGGGCAATTCAGTGCGCCGTGTACTGCTCTCTTCACTGAAAGGGGCGGCAGTATGGGGTTTTCGTATCGATGGTGTTTTGCATGAACATCAAACGATTCCTGGTGTGGTGGAGGACGTTCACCAGGTAATCCAGAATCTGAAGTCATTGATTGTTACCTTGGACGATGATGTGGATGAAGCAGTTTTGGAGATAGAAGTTGATAAGGCTGGTGTGGTGACTGCGGGAGACGTTCAGCCAACCTCTGGAGCCAGTGTCATGGATCCAGAACATCTTCTTTTCACTCTTCAGGAAGACCGTGCGGTCCACGTCCAGCTCTTTATCAATAAAGGCCGTGGTTTTGTGCTTGCGGATCAGCATCCTGTTCCGCGAGAAGCCCCGGTAGACCTCGTCCGCATCGATTCGATTTATAATCCTGTGAGAAGGGCCAACTTCTCTGTGGAGGAAACAAGGGTTGGCCAACGAACAGATTTCGATCGACTTACGCTGAACATAGAGACCGATGGCTCGTTAGATCCTTCAAGTGCAGTTGCTTATGCGGCTGAACTTGTCAGGAAGCACCTAGAGTACATGCTTTATTTCAGCGAAGGTGGAATTCCTGAAGTTACGCCTCCTGGATCGGTGGCGGTTTCAGAATATCAGCAGGATCTACTTGAAAGTTCGATCGAAGAACTTGCTGAACTTTCTGTGCGTTCTCGTAATTCTTTGCATAAGGAGAATATCCTTACATTGGCTGATCTAGTGCAGTCGTCAGAAGGTGATATGCTGCAGATTGAGAATTTTGGTAAGAAATCTCTCAAAGAGATCTCGGATTTCTTGGCAGAGAGGGAGCTGGGATTCGGTATGAAGCTTGAGCAAGGGGAAGACGGACGTCTCTTTTTCATGGATGCAGAGGGTGAGACCACAGGGACTGAGAACGGTTAGTTATGCGACACAGGAAAAAAGGACGAAAACTCCAGCGAACAGCGAGTCATCGACGGGCGATGTTACGGAACTTGGCGACTTCGCTTTTTCGCCATGAGCGCATTGAGACAACCACTGCTAAGGCTAAGGAGCTAAGACCTTATGCTGAGCGCCTAATTACGCTCGCCCGTCGCGGTGACTTACATGCGAGGCGTTTAGTAGCTCGGAAGATCCAAGATCGAGAAGTCTTAGGGAAATTATTTGATGAAATCTCTTCCCGGTACTCTGAGCGCCCGGGCGGTTATACACGGATTCTAAAGCTGGGTAACCGCAAAGGTGATGCAGCTGAGATATCGCTCATCGAATTGGTTAATTAGTTTGGCGTGTGAAATAATGGGGAAACCTTAACCGCACAGGACGACGGATATGGCTGACAACACTTCCCGACGGGGTGCTGCTGACTTGGGCATGTTGCTAATGGTGCTCGCATTCATCGTTATTGGTGCATTTATGTACTACCTCAGCGTCAGAGCCGCGGAAGAGCGCGCGCTCGACATCGTTGAGGAGACTGATACAGCAGACGAAATGGAGGTTGCAACCACTGTAGCTGCTAGTGACCTAGAGGTTGATGCAGCTCCATATGAGGGGCGCCTGATACGAGTATCCGGGCTAAATGTAGCCAGTATGCTTGGTACACAGGGCTTCTGGCTTGAGCTTCCGAATGGACAACCGTTCCTCATCTCAATGTCTGAAGAGGTTAAGGCAGAGGCTGTGGCTGTTACTATGGGTGAACGGGCGACTGTAACTGGTATTGTCCATGCAGTAAATGATTCTGCCTTGAATGCATGGAGTGCGGCGGGAACGATCGATGAAGGTTCTCGTTTAGCGGCTGAGTTCGCGATGCACTACTTGGAATCAACCGAAGTCGTTGTAGCGGACACAACGAGTGAGGCAGGGAATACCGGTGGTAATTAGGCGGTGTCCATGCCAGTGAAACCACAATTCGATCGGTAATCGGTAACTAAGGTAATATGGCTAGAATTTGCTATGTGTGTGGGAAGGGCCCAGCTACCGGGAATAACGTTAGCCATGCGAACAATAAGACACGACGCCGGTGGCTCCCGAACCTCCAGACCGTGAAAATCGTTGGTGAGGATGGCGCTCGTCATCGTGTTCGCGTATGCACACGCTGCATTTCGTCAGGCAAGGTCAAAAAAGCTCCAGCTGTTTCTCCAAGCGACTAAACTCTGGATACTAATTCAACCCGGTGCCGCTCTAGTCAGCTGATGGTTGCTAGTCCGCATGAATGATCACGAGTTAGGGACATTCGGTGTTATAGGGCTCGGCTATGTCGGCTTACCACTCTCTGTGGAAGCTGCTGGGAGTGGCGAATTCAAGGTTATTGGTTTCGACCTAAACGAGCAGGTTATCGAGAGCGTTAACTCAGGTTGCTCTCATATTCAGGATTTGACGGATGAGGAGGTTGGCTCACTCCGTAGACGCGGTCTAATTGAAGCAACCCTTGATATGAGTCGCATCAAGGAATGTGATGCTATTTCGATATGCGTTCCTACCCCGCTCTCAAAGACGCGTGACCCAGATGTTTCTCACGTAAGAGCTGCATCTGAGGCGGTAGCAGCCGCTTTGCGTCCGGGACAGCTCATTGTACTTGAGTCGACAACGTATCCCGGCACCACTCGCGAGGTTATGCAACCCAAGCTTGAGAGCACTGGCTTGAAAGCTGGAGAAGATTTCTTTCTTTGCTTCTCTCCAGAGCGGGTTGACCCTGGTAATGAGACCTGGACTACGAGAAATACTCCAAAGGTTATCGGAGGACTCACTGATGTATGCGGGGATGTCGGCCAGAGCTTTTACGAAAGATTTATTGATAAGGTTGTTCGGGTTTCTTCCGTTGAAGCTGCAGAGTTAACTAAGATTTTAGAGAACACTTTCAGGGCAGTTAATATTGGCCTAGTTAACGAGATCGCCCTTATTGCTGACCGGCTTGGAGTAGATATCTGGGAAGTCATAAATGCCGCAGCTACAAAGCCTTTCGGTTTCATGAAATTTATGCCTGGGCCAGGCCTTGGCGGACACTGTATCCCGGTGGATCCTCAATACCTGTCGTGGAAGATGCGCACCCTCAACTACAAGACAAGATTTATCGATCTCGCATCTGAGATTAATAGTGAAATGCCACATTTTGTAAAAGACAAGGTGTGTGAAGTTCTGAATAGAAATCGCCAACCCCTAAATGGATCAAGTATTCTCTTACTTGGTGTCGCTTATAAGAAAGACATTGATGATGTGAGAGAATCCCCTGCCTTGGATGTTATGAACTTACTTCAGCACGAAGGTGCGGAGGTCAAGTATCATGATCCGTATGTCTCTATGCTGAGTGGGGAAAATGCGACTATGACTTCAGAAAAGTTGACGGACGAGTTATTTAGTTGGGCAGATGTTGTAGTAATCCTCACTGACCATAGTGACTTTGATTATGCACGAATTCTTGAGCAAGCTAAGACGCTAATCGATGCACGGCATGCAGTGGCAAAGGCGGGTATCGCTACAGATGAAGATGACAGCTGGATTCTTAAAAGCTAGTCGGATTCCATCCCATCATTTCTGAGGTCTACTGCGAAGGAACTTTCAGCGAGCGTAGGTAGTTCCTGATCTTTGAGGGAAAGGATTGGGTTAAGAATAGGCCAGGAAATTTCAATCTGGGGGTCGTTCCACCTGATCCCTGTATCTAGATCGGGATCGTATTCCTGCGTCACTTTATAGTTTACATCAGCTCCATATTCACTCAGGACTACATACCCATGAGCGAATCCAGGCGGAATCCAAATTTGAACTTCTTCATCTGCGCTCATATGGACACCAACCCACTCCCCAAAAGTGTTTGACTCGGTACGCAGATCTACAGCTACATCAAAAATTGCACCCCGGACAACGCGTACTAGCTTACCTTGGACTTTAGGTGGGAGCTGCAGATGAAGACCTCTCAGTACTCTTCGGTCAGAACGGACAAAATTATCCTGGACGAACTCACTGTCGATGGTGCTGAAGGTGCTTCGTCTGTATGTCTCGGTGAAGTACCCGCGTTCATCCTCGTGGCGGATTGTTCTGATCAAGATGACATCAGGGATTGCGAGTGGTGTGAAATTTAGAGTCATGAGTAATGCGTCAGTAGTTTATCAAATTGTAAGCCCGAAATTGCTGCTGTGTACAAGGGTGGGCAATATCGGCTTACAACCTATTTACTAGAGCAGGTTATCGTGAGGTATATAATCACAGGAGCGGGAGGTCTTCTCGGATCTGAACTCTCAAATTTAATGGTTCGTCGTGGTATCAAATACAAAGCCCTACTGAGAACCGACCTCGACGTGACCAAAGGGTATGCAGTTGAAAATCTCTTCAAAATGGAGAATCCAGATGTTGTCTTCCACTGTGCCGCATTTACTGCCGTCGATAAAGCAGAATCTGAGAAGGCGTCTTCTTCCGCAGTAAATGCTGGTGGAGCTCTTAATGTTGCTGAGGCTTGTAAGGTTGTTGGGGCACGGATGGTTTTATTCAGTACGGACTACGTTTTCGGAGGCTCCAAGAGAACTCCCTACTCCCCACAGGATCACCCTGATCCACTTTCTGCCTATGGAGAGAGTAAGCTCACAGGAGAGAGGAATGTGTCCGCATCGGGTGTCGACCTACTATTAATTCGGACTAGTTGGCTATATGGGTCAGTGGGGAGGAACTTCGTAAGTGCTGTTATTCAAAATGCTCGGGATGGGAAGACACTTCGTTTGGTAGGTGATCAGACGGGGAGCCCCACGTGGGCAAGACATGTTGCAGAGGCTACGCTCGATCTCGTTGAATGCGGGGTAACGGGTACATACCATCTGAGTAACGCTGGTGAGGCGACTTGGTACGAGTTTGGTAGAGAGGTTCTCTTGATATGTGGTCTTCAGACTGAGGTCGAGCAAATTTCCACTGAAATGTGGGGCGCTCCTGCCCGTCGCCCTTACTATTCTGTACTTGATTCGAGTAAAGCGGAAGCAGTCCTTGACCGTCGAATGCCCCCATGGAGGGACTCCTTGAAGATATTCCTAAAGGAGACACTGAAATGAAAGGTATTGTCTTGGCTGGTGGGCTTGGGACTCGCCTGTTACCGATGACACGAGTGACCAATAAGCACCTTCTGCCGGTCTATGATCGGCCGATGATTTATTACCCGATCCAACAACTCGTTCTCTCTGGAATCGAGGATATCCTAGTTGTTACTGGGGGTAACAGTGCTAGTGACTTCATGAAGATCCTAGGAGATGGCCAAGAGTTTGGGCTTAAACATCTTGAGTACGCTTATCAGCATGGTGAGGGGGGTATTGCCCAGGCGCTTGGCTTAGCCAGAGATTTTTCTGCAGGAGAACCGATTGTAGTACTTCTTGGCGACAATATCTTTCAAGATTCTATCACCGAAGCCATCGAACTTTACTCTGATCTTGGTGGGGCGATGATTCTTCTTAAAGAAGTTGAGGATCCGGAAAGATTTGGTGTTGCTTTACTCAAAGATGGTAGGGTAGTGGAAATTGTTGAGAAACCTGAAAATCCTTCGAGTAGTCTTGCTGTAACAGGATGCTACTTTTTTGACTATCGGGTTTTCGAGATTATTGATGGGCTCGAACCATCTGCTCGCGGAGAACTTGAGATCACTGATGTTAATAATAGGTATATAGAGTGGGGTGATATGCAGCATCATATTTTGAGTGGTTGGTGGGCTGATGCTGGTACTATTCCCTCACTTTATCGCGCGAGTGGGCTTGTAAGAGAAGACCGTGATAACCCTGTATTGAATGGGTTGGGTATAAGGTCAGAAGGTTTGCGCGGGCACACTTGGGAGTGAAATACCTTATCACTGGTGGAGCCGGTTTTATTGGCTCTAATTTCATACGATTCTTATTTCGCGAGAGAAGTGATATCGACGTTGTCAATCTTGATGCCCTATCGTATGCAGGAAATCTAGAAAATTTGTCAGAAGTTATGGATAACTCCAGACATACATTTATACACGGGGATATCTGCAATCCCGAGACGGTTGCAGAAGCAATCAAAGGTGTCGATGTCGTTGTTAATCTTGCGGCTGAGACTCACGTCGATCGTTCTATTCACTCTGATGTCCATTTTGTGAAGACTAATGTTATTGGTACGGCAACTCTTCTAGCGAAAGCTTTAGAGGCAGGCGTAAAACGGTTTGTTCAGGTATCCACAGACGAGGTATATGGAGAGTTGCCCTGGGTTGACCCCAACAATGCAGATCTTTCTGCACCCAGGTTTACTGAGACAACGTTACTTTCGCCACGATCACCATATTCGGCGACTAAAGCAGCTGCCGATCACTTGGCTCTCGCCTATCATGTTACCCATGGAATCGATGTGGTTGTAACACGATGCTCGAATAACTACGGACCCAACCAACATCCGGAGAAGTTCATCCCTCTGATGATTACACATGCGATAGGGGACCAACCCCTCCCTGTTTATGGGGATGGCCTCTATGTGCGAGACTGGATCCATGTTACTGATCATTGCCGGGGACTTTTGGCTGCGGTGGAGGAAGGGGTTCCTGGCACGGTATATAACTTTGGAGGGGATGCCGAGCGAACCAATATTAGTGTTGTTGAAGATATCCTAGATATCCTAGATCGTCCGAAGAATTTGATTCAGCATGTGCAAGACCGACCAGGCCATGATAGACGTTATGCCATCGACTTTTCTCGAGCACGAGATCAGCTTGGGTGGAAGCCTTTAACAGAGTTCAGGGAAGGACTCCGCAGTACAGTGGACTGGTACATTCTAGAGCAGGATTGGTGGCAGCGGGGTTGATCAACAGTTTGCAGAGTATAAACACCTGACTCAAAGTCTATGAGCATTTCCTGAACAAATGGTAGATAAGCGCACTAGAAAAAGAACTTATCATAGAGAGTTAAATGAAATCATATTATGAGTAGATCAAACTACTTTCATGTTTTTCTGCATAGGTTGCTAGAGAACCTAGCATCAGACGCTTGCACGCTGTCAGCCGCTGAGCCGTGGAAGGCACTATAAACATGAGTCAATCTGAGTCCTCAGACAGTATCTTAGGGTCTGCTGTTGAATTTGCTCAACGGCATCGTCGTATTGTGGCAGCAGTGGTATATGCAGGAGTCACGACGGCCTCGCTAGGGATTGTATTTCTCTCCCTTTCTCAGTTCGACCTGGAATCAATTCTTAACCCCGTCTTCGGCAGACTAGTCACTCTCTTGGTCTTAATTCGGTTGGGCGTGAATTATTTATTTAAACTAGGACTAGGTCGTTGGCGGTATGTCGGGACTCGTGACTTTTTTCGACTTGTTGCCGCAACTACTAGTGGCTCTGTGATTTTCATATGCTCACTATGGATAGTCGGGGATTTTGATTCAGGGATGTCCTCTGTTGTGCTTCTTGAGTGGGTTCTCACGGGATATGTCACAGGTGGAGTGTGGTTGGTATACCGTTTGCTTTATGAGTTCACACGGGTTCGCCGTGGGGCCAGACAGCGTCGAGTGTTAGTTGTCGGTGCAGGTGAGGCTGCACAGCTTCTCATTGCCCAGATGCTGCGCTCTGGTGCTGGGTATCTTCCAGTGGGAATTCTTGACGATGATGAGGCTAAGAAGGGTACACGGATACATGGTGTTCAGGTCCTCGGTTCTACAAGACAGGTGGGTAAAATCTCTTCAACAATGGGTATTGAAGAGATTGTGATTGGGATACCAAGTGCTACTTCTCACGAGCTTAGTGAGATTGTTACGTACTGTGAGGCTTCGGGTCTACCCTTAAAGATCCTACCTGGCATAGATCAGGTATTGGAAGGTGAGGGGGCTTCGTTAGCCCGGCAACCAATATTGGTTGTCGGAGGAGGTGGCTATATCGGAAGCCACCTCGTGGAAATCTTGTTGCGTAGTAATTATAAAGTCAGGATTTTTGATAAATTCGTTTTTGGTAGGCAAGTTCTTGGCGACTTAGAGAATCATGATAATCTGGAGATTATTGAAGGTGATGTTAGCAATATTTATTTGTTAACACTGGCCCTGAGAGATACCCAGGCAGTGATTCACCTAGCCGGACTTGTCGGAGATCCGGCAAGCTCAATAGACAATAATCTCACACAGCATTTTAACATTGTTTCAACCAGGATACTGCTTGAATCTGTAAAAGCACTGCGTATTCCGAGGTTTATATTTGCCTCCAGTTGTTCGGTGTATGGAGCTTCTGATGAGCAGGTAAACGAGTTGAGCAAGCTCAATCCAGTTTCACTGTACGCAGAAAGTAAGATTGATTCAGAGGATGAGATATTGAGGAGTCAGAGTGACTATTTTCATCCAACTATATTGAGATTTGCCACGGTTTTCGGTCATTCTCGTCGACCACGCTTTGACTTAGTGACGAACTTATTTACCGCGCAAGCTTTTAACGATGGGAAGATTACTGTTCTGGGAAGTCAACAATGGCGTCCTCTGATCCATGTTTCGGATATAGCTGAAGCCATCGTAACGGTGTTGGAAGCACCTCTAGAAAAGGTTAGTAGGGAAATATTTAACGTAGGTGACGATGAGCTGAATATTACAATCGGTGGGTTAGCAAAAGTGGTGGCTAAGGTAGTCGGTCGTAATAAGACAGGTCAGAAAGTGGTTATCACTGTTAACGATGATATTGATGATCCGCGAAACTACCGAGTGTCGTTTGAAAAGATACAAAAGATTCTAGGTTTTAGAGCAAAAATGGGTATAGAGGAAGGGATTCGTGAAATGACCTCTTCACTAAGGAACGGGGTGTACGAAAGACCTTATAGCGATGGGCTTTATAGTAATCTTCAGATGACGAAATTGATTAAAGATGAATTTTATTCGAAGGAGTACAGACAGAACCATCTGTCGATACTCCTAAGGGACTTTGCTGGAGATAGGGACGGGGTGTAAGTGTTTTGTATTTAGATTATGCAGCGATTAACATGTTTATGGGAAGTTGATTGGTTCTATATAACGGTATAATAGTTACCCGATCCCAATACTCTTGATGGCCAGGAAGGTTTGTACTTGATCATACCCATAGCCTCCTACCTAAGGATGGCCCTCCTAATCCAAGACTTCGGTGGTCAGGATACCTGCTTTTCGTGAGCTGTTTTTGGGTGATGGTGTATATGTTTTTAGCTCAAGTTGAAATGGGGTGAATGGGAAGATGCGGGTCTTGATCTTGGGTGCTACTGGTATGTTGGGTAGTGCGACACTCAGGGTGCTGATGGAACGGAACGATTGGAGCGTATATGGTTCTATCCGATCTGAGATTTCCAAGCAACTTTTTCCGAATAATCTCCGACAAAAGCTCATAACCGTTGGTGATCTAACTCAGTTAGACCAACTCAAGGACGTACTTAAAAAGGTCCAGCCTCAAGTCGTGGTGAATTGTATATCCCCGCGAGAAGTCGGAAGGCAAGAATCCTTTGAACTATTTTCTGTTCTTTCCCTTCTTCCTCGCCGATTGGAGTACCTCTGTGGTCAACTGAACGCGCGTCTCATTCATATTAGTTCTGACGGCGTATTCTCTGGAAAAGTTGGCTCCTATACAGAGGTCAACCTACCTGATGCTACTGATCCTTATGGAATTTCAAAGTTATTGGGTGAGGTTCATGCTCCACATACAATCACTATTCGTTCATCGATTATCGGGCACGAGCTTTCTCTAAAGACTGGCTTGTTGGAGTGGTTTCTTGAACAAGAGGGTGAGTGCAGATGCTTCACTCGTGCTATCTTTTCTGGATTACCGACAGTCGTGCTTGCCGCCATCATCAGAGATGTTGTGATACCGATGCCGGAACTTCATGGGATTTATCATGTGTCTTCAGATCCCATATCGAAATTTGATCTACTAAGAATTGTGGCTAAGGAGTATGGTAAGACTATTAACATTGTGGCGGACGACACGGTGGTGATCGATAGGTCACTCATGTCTGATCGATTCAGGGAGATTACACATTATGAGCCACCTTCATGGCCTGAACTCGTAAAGATAATGCACACATACCGATATGGTTCTGTGAGGGGATGATGTTTGATAGCCGAGTTATAGCGATCACTGGGGGGACCGGATCGTTTGGCAAGCATGTCGCGAAGCTCTTCTTAACGACGAACGCTCAGGAAATCCGAATCTTCAGCCGGGATGAAAAAAAGCAGGAAGAAATGCGATCTTCCTTCGACAATAATCGATTGAAGTTCTACCTGGGGGATGTTCGCAACTACGACAGCGTCCACCAGGCACTCAAGAGAGTCGACTTTGTATTCCATGCAGCTGCGCTCAAGCAGGTGCCATCCTGCGAATTTTATCCACTCGAGGCAGTTCGTACAAATATCTTGGGAGCAGAAAATGTTATGGCTGCCGCTGTAGCAAATCATGTCCGAAAGGTCATTGTACTTAGCACTGACAAGGCAGTTTATCCAATCAATGCCATGGGTCAGACAAAGGCATTAATGGAGAAAGTCATGGTAGCGAAGGCGTGCAGCCTAAGCGCTGATGAAACCCTCCTGTGTGCGACTCGGTATGGGAATGTTATGGGTTCACGAGGTTCGGTAATACCACTCTTTATGTCCCAGATCCTAGAACAAAAGCCAATCACTGTTACGGATCTTGGTATGACTCGGTTCTTAATGTCTCTTGATGATGCTGTGGGTCTTGTACTTCATGCCTTCGAGCACGCTAAACAGGGTGATATCTTTGTCCAAAAGGCGCCCGCGTGTACGATTGGTGACTTGGTTTTAGCTATGAAAGATCTCTTCAATAGGAAAGACCATCCAGTTCAAGTTATTGGTACACGTCACGGAGAGAAGCTGTATGAATCTTTAGTATCGAGAGAAGAAATGGCTCGGGCAGAGCACTTAGAGAGGTATTTCCGCATCCCAGCCGATACTCGGGACCTCAACTACGCGATGTATTTTACCGATGGACTCGAGGAGATCTCTGTGGCTGAAGATTATACATCTCATAATACTGAACGCTTGGATGTAGAAGGAGTTAAGGAGTTGTTACTCAAGTTGGACTTCGTTCAGCATGGGCTCCAGTCTCAGAATGGCCTAACTGGCTAGACTTTCTCAATATCGTCGAACTAGAACTAGTGAAACGTCCAGTAGTAACAACGCAGCGTGAGATGGACCAACCCCCCGAGTGTTCATTCTGTAACAGCTTTAATATGAGCTTGGCGATGGATTTCGGGCGGGTAGCTTTGGCCGGGGGTTTTCTTACGTCTCAGCAGTTCGAGAACGAGCAAAAGTATCCACTACGGCTCTTTTTTTGTGATGATTGCTGTGCGGTCCAAGTTGTCGACAAAGTATCTGCAGATGTGTTGTTCCAGGATTATTTTTACTTTTCCTCATCAATAGGGACCCTTCGGGAGCATTTCCGGAACTATGCCGCGGAAGTCACCTCTCGGTTTCTGAGTCCTCCATCAGCTTCAGTATTGGAGTTTGGCTGTAACGATGGAGTTCTGTTGCAACCGTTGGCTGATGAAGGAATCGGGACAGTCATTGGTGTTGACCCAGCGAGCAATGTTCTCGCTAGTGTTGATGATCAACGCTTGACCTTGATCAATGACTTCTTCAATGAGTCTGTTGCAGATTCTGTAGTTGAGCGCTATGGGGAGATGGACATGGTTCTAGCAAACAACGTCTATGCTCATATCCCTGATATTCAAGGTGCTACTCAGGCAGTTTCGCGGGTCCTCAAGAAAGATGGCGTCTTCATATTTGAAGTACATTACCTCGGTAGAGTAATCGATGAGATGCAATATGATATGATCTATCATGAGCATCTCTATTACTATTCCCTTCTATCGGCCATCAGCCATTTTGCCCGATATGGAATGGTGGTATTTGATGTAAAACCTGTACCTATTCATGCAGGCTCTCTCAGGTTTTATGTGTGTAAAAGTGGGAGTAAGCACGAAGCAGAGATCTCAACCCGAGTATCACAATTAAAGGAAGAAGAGCTCGAAAGAGGCTTCGATAATTTTGAGACTTTTCGGCAATTTTCAGACCGAGTAGCAGAGCATAAGGAAGAACTGCTTTTGTTGCTCAATAGGCTGAGGGGAGAGGGTTGTACGATTGCAGGGTATGGTGCTTCTGGTCGCGCGAATACGATCATTCAGTACTGTGGCCTTGATCATCGTCATTTAGACTTCATGATAGATGATGCGCCCGCTAAGCAAGGGGTATTTACACCTGGATCTCACTTCCGTATCCATCCAAGCACAATTTTGGAGGAATCAAGTCCTCCAGACTTTCTTCTTGTCTTTGCTTGGAGCTTCCTTGATGAGATTCGGCAAAGGAACCGGAGGTATTTGGATAGCGGAGGGCAGATGATCATTCCGCTCCCCAAGATCCGTATGGTTCCGCCCGGATGATGCTGAGAGGGTATCCTTGGCTGTCGAGTCTCAGACAAAACGGTAGACCACACCATAGGGGCATAGCATGCGAGTGATGTCAATCTTTGGGACTCGTCCTGAGATGATCAAGATGTGGGCAACGCTCAAGAAGCTTGATGAGCTGAATTTTGATCACGTAATGGTTCATACTGGACAAAACTTCACGCCTGAGTTGAAGGACTTCTTTTTTCAAGACCTAAAGCTTAGGGAACCCGATGTCCAGCTTGATATCGATACGTCCAGCTACGGTGCAGAAGTGGCCGATGTCATCAGAAAGTCCGACGACCTTATGGAAAAAGTGCAGCCTGATGCGCTACTGATTCTAGGGGACACCTTTAGTGGGTTATCAGTAATGCCTGCTGCGCAACGAGGGATCAAGATTTTCCATATGGAGGCTGGATTACGGGCTTGGGATAGCAGGATGCCAGAGCAGCGCAATAGGATCTTGATTGATCATATGAGCAACGTTTTGCTTCCTTATAACCAGTATCATCGTGAGAACCTACTTCGAGAGGGCATCCATCCCTCAAAGATCATCGTAACCGGCAATTCAACCTTTGAAGCGATGAGGGCTTTCACTCCTGAAATCGAAGCGAGTGATGTTTTAAGTCGGCTAAATATTGAACCGAAAGGCTATATCCTTGTAACAGCCCATCGTAGTGAAAACGTTGACAACCCCGTTTACCTAGAGAGGATTTTCGACGCAATCAGTGCTTTGGTCGATCGTTTCGGGCTCCAAATCATTTATCCAATGCATCCTAGGACTAAAAGCAAGCTCAAATCAATTTCCGTGCACGATAAAGTCACGATCATGCCTCCATTGGGTTTCTATGATTTCAACCAGTTGCTCAAACAATCTTTCTGCGTCCTCTCAGATTCTGGAACGGCAGCAGAGGAAGGACTTTTCTATGGAGTCCCGAACGTTAGTCTGCGTATGGCTACAGAGCGAATTGAAACACTGGAAAGTGGAGCAACTATCGTATCCGGCATGTCGGTCGAAAATATTACTGAATCAGTTGTCACTGCAGTAAGCCAGCCTTGGAATGTTCGTTATGAATTTGAGGAGGGCCACTCACCCTCTTCAGTTGTAGTGAATGCAATCCGAACTCAGATCACTAACTTCTTCTAGCGCCACGATCGCCTCAATACTAGATCTTGATTAGCCATTAGTGAGAGTTAGTTCGATTAAACCAATACGAGCTAATCTTAAGAGGAGATCATTATCTAGGTGACCGAAATATCAAATCCTGTCGGAGTAGGTGTCTGGGGCCTTGGACGACATGCCTGCCGGAAAATTCTACCGGCATTAGCAATGTGCCCTAATACCACCTTATTGGGGGTAACTACCCGAGACGATCAGGTAGCGCTCAGGGAAGCAGAGCGCTATCACTGTCGCTACTGGGCCACTCCCCAGGATATGTTTGGTGAAGAAGACGTCGATGTAGTCTATGTGGCTACACCCACTGGATTACACTATGCCCATGGCATGGAAGTGCTGAAAGCTGGCAAGCATCTATGGAGTGAAAAAGCTTTAACTGACAGTCTCTCTCAGGCTAAGGAATTAGTCCGCGAATCCTATGAGAGAGATCTCGGACTGTGTGAAGGCTTAATGTATCTCTATCACCCACAGTTCTCTTTTATTGTGGATACTGTTACGCAGCCATCTTTCGGTCGAATATTGAGTATCAACTGTCAGTTTGGTTTGCCACCTCTAGGAGAGCCAGGATTCCGGTTTGATCGTGAATTAGGAGGGGGCGCGCTTCTAGATGTTGCACCTTACCCAGTATCTGCTGCTCATAGGTTGCTTGGCACTGATCTTGAGTTGGTGGATTCAGTTCTCTTTGAGCCTTCTGGCTGCGACGTCGATACGCATGGCTTTGCCCTGCTGTCGAGGGAAGATGGCGCGTGTGCTTTTCTAGAGTGGGGCTATAACCGAGCATATAAGAATGAAATCTCTGTTTGGGGAGAGAACGGGTCGCTTTACTCAGATTTCATCTTCTCTAAGTCGCCAGACCACCAGAGTCGGGTCTCGGTTAGGGACCAGCGTGGTCAGGTTAGGTACGAAGATATTGACCCGGCTAATAGCTTCTGCAGAATGTTCTGTGCTTTTTCTAAGACTTTATCTGATAAAAAGGGTCGTGATCACCTGAGAGAAGAGGCAGAGCTTCAAGCCGAGTACCTAGAGCGTCTGCGACGAGGCCGCTAGATATATTTTCTGACTACTGCTGATTCATGAAGTGCTCATCCTCAATCTCAGCCGATCACGAGCACATTCGAACGATATGCAGCCCCTCTCCATATGCGAATCCTGCCTGGGTTCCTCTCAGAGTAGCCAGGGCAATGTTAGCCTCAACACTGCGTGGTCCAGGAAACTCACTGATTTGACTGACATAGCATGCCAGTGCCTGCTTTTTGATCTCTAAGAAATCCGTAACGTCCACCACCCAGTTTGGTACAAAATTTGGCTCAATATGCGGTGCATTCCAATGAGTTTCGGATAGCGTCTCATATGCCGCCAAGATCTCGATCTTTCTTCCTACATCGACTGGACGGGTAGCAACCATAGTTGCATCAAAAACCAAGCGGTGATCAATATGTCGATCAGGGTATGGGCAAAGTACAATTGCTGGTTCAACACTTCTGACGGCCTCCAGTATAAGCCCGTTTAATTCGTGCACGGGTACAGTACCCAGCATAGTGCAAGGAAGCTCAAGGAAACGAGAATCAGTTACTCCCACGAGTGCGTGAGCTTTGAGAGCTTCCTCGACGGTCGCTTCGTAGACTCCTGGGGAATATAGAGGAGGAGTGTGTCCTGAGACCGTCAGAACCGTTACAGGCCAACCCATGTTCGTGTATTTCGCTATAGTTCCACCTACACCAAGTATCTCATCATCAGGATGTGGTGCGATTACCAGAACAGGCTTTGCGGAAGGATCCATTGGTTTCCCAGTTATTAGGTTCAATTCAGATAAGTATCTAGGTTCTTTACGATTTCAGGTACTGGCATTGGCAGGATGAAGCGACCGCCTTCCTCGTGATAACGCCTGTGTTTCTTTATGATAGAATGTGCGAAATTCCATGCTAGGATTACCACATAGTCTGGCTTGCGCACGTAGAGTTCGTCCGCTGGCAATATCGGGATCATAGCTCCTGGTAGGAAACATCCATGCTTTAATGGATTGTCCTCCAGTGTGAAATCGAGCATTTCTTGAGATAGTCCGAAGTGCATCAGCATGGTAGTGGCCTTTGTCGGTGCTCCATACCCGGCGATTGAGTGCCCTTGCTGCTTTAGATCCATCAGCAATTTTCCAAGGCTGTCTCTTACTTCATTAATCCGCCGATTGTATGCCCGGAACGTTTCTGGCCTGTCCATCTTGAGAGAGTGCTCAAGTTCCAAGAGATGGTCGACGGAAGCGTCCGTGCTATAAGGGCCTCCCCTTTTCTGAGATATGACTCGGATGGAACCACCCTGGGGTGCTATTCGCTCGACCTCAATGACTTCAAGGTCGTGCCGCGCAAGAAATTTTAAGAGTGGAGCTAGCGTATGGTAGTCCAGGTGTTCGTGGTAGATGGTATCAAACCAAACTTTCTGATAAACATCAACAAAGTAGCCCACCTCCATGACGAATAATCCGTCATCATCAAGCCAATGCTCCACTCCCCTAATGATATCAGAAAGGTCATCAACGTGAGCCAAGACGTTGTGCGAGGTAATCAGTGTTGCTGGCCCGCGCTCCTTTCTCAGATGCTTAGCCTTTTTGAAGCCAAAAAAGTCAGGTATAGTCTCGATTCCTTGATCTGAAGCCTTGCGTGCAATATCAGTAGCCGGATCAATCCCGAGGACCTCGAATCCGTGTTCCTGAAAGAATCTTAAGCATGTCCCATCATTAGAGCCGATATCGGCGATCAAGCTTCCTTTTCCAAGAGAGAAGCGTTCAATCATTGCCGAAGCGTATTCCCGTAGGTGCGCTACAAAGACTGGCGAGGTGCTCGAAACGTATGTGTAGCGGCGTTGGAAGAGGATTCTTGGGTCCACAACATGACCAAGTTGGACATGGGCACAATCATTACAGAAATACACCTCGAGGGGGTAACTTGGTCTTGGTTCCTCAATCTCGTCGGCCCTTAGAACGTAGTTTCCGGGCGGAGTAGGTGTGAGTTCGATAACTTTCTCCAGCTTGTTATTCTCGCAAAGGCGGCAAGTGTCACGGAAGTGAAAATTGCTACCGGTCATGGAATGATATATCCCGCGGGATCAATCAGCTCAACACGTTCTACATCCGCTTCATAGCTTTCCTGATCACGAGGATTTCGACTCACCACAAGCATTTGGCAATCCTCCAGGAAGATGGTCGTGTGGTCCTCCATAGGAGGCGTGAACACCATTTCTCCTGTGCCAATAGTGAGCTTCTTTGGCTCTTCATTACTACCAGTGGGCCGGTAGTAGTAGTCAAATGACCCAGAGAGTACATATATGAAATGCCAATCGGTCTTATGATAATGGTTCGATCTGAGCGCTCCCTTAGTGGACATGATTAGAGACGCGTTCTTCATAGGCAAGTCAACCAGGGGCTGGATAGAACCCCGGCTGTCCGCGTGAGCTTCGGGTAGGGTAATTCGCTTCTGCTCAGGCCATTGAGACGGTTCATCCAGCACTATGTCTTTCCAGTTTCTGTTCATCGGGTAGTCCAGGGGTTGTCTGCTTAATTTGTGTGTGAATCAGAGTATAAAATGAGTAATTTAAGCTTCAGGTGTTGAGTTTTGGGAAAGGTTAAGGGGAGATTCAGAAGTAATCCCTAGGTAAGTTTTCACAAGAAGACAGAGTCAATCTTAGATCCTTTCGGTGAAAGAAAAACATCGGGGTTGAGCCAGTAGGATCAGGAATGAACAATTCCGGCATTTCAATAAAGCCAAAACTCCCAAAGTAATCTGGAATCCGAGTCCATAAGAGAAGAGCGTCGTATACTCCCAAAGTATCTCGAAGTGCTCGCTGCATAACCAGTCGACCGTAACCTCTTTCTCGGTACTCTTTCCTCGTGCAGACGCCGCCGATTCCCCCTAGACTAATACCGGCTAAGGTGATTGGTGTGACAAAGAGTACGCTAGAATATATGCCTTCTGATTCGATCTTGTAGAAATCTGTGTCCCTGGAAAGACTTTCTGCCCCTTCCTGTAACCGTTTTGGATCCACAGCATCGAAAACGTCCGAAATTATACTCAAGTATTGTTCTCGCCTGCTAACGGAAATGCGTTCGACAACGACATCCTCCAGCTTCATTGGGTATCTCGCTGTCGAAAGCCAAATCTGAGGTATGCAATCACTGCAACTGATGTGAGTGCCCCCCCCAGTAGAGACAAGCTGATCATACCTTGTGCTGCAAAGGTTGCGAGGCCGATTAGTACGATATCACCTAGCAGAATGCTTTTGACCACATCCGCATGAGTCGCTTCTGTATCGTGCGCAGCACGCTGATAATATAGGTCCCGATGCGGGTGCCAAAACTTTTCTCCTCGCGTGATCTTACCTGCATAGGTGAGTCCGCTGTCAGTAAGATAAATCAGAGGGAGGATCAGAGCAGGAGCCCACTGACCTTGTGTAGCCAAACACAACAACAGCCAGCCCATAAGGAACCCAAGTGGGATGCTGCCGATATCGCCCATGAATATTCGTGCCGGATACCAGTTCCATACCAGGAAACCAACTGATGCGGCCGCGGCGGTGATGCTTAGTTCAGCAAGTCCCGACGAGATTCCTCCAAAAATTGAGAGAGCAAATATCCCTAAACCGAGCACCATTCCTTTTGTTGCTGCGTTTCCATCAATCCCATCCGTAAAATTGAAAAGGTTGGTGAACCCGACCCAGAGGAATACAGTCAGGCAAGTGTCCCAAACGGGTGGCAGTAGTCCCTGAAATACCGGAAGTGGGCCAGTGAGGAGTAAGGTTCCTATGGTTGCAGCCACAATTTGTGCGAGAAAGCGCACGATAGAGCTGACATCACCTAGATCGTCTACCCAGGCTGGAATCGCTAGCCCAAGTGAACACAGTAAGATCCATACTGTTTCAGTTGGTATATCCGGTGATTTACTTGCGATTATTGTCCATGCAGCTATCAGTGCCAAGTAAATGGCAAGCCCTCCGCCCCTCGGAGTAGGAACTTTATGGACGTATCTCCCAGCTTCCTGTCCAGGATAGTCTAGAATATTCCTCTTCACTAACCATGGTCTTAACAAGCCAGTTCCGACTGCAGTGGCTAGAAATGTCACGATCGCTAGGAGTGACAGCGCAATGGCACTCATATCATTTTGAACACAGTTCGTCCCATATCGAAATTGATCATTATCCTACTAGACCGGGCTTGGGTCGATGATAGCAAGAACTGTGGTGGTCACTAGAGTTTTTCTGGATCGGACCCAAAGAGGGGTTGTTTCGACCCGAAAATCCTGGAAGCTCCACAGTGGACTACTTTTGGCTGGAAGCAGTGGGTGCGTCTGTGGTTCGGGTTCGGCACCAGATACGTATATAATCAGGTCCAGGCGTCACACTTATCGTAAATTTCAACTCTAACCGGCAAGCTAAACCGCCAGCTTAGGCTGTTCAAGAGTCGGAGCTACGAATCTCATATGTTATCTTGTGATCGTCTTATACAGACCTAGTTAATCTGACTGGATACCCCCAAATCATGCTTAAAGCTGCAGTAAAGACTTTTCTCGGTTCTCGCCACAAACGTGAAGCCAAGAAACTTCAGC
>CAJWPN010000020.1:0-32853 GCA_913045345.1 uncultured Gemmatimonadales bacterium
CCCTGACAACTTCGAGCTCATATTCCTTCCATCCGATCACGGATTGATCAATGAGTACCTCAGTGATCGGTGAGGCATCAAGTCCCCTCCTCACTTGATCTTCGAAGTCTTTCTGATTGTGGGCTATACCACCACCAGTTCCTCCGAGAGTGAAGGATGGTCTTACAATCGCAGGATACCCTGTGTCCTCAACAATGTTAATCGCTTCCTCAACCGTCCCTGCAAAACCACCACGGGGCACCTCAAGCCCAATACGCTCCATCGCCGCGGTGAACTGCTCGCGGTCTTCAGCCATTTCAATGGAGCGATCGTTTGCACCAATCAGCTCTACACCGTGTTTCTGAAGGATACCTGATCGGTGCAAATCCATCGCGACATTGAGCGCGGTCTGGCCACCCATAGTAGGGAGGAGTGCGTCAGGGTGCTCTCGCTCAATTATCTTCTCAACCCAGTTCGCGGTAATCGGCTCAATGTACGTTTGATCCGCTAGGTCCGGATCAGTCATTATCGTTGCCGGATTAGAGTTCACGAGGACAACCCGGTATCCCTCTTCCTTCAAGGCGCGAACGGCTTGGGTACCTGAATAGTCAAACTCGCAGGCTTGACCGATGACAATCGGGCCAGAGCCCAGGATCAGTACGGTTTCTAGATCGTCGCGTCGTGGCACGTAATCGCTACTAAATTGGGTTGCGCAATACAGAAGGTCCGGGAGTTATACCTCACCGCTTTTTCCTGCCTCCCTTCGTATAGCGGTAAAGAGAACCCATAAAAAGCCACCCCAGACAAAACTTAGGATCAGGACCATTGTGATCCATGTAGCTATCGTCATAGGTGGCTCCCGACCCTTCTGCAGGCGGTCTAAGATGTCTGTTCTTATAAGAGATTTGGCGGGGCTTCAACACTAATAAGTGCGAAGCCGGCGTAAGGTGGCGGAAGCACGTTAGGGCTGCAAGCCACCTACCAATTCTTTATCAGTATCAGAGTATCCGCGGTACCCAAGATTGAGTCAGCAGAACCGCGGTTGTCGACACCTACCTTCAAGGAGCGGATTGGCTAACGACCCCCATTTCAGTTCAAATTAAATCGGATCCAGATAATTCAGATTCTATATCAGCGACGAAGATCCTCTCCCCTGATTTGAAGCTGACCAGCAACAGTCCGAAGGGCGTTAATGATATTCTGAATGTGTTCTGCACGCTCAAGTCCGATCAAATCAACACCCTTTTGGACCTCATCTCTACTCACTCCCGCTGCGAATGTCTTGTCCTTTAACTTCTTCGTCACCGACTTGGGCTTGATATCGTCTATGCCATTAGGCCTAACAAGACACGTGGCATACACAAGGCCGGAGAGCTCATCACAGGCGATGAGCACTTTATCAAGCTCGCTTTCAGGTTTAACACCTGTGAAATCAGCTCGATGTGCTAGGATGGCATGGAGAACTTCTTCTGGATAACCCTCTTCCCTGAGCTGAGCGACAGCTCTGAGTGGGTGCTCCTCAGGGTGTTTCTCCCAGTCTAAGTCGTGAAGCAGGCCTGCAAGGCCCCAGATGTCTTCATCGCCACCACGAAGTTGTGCATAGTACCGAACAGCAGCCTCGACACCATACATGTGTTTGCGTAAACCCTTGTTTTCGACCCATTCCTCAAGTAGAGCAACAGCTTCTTTGCGACCAGGCATCTTAACCTTTAGAGAAGATTTGGTTTTTGACCAAACCTGTATGCGCAATACTCAGGGCAGTCAACCCACTCTCGAATGATCACTCGTGACTTTCCTTACTTCTCAACCGACTGATTTAGTACCTATACGCGAGAAGAGGGGCACAGATAGCTCACTGCGCATGCTTCGCAACTAGGCTTACGCGCGTCGCAGACTCGACGACCATGCCAAATCAAGAGGTGCGATAGCATTGTCCAGTATTCGTTCGGAAAGATCGATATCAGGTCACGTTCGATCCTCTCTGGAGTCTTCTCTTTTGTGAACTTAAGCCGAGTGGAAAGACGTTTTACGTGTGTATCCACTACGACTCCTTCATCAATCCCGAAGGCATTGCCAAGTATTACATTCGCCGTCTTTCGTCCAACGCCAGGCAAGGCCGAGAGTTCAGCCATGGTACTTGGCACCTCACCTTGATGTTCCGCCTCAACGCCTCGGGCAAACCCAATGATATTCTTGGCCTTATTCCGGAAGAAACCAGTAGATCGGATGATGTTCTCCACATCATTCTGAGTGCTTGAAGCCAGTGATTTCGAGTCAGGATAACGGCTGAATAATTCAGGCGTCACCATATTCACGCGCTCATCCGTAGTCTGAGCTGACAGTATCGTCGATACTGCTAGCTGAAACGGATTAGCAAATTCTAGCTCGCAGTGAGCATCAGGGTACTCCTCTAGTAGCAGGTCGTAGACCTCCTGTGCCCGAGCAATACGAGCCTTCTTAGACTCTCTAGGCATTCTGAGTAACTCGGAAAAAAGGGAGAGCAGAAGGAACAGGATCCGCTTGAGCGCTGGCCTTAGAACTCACCATTTGAACTGCGCCCTGCTCTGATGAAACATATGCAAAAAATCGAGCTAAAAGCTTGAGCACCTCTCCGGATGTTTCCAGCATATGAAGTTGGTCCAACTCACTACCTGGCAACTGACTCGAAAAGTCATCCGTTCCATTCCGCACGACGGCCTTAACCCATTTACTAGCCTCCGATACCGGTGCCTCAGGAAGCGGCGCGATAACAAAACCCGGACGATCGGGTCGAAGGCCTGCAATCAAGAGCGAATGGAGAGTCCCGCTACTTGAAAGCACCCAAAATACACCGTCAATCGACTCAGGAGCATCTGAATTTGCACCAGACATCCAAAGGAGGTGCTGTGGAAGTTGCATATACCCTGAAGATTCCGGCGGTATCGGTTGTCCGCCCTGATGATTCTCAACCAGATCGCGGGTCACATTTTCGCTGAGCAAATAGATGGGACATCCAGCCTGATTAAAATTCACAGCATGGAAGACCAGCGTGACGTATTGATAGATGGTCTCTGGTAGCGCAGTGGGCCCTTGAATCTCTCTTACAAAGGCGTCCACCCGCCCCATAGTGAAGAAAGCGTCCGGGTCTGAGAGGTCCACATCTCGGCTCTTCGCTTCCTCATCAATTCCGACAATCAATTCATCAAGAAGATCTTGGTCGGGAAACGCAAGTTCGTATGGAGTAAATCGGGCGTATGAGTCGTGGAGCGTCATGGGAGGAAAGTTAGAGACGGCATAGGCCCTACCAAGAAGTTGACAACCAATACTTATCTGCTACCCACCTACCTCTCTCTTGTACTTCACTCGGGCATGGCAGCATCGTTATGCCATCTGGCTTGGACGGTCTTAGCTAACCAGTTGTTCGCTAACCAGAGTATGACCACAACGATCACAAACTGGATCAGTACTGTGCCAACGTTATAGGGACTAAACAGTGTCCATGTTGCGGCAACATCGTCCGAACGAGCTTCCCACAACCACCAGAGGGCAAGAACAATCGCTTCGACTGCAACAAGTCGCATCGCCCAGTCCCACCACGCACCAATACGGATATCTGAACCTTCCTGGTTAATGAATTTCTCTCGCCATTTCGTAACCCCATAACGGAGCACGGCAAAAGCGAAGAAGAAACCAGAAACCATTAGGCCCACACCCCAAACCCAATCTTGGTTCTGGAAGATCCCCAACTTCAAGGCACTTGGGATTCCGAAGAGAATTCCCGCTAGACCGACAGCCATAATCGCCCGACTCCGCGCCATTCCAAGATCTATAAGAATCCTGCTCGCAAGCTCAATCATCGCGACCAAACTGGTCCAGGCCGCAAATACAAGGGCCAGAAAGAATAGGCCTTGGAATAACCGTCCACCCGGGATCTGTTGGAATAGTTGAGGGACCCATATGAAGGTTAGTCCCTCATTACCTGCTCCCACGATTTCACTCGCAGCTTCCGGCATAACCGAGAACACCGTACATAAAACCATGATGCCGGCCAGAAGAGACATCGAGTTATTCCCAAAACCGATCACGAAAGCGTTCAGTGCAGTGTCCTCATCCGCTCTCATATACAGGGCGTACGTGAGTACCAAGCCCCAACCCGCTCCGGTATCCCAAGCATTTTGCGTGAGGGCCTCGATCCAGATCTCGTAATTTCCTAATGCAGCCCAGTCAGGTGTGAACAGAAACTCAAGGCCTGCGCTGGCACCCGGCAGTGTGACCGCCCGCACTGCGAGTACCATTACAAGAATGATAAGGCTAGGGATTAGAAATTTTGCCGCAGCTTCGATCCCCTTCACTCCCCTTGAGACAACGAAGAGCCCCATTGCCATGGCAACTACATGGGTAATGAGAGCCCCGCTTGTGGAATGGAAAGAGTCCCAAAACGCACTCGGTGTCGCCCCCGGAACTTCACCCGTTAGGGTTCCGACGAAAAAACGAATCGTCCACCCCATTACCACGCTGTAGTAGAACATGATCGCCGTTGCTACAAAGGCGATCCATGCGCCCATCCAAGCAAACTTTGGTCCGAGTGTCTTAACGAAGGCCCCGATCGAACCACTGCGTGTCCCCTTCCCCATACCAAACTCGAGGATCAGCAGCGGCACCGACCAAGCGAGAAGAAAAACCACCCAGGCCACAAGGAAAGATCCTCCACCATTGCTTGCTGCAATCCGGGGAAAACGCCAAATATTTCCAGTGCCAACAGCCATGCCGAGCATAGCAAGCAGCATGCCCCAACGGGAACTGAAGACTTCGGATTTCGACGCCACAGACATCTCCGGATCTTAGCAGAACAAAGCGCGGTCGCATGGCTAAGCCATTTGACAGCAAGTGAGTATAGGGTCGAGGCGACCCCTTGGGTACTTAACTATTATCTACCCGGCACTTGTTCTACCTGACGGAATAAGTCAAGAAAGCTGGTTGGTGATCCAGTTTACAACCTGATCTACCCCTACTCGTTCCTGTACTAGGCTATCCCGATCTCGGACCGTCACCGTGCCATCCTCTGTGCTTTGTCCGTCTACTGTGATACACCATGGCGTTCCAATCTCATCCTGGCGACGATATCGTCGACCGATCGCACCCGATTGATCATAGAATGATGGGATTCCTGATGACCGCAGATCATCCATCAGCTTCATCGCGATCTCCGGCATCCCGTCCTTTTTCACTAGAGGGAATACCGCAGCTTTAAGAGGTGCTAACTTTGGCTGTAGTGCCAGTAAAACCCTTTTTTCACCCTCGACTTCTTCCTCCCGGTACGCATCCGCCAATAGAACAAGCACTGTGCGGTCTACCCCCATTGATGTCTCTACTACGTAAGGGATATAGCGTTCATTCGAAGTCGGGTCGATGTATTCAAGACGTTTTCCAGAGTACTCCTGGTGGCGAGCAAGATCGTAATCCGTGCGGTTGTGGATGCCTTCGAATTCCTTCCACCCAAAGGGAAATTCGTACTCTATATCAAACGCTTTCTTACAATAATGTGCCAGCTCATCTGACCCGTGCTCATGAAATCGCAACTTCTCTGGACGAATCCCGAGCCCGAGGTGCCATTGCATACGAAGGTCCTTCCATTCTTCAAAAACAACCTCATCATCTCCAGGCTTCACAAAAAACTGCATTTCAGCCTGTTCAAACTCTCGCGTGCGAAAAATGAAGTTCCCGGGCGTAATCTCGTTCCGAAATGCCTTCCCAATCTGGGCGATCCCGAAGGGGACTCTCTGTCTTGTCGTACCCTGGATGTTCAAGAAGTTGACAAAAATCCCCTGAGCTGTCTCAGGTCGTAAATACACAGTCGCGGACGAATCTTCAACTGGTCCCATGAATGTCTTAAACATCAGGTTGAAGAGCCGGGGTTCAGTAAAAGCCTCTTTTGTGCCACATACTGGACATTGCCCATCCTTTACCTTAGGCAAGTCCATCCGAAAGCGACGATGACAGTTAGTACACTCGACTAGCGGGTCAGTGAAACTTTCTACGTGACCAGAAGCCTCCCAAACACGGGGGTGCATTAGGATCGACGCATCCACACCCTCAACGTCTTCACGCTGATGCACCATCGACGACCACCACAACTCCTTGACGTTGCGCTTGAGTTCAACTCCTAGAGATCCATAGTCCCAGACTGACCCTGTCCCACCGTAGATCTCGGATGATTGGAAGACATACCCTCGCCGCTTGGCAAGTGATACAAGCTTCTCCATCAGGTCCGCAGTCACCATTAATCCCTTTATTTTCAAGGACTTATGACAGGAGTGAGTAGGCTGGAAAAGGTACCGGAGGCGCCTAGCCTGATCAACGTCATCCGTGGAGCAAACCAGGAGACCAAATCGGGACATCGCTAATCAAGTATTAATTGCAACCAGAATTATAAATGATTAAAATAAGGCTATGATCACTTTTACAGACCGTGCACGAGAGGTTGTACTCTCACTGCTTGATGAGAGTGGGGGAGAATTAGAAGCATTGCGAATCGCTATGCGAGATGTCGGTGGCGGCTTGAAGCCACACTTTGACCTTACCCTGGTTGGAGCTGATGAGCGTTCATCGAATGACCAAGAGGAAGATGTAGGCGGATTCTCAATCTTGGTTGAGCAATCTCTTGTGAGCCAACTCGACGGTGCGACAGTCGACTACGTGCAGCGGATTAATGAGAGCGGTTTTGAAGTTCACACCCTAGAGCCGGATGAACCCAAGAAATCTCAAGATCCACCACAGGGTGAGATTGCAGAGCGGGTTCGTGAAGTCCTTCAGGTTCAAGTGAACCCGGCAATTGCAGCACATGGGGGAATGATCTCTCTGGTGAACGTTGAAGAGACAGACATCTATGTCGAGATGAGTGGTGGCTGCCAAGGTTGTGCGCTTTCCACTGCGACTCTCCGGCAGGGTGTGGAACGCATGCTGCGAGAAGCTATCCCAGAGCTCACAGGCGTCCATGACATTACCGATCACTCATCAGGGGAAAACCCCTACCTCTAGTTCGGTTTTGAGTAGCTGGCTGTAGGCAAATCTGACTAGCCATGTCAAAGACGGTATTTCACTGTCCCTAATTTGTATGTTTGTATACATACGGGCCCCCAACCCCTGAGGGCTGGGAGCCCGTTAGGACTCAGGTAGCAGAGTAAGATAAGGCCGGGCAGCGCCTTCTAGCTCACCACCCGCCTGTTTTGCCTCACCTTCTCCATGTACTTGTCGAAGAAATGCTTTTGAATGTCATTCATGTCGATCTCACGACCCTGGATATAGGACTGCTCTATATCACTGGTCATGTCCAGCGGGGTTCCGGTGGTGATAAGGAATGTCGCCTGCTTTCCTGGCTCCAGAGAACCCACCTGATCACCGATCCCCATGAATTCCGCAGCGTTGATCGTCACAGCTCTCAGGGCTTCTTCTTCGGGAAGGCCAAAGGCAACAGCAACACCTGCCTCCCAGGGTAGTCGATTCGTGTAAAGAGCTCCCGAGCCACCTGAAATGGCGAACCTTACTCCCGCTGCATGAAGGCGGGCCGGCATGGTATAGGCTCCGTCGTACCCTTCATAATCCCGACCAGGTGCAGCCATAGTCGAGGTAAGGATCACCGGGATATTGTTCGCTGCTAACCGGTCAGCGACATGAATAGCGTCACCCCCTCCACGGATGACTAGCCGCACTCCCTCTTCCTGCCCCCAAGTGATCGCATCGTTTATCTGAGCGGCGCCGTCCGCCGAGACAACTACCGGAATATCCCCATCAAGCGCTGGAATCATCGCGGCATAACGAGAATCGGACCGCACTTCTTCACCCGCGGTGGTAGCATCGCGATATGCCCTAGCCTCAGCAAAAAAATCCTTGAGCTGCTGGACCTGCTCAGCATAAGTGGGGGGGGACTCCTGCGGTCCGGGCCCGAAGCCTCGGCCTCGACCGCCCCTGCCACCCCGACCTCCTCTGGAATTGGGGTTGGGCCAATTCACGTTTAATGCAGCTGCTGACTCAATAGACATCTCTTCCCAATCCCAACCCTCGAGGCTCATTGCCGACGACATACCGGAGATGAGGCCACCCCCCGGTGTTGTGAGGGTCACAAGTACGCCAGCGGAGCGTGTGGTACCGATATGGCGGCTCTCTGCATTGACCGCCACATCAGCTCGTACATTGGGGTTAAAATCGCCCAGTTCGTTGACATCACTCGAGACATCCACAGAGCCTATCTCACTGATCCCCACCGTGCTGTATGCGTCAATGAGGCCCGGGTAGATGTACTTGCCAGAGACGTCTACAACTCGAGTCCCGATAGGAATCTCTACGTCTGTGCCAATCTCCCTGATTACCCCATTCTCAAACAAGATCGTACCGTTTTCAATCACGCCGTTTGTCACGGTGTGGATGGTGGCTCCTGTTAACGCCACTGCTTCCGATTGAGGCGCAACAGTCATCCGAACCTGAGCCTTCACCGCTATTGGTGATAGCAGAGGGCCGGCCGCTGTCACCACAGCTAAGATTGCCATGGCAAGAGTCACTGTGGCCACACCAGCCATCCTAGAAAGATAGCCCATCTTGGCTCCTCGCTTCTTCATCTTCGTGGTCATGATCAGTTACTCCCGCGCTGGTCACGCATGTTTCCGTTCCCCGCGATAGAAAGAATGGCCTGTATAAGCTGAGTGCGCTCACGATCTATCTGCTGCCGTATAGCAGCGTCCTCCTCGAGAGAGAAGTACCGTCGACCGTCTACCCAGGTCTGCTCCGCCCTAGTGAACTGAGATAAGGGGTTGCCACTCCAGATAACGAAATCAGCATCCTTCTCTGCCTCGAGTGAGCCCACACGGGCGTCGATAGCTACGGCCTTTGCAGCCTGGTTGGTCACCGTTGAAAGCGCCTGCTCCTGCGTAAGACCGGTGCGCAGCAGTTTTCCCGCCTCCCAATTCATGCGGCTGGCGATTTCATTGTTGTCGGAGTGTAGTGACGTCACTACACCTGCTTCAATCAGGATACGGGCATTGTACACGGAAGCATCGTACGCCTCCATTTTGAACCCGCCCCAGTCACTCCATACGACTGCCGCCACACCGGAGGCAGCCAGTTCAGGAGCAATCTTGTAGGCCTCAATCCCGTGCTGTAAGGTCTGTACCCGAAAGCCAAACTCTTCGGCCAGACGGACTAGAGCCAAGAATTCGTCAGCACGGTAACCGTGCGAGGAGATAAGCAATTCCTGGTTTAGGATATCGAGGATTGACTCCATGCGCAGGTCACGGCGGGGGGGGATCCCCTCCCCGCTGGCCTCCCAGCGTTGCCACTCCCGCTCATAGTCACGAGCAGCAAGAAAGTGGTCGCGGATGATCTCCTGCGTTCCCATTCGGGTGTCTGGATAACGCCCCTGACGCCGCTTAGGATTCTCCCCCAACGCAAATTTCACCGTCCGGGGGGCGCCCTCTAGCTTGAGGTCATCCGGTAAAGAACCCCACCGGAGCTTCACGAAGACATTTTCTCCTCCGATCGGATTCGCGGAGCCATGCTTGATATGAGCAGTTGTGAGGCCACCGGCTAACTGGCGGTACATCCAGATGTTGTTATGTGTCACCACATCGCCCATACGCACCTCAGGAACGATGGCAAAACCGCTTTCGTTGACTGCGCTGACGCCGGCATGGATGTGGGGGTCGATTAGCCCAGGCGTAACATGTTTGCCGGTAGCGTCGATTTCCATCGCGCCCCCGGGGGCGTCGAGATCGGGACCCACTGCCACCACCTTCCCTGCCTGGATCAAGAGATCAGCGTTTTCCATCTGTCCCAGTGGACCCTGGCTCCAGACGGTGGCATTACGCACCACCACAGCAGCTGGTTGCTCAGGAATCGAACTCCGCCCGAACTCCATCATAGGTCGGATAAACGGCAAGTCTATCTCGGGGACATTCATAGCCACCGTTCCGCGTGTGGCTCCCTCGTACGCCTCTGTGCGAGCCCCTTGGAAAGACGGATCTGCCCCGTTAGGGAGGGAGGTCCATCCGTAAAATTCCTCCCCCAGCACCGAACCTGCCAGGAGTGCAACTCCCTCATACCCGAGGTCCTCCCCGTCAAAGCGCACCTCGATACGGCCGGTCTCGGCCACGACCTCTGCCGAGGCCAGATTTATGCTGGCACCATCAGGGCCTGCGATATCAATGGATCCGCGGAGGCGGTTCAATGGGCCCTCAAGACGGAGCGCCGCTTCGAAGCCCCATTCGTCGTCAGATGCGATGCGCCAAGTACCTCTCGGATCAATCTGGGGTGAGCGAGTAACCCCGTAGACCTGCCCGTGTACCCAAACGTCTCGGACGGTGGCCTCTTCCGTGAAAAGGTCTCCTTCACTTACAACGAGGTTCGCGACCTTGCCCTCTTCAATGGTGCCGTGGGTGTTATCGAGTCCCAGCCAAGCTGCTGGAGTAGTGGTCAGTGCGGCCAGAGCGTCAGTAGTGGAGAGCCCCCGTGCCACCGCGATCCTAAGGTTCGGCAGGAATTCGTTCAGTGACGAAAGCCCGTCGGAGGTGATGGCAAAACGGATGCCGGCCCCGGCCAGTTGGGATGGGCTCGTGGGTGCCAGATACCAATCGCGCAAGTCCGCTAAACTGGCGTTCAACGCCGACTCCGGGTCATCGACATTAGGAGCGTCAGGAAAACTCAGAGGTATGATGAGCGGATCATTGCGTCCCCGGAGAACATCGAGAATCCGATATTCCTGACCGCTTCCCCGGTACCAGGCATCTACGCCGTACTCCGCGGCTAGCTTATGCGCCCGTAGGTACTCCTCCTCACTACCAGTCTCGAAGACGATCGGCTGATCTCCCTGCACCGCGTCCTCTAGAGCTGCCAAAGCTTCGCTCGTCTCAGGTGGCAGGAATGCGCGACCACTGTCCTCGTAGGCACCCCAAGCTCTCACATACCAGTCAGCATCCATGAACGTCTGCTTCATGAGTGCAATGGTCCCCATGGCCGAGTTGGGGTACGCTCCACCCAATTGAAAGGAACGTTGAAAGCCCACAGCTTGGGCTAAGTCTGGACGGAGCACACGATCTCGGACCCCGCTGTCACTCAGATTCACGACCGAAGCTGTACCTCGAAAGATACCCTGCTTGGGCACGACCAGTGCCGTTCCAAACCCCTGTGAACGGAGCGCCGCTCGCCGATCAGTATCATCCTGAAGGTTCATCGTGGTGCTAAACCAAGCCCGAACCTGCGGGTTCCAATGGGTCGGTCCCACGTCGCCACCTTCAGGAACTGCGTCCATCCCCAGGTCCGCATGGGCATCAATGAAACCCGGATAGACCGTGAGACCATCCAGGTCCCAGACGCGCGCTCCGGGGGGAGGTTGCATGTTGCCACCAACCCCTTGGATGAGTCCGTTCCGGATTACTATCGTGGCGTCATCCAGGACCTGGCCCGGAGCCGTCACAACCCGTGCGCCCACTAGCGCATGGAATCCGGTGCCGTTGTCTCGGATACCAGTCACTGGCTCGGTCCGGGTCGCCTGTTGGGCTTCGACTCCGCCTGTCAGCAGAAGGGTAAACCCAAGTAAGGAGAGGATTGCTCTCACGACAGCCTCCGTAAGAATTTAGGGTGAATCACTGCACATCCCCATTTCGGGGGCCAGAAGAATAGGCTGGCACTCCCAGCCCTGCCAGAAGCTAGCTCTCGGCTGCTTCACAGCCCCAATGATAGTCCTTACGGCTACTCTGGCATGTGTAACTCTGTTTTGATACCAACTACGTTCACTAAAGCCATCAAGTCCGGCACTTCTAGATCAGGAATCGCGCTGGACGGCTTTGTAGCACCTCCGCCGTCTTTTCCTGCCCGTCTATTTACCCAAACAGACTTGAGTCCGAGTTCTGCAGCCGGACCGATATCATGATACAGGCTTTGAGCAACGTGCAGAACTCTCTCTGGAGGAAGGTTAAGACGCCTTAAGACTTCATGGAAATGAGTGAGATTGGGTTTATAGCTTCGGACTTGCTCCGCTGTGACAATCTGCTCAAAGACTACACCGATCTGTTGGGCTGACTTAGCGAAGAGGTCGTCGTCAACATTCGATACGATAGCCAAGCGGTATCTTGATGATAGAAATTGAAGAGCTGTTACGCTGTCAGAGAACGGAGGCCAGCATGAAACTGATTCCGCAAAGCTTCTGGCCTCTTCCCTAGTGGTCGCGAATCCGAACACCTCCCCGAAGCCGAATGCTACCTCTTCCAAAACAGATCGGTATGGACGGAACGCTCTGGCCTCTGCGGCTGTCTCTAGGAGTCCGAACTGTTCAAGAATTCGATTGTCGTCCCGGTCATCCGCATCGTGGGCTTCGAGAATAATACGGACGCCAGCAAGAATACCGGATTCCCAATCGATGATTGTTCCATAACAATCGAAGGTAAGCGCTTCAAATTGTTCAAAGTTCAGGGACTCAGATTTCATAAATTACTTGATAAGAAGGATGCGATTATTAACAGGGTACAGCCACTCGATCCCTCGTTCGGTTACCACTGCGTCATCCTCAAGTGGAATGCGGACCTTCGCCCCACCCCACTCCGGATTAGATGTGTACGCGAACAATTCGATAGATATCAACGTTCCCGGCCTTAATTCATAGGTCAATCTAGTGGGATTGAAAAACGCGAGTGACGGACCAAAACCATGTCCCCAGTTACCTACTGAGTGAGGTCCAAGCACAACGTCCGTTATCGCCGAGTCAGTAGACGGTTGATTGAATTCAATTCGATTAAAACCGGCAGCTTCGATAACATCCCATGTTACGTCTAGTGCCTGTTGGGCAGTGTTAGCGGGTTTGATGGTTGATTTCATCAAATCACGCACTTTCAGTGCTTGGTCAAACGCATTTTGGATTCCTGCTGGCACATCCGTCTCACCTTCATGCAATACATAGGCAATGCGCTTCATATCTGTGTAAAAGTCGAGGAACCCTACACCCCAATCGATCATGAGAAGGTCGCCTCTCTGGATGATTCGGTCAGACGATGTTGCTACTATCCCGTCTGGACCCGTGATGTACACGGAGGGCATATCAAATGAAGACTCTAGACCTCTTTCCAAGAGTTGGTCCCAAATCCACCATGCAACATCCTCAAGTGTCGTCACACTAGGAGTTATGACCTGATTCGATAGGGCGCGCTCTGCAATCTCTCGCGAGATCTCTCCTGCTTCAGCAAAAGCTGCGATCTCGCTAGCTACCCTAGTAGAACGAAAGTCCGAAACGAAACGCTCTGCAGAAACAAGACGGTCACCGTAGGGGCCCAGTCTATCTTTCAAGTGGAGATAAGATGTGTGAGACAGCCCATCTGCTCCGCCGATTGATTCAGCAATATTCACACCAATACGGTCGGGATTTCTCTCAGTAACAAAGTCTGTTAGCTCCTCTGCACTGCCGAAATAGTCGTAGACCCCGCACTGTTCTAGCATGTACCCCCCAACCCCAAGAGCTGAACGTTCAACTCGTGCTTCTTGAGCTGTAAACACGTAATAAGCCCAATCACCGACATATCCCCGACCGAGCGCATCCCACATTGGGTCAAGCAATCCTTCTCTCATTACGACGATCCACATATCGAGCTGGTTATCGCGCATCGCCTTTGGGAGTATGAGATCAAACTTTTCAGCTCGGATCTGACACATCCTCTCCCAACGTGCTCGAGACTCCTGCCCTGCTCTGGGCTCAACTACGAATAGGGTGAGCAATAGCGCAATCAATATACGGGAGTTCCAGCGGCTCATGGTTTCTCCAAATTCTGTTTGAGATCGAGTCTGTAATCTGGTTTTAGGTACGAACATGGGAAACCAGTTACGAGCCCGACACCTCATAGTCTTTAAAGAAAGATGTACTTGGCGAACAAGGCTAAGGACCTAAGGTTGAATCTGCACTTGACCCGAGCCGCACAACGGCTCTATTTGTCGCCTCTAGTAAAAGGGTTAGAACGAAAACAGGAGTAAGAATGTCGGAGAAGATTCGAGTCGTCCTGCGCTGGATTCAAATTAAGGACAACAAAGAGGCAGCATGGGATGACGAGGGGGAATTCCGCTTTCAATCTAAAGTCACGACTCAAGGGGTAAGTCACGAGCTAGCATTCCCTGAGGAGGGCTATTGGTCAATTTCTGATCATCCGAAAAGAAATAAGGTCGATAAGATCGATAAAGTACTTTTTGAGGGTCACGTAAGTGATTCACTTACGGTTGAGTTATCTGGGGTTGAACTGGATAAAATGACTGCTAATGATCATTTGGAGCACTATTCCAAATCGTTCAGTGGAGATTCCTCTGGGTGGCTTGGCCGTCATCAGCCAACGGATGAGGGCATAGACGATCCTGAAAACATGAGTGACTGGCGTATCTGTTACGACATTGAGTCTGCTTGATTATTACAGGTGGCCCTTCAGTCACCTGTAGCCGTTTCTTAACCCCCGCCCCAAGTAATTGGCGCGGGGGTTTCTTTTACTCAGAGATATGCCAATACGTTAGATGGAGAAGTTTCATATTCGACGGGATATCTGAAGAGTTCAGAAGTACTCAGGGTTGTTACAACTATTGAACACTCGAAGGTGCTCGCTTATGAACATGCTGGTCTTCATCTTTGTACACTGATCAACTTGCCGTCGCTAGACTCTTAAGACAGTAGAGTACCGAATCACGATACAAGCGGGTCATCATACGAGGACCTAAGCCGCGAAGGATTCCATCATGATTTTGAGCCTTAGACAACTCACGATAATTACAAGTGTGGCTATCGCCATGAGTCTCTGCGGGACCGCGACAGCTCAGTCCCTTCCACCAGACGAAGAAGGTGCACTTGTGAGGCTGAACTCATCACCAAGGCATGGTGAGTGGGTTACTTATGATGCGGGAGAAGGGGACATGGTGAGGGCTTGGGTCACGTATCCCGAGCGCAGCGACCAAGCCCCAGTGGTCATTGTAATTCACGAAATCTTTGGCCTAACAGATTGGATCAGGTCCGTTGCTGACCAACTTGCAGCTGATGGCTTTATAGCTGTTGCGCCAGATTTACTATCTGGATCAGGGCCGAATGGTGGAGGCTCAGAGTCAATGGACAGACAGGCTTCGGTAACAGCAATTCGCACACTTGACCCGATTGATGTCAACCGACGACTCCGAGCAATGGCAGCTTATGCGACCGCCCTCCCTTCTGCTGGAGATCAAGTAGGTGCGGTGGGATATTGCTGGGGTGGAAGCACAAGTTTCGGTCTTGCAGTCGACTACGCTGACCTGGATGCTGCTGTCGTGTACTACGGCACTTCGCCTGAGGGAGGCTTTGACCAGATCCAGGCACCAGTGCTTGGCCTTTATGGGGGCAATGATAATCGAGTGAATTCTACTATACCACGAGCGGAACAAGCGATGTCGAGCGGAGGAGGAAACTTCAAAGCTCATATTTTCGATGGAGCAGGACACGGATTCCTTCGTGCACAATCTGGACAACAAGGAGCAAACATGAGCGCTACTGAGCAGGCATGGCCATTAACAGTCGACTTTTTTAAAGAGCAGCTCGGCTCATGACCTTGCCACTTGTGGTACTTGCTGCAGGGCTCTCAACTCGCTACGGAGGGCTAAAGCAGCTGGACCCACTGGGTCCTAATGGGGAGGCTATCATGGATTACAACATCTATGACGCTGCCCAAGCCGGATTCAACCGCATTATTATGGTTACGCGCTCTGAGATCGAGGACGAAATCAGGGCTCACCTATCCAAAATCGTTGGCGGAGCTCTGCCGATAGACTATGTAGAACAGAGCCTAGACCAACTTCCCGAAGGATTTCACCCCCCTCCTGACAGATCTCGGCCTTGGGGAACCGGTCACGCCGTGCTCTGTGCAGCTGACTCTATCGAAGGACCCTTTGCAGTTTGCAATGCCGACGACCTTTATGGACCAACCGCCTTCTCGATACTTCACTCTCATATGCATTCCGATCAGGAAACCTCAGATGGAGCTCTGGTTGGATATACTCTCTCAGATACCCTGTCAGGGAGTGGAGCGGTCTCAAGAGGTGTTTGTGTACTGAGTAAAGACGGCCTTTTATCTCATATTGAGGAAACTCAGGATGTTCGCCTTGTTGATGGGTGTATCACTGGGAAACACATGGAAGGAATCCATGGCTTCCCTCCGGAGGAAAACCATGTGGAGCTTTCAGGAGATTCAATCGTATCTATGAATTTGTGGGGATTCACCGAATCAACAATCGACCATATGCATTCACAGTTCAGTAATTTCCTTGAATACAATGCCTCGAACACATCGCAAGAATTTCTGCTGTCCACTGCTGTGAATGGCCAGATTCAAGCTGGTTCGACTTCTATGCAAGTACTTCATACAAAGGATAGGTGGTTTGGAGTAACGCACGCCTCAGATAAAGACCAAGCCCAGACCATGCTGCTGAACCAAATTGATCAAGGCATCTACCACCGGTCACTTACCGACGGCTTCGCAGAGCTAGTTTCATAGTGCGTCCAAGAAGACATGGGAGCGTCTAGTACATGCAGTTGACCCAGTTGGATTGGATCGTCGTCTGCCTGTACATCACTGTAACGCTTCTAACCGGTCTATACTTTGCGCGTCGTGCAAGCCGCCAGACTGATGAATTTTTCCTTGGCGGACGCTCTATGCCCTGGTGGCTTCTCGGTACCTCCATGGTCGCAACTACTTTTTCCACTGACACTCCAAATTTGGTAACAGATCTAGTACGAACAGGAGGTGTTAGTGAAAACTGGATCTGGTGGGCGATGGGCATCAGTGGGATGTGTACAGTGTTCTTTTATGCACAACTCTGGCGTCGATCAAATATCCTTACGGATGTCGGTTTCTACGAACTCCGTTACTCCGGACGTCCGGCAGCTTTTCTGCGTGGCTTCCGCGCTCTGTACCTGGGCATCTTCTTCAATGTGATGATCATGGCTACGGTGACTCTCGCCGCGATCAAGATCGGCGGCATCCTTTTGGGTGTATCCAAGTATGAAGTCATACTAATTGCTGGAACTGTAACAGCCCTATACTCAGCTACATCTGGGCTTTGGGGAGTTGTAGTCACGGACCTACTGCTATTCATCGTCGCAATGACTGGATCGCTTGCGGCTGCGTACTATGCGGTACAACAACCTGAGGTGGGTGGACTAAACGGTTTATTCACTAACCCGGAACTAGCAGGAAAACTTGCACTACTTCCCGACTTCACAGACCTGCATAGCGCGGCTGCGATCTTTATTATCCCAATCGCAGTTCAATGGTGGAGCACTTGGTACCCAGGGGCCGAGCCGGGAGGGGGCGGCTATGTAGCACAGCGGATGCTTGCGGCGAAAGATGAGTCCCATGCCCTCAAGGCTACTCTTTGGTTTAACCTAGCCCACTACGCCCTGAGACCATGGCCGTGGATCATTGTGGCGCTTGCTTCTTTGATCGTTTATCCGACACTCGATTCTATCCAAGCAGCTTTCCCGACAGTCGACCCTTCTATCGTGCGACATGATTTAGCATATCCGGCTATGCTGGTCTTCTTGCCCTCTGGACTTCTAGGGCTGGTCGTGGCTTCTCTGGCAGCAGCATATATGTCCACAATCAGTACCCACCTCAACTGGGGAGCATCCTACATTATCGATGACTGGTATCGTCGTTTCGTATCACCTGATCGAGAGGATCGCCACTACCTCCGGCTAGCTCGGCTAGCAACAATTGGGCTGATTGTACTCGCTGGAATCGTTTCACTTTGGCTCGAAAATGCGTTGCAGGCATTCCAGATTCTTCTCCAAATTGGAGCTGGGACGGGCTTGGTATTCCTTCTTCGATGGTTCTGGTGGCGCATTAATGCTTGGAGTGAAATCTCCGCGATGATCATATCATTTCTCATCGCTGTGTACTTCGAGTTTATTCACACAAACATGCTGGGGCTGGAGGCTCTAGAGCCCTCATTTCAGCTCGTCTTTGGGGTACTCTTAACATCCATCGGATGGGTCACCGTAACACTACTGACGCCTCCAGCGAGTCCGGACACTTTAAAAAGCTTTCACCAACTCATACGACCCATGGGTGGAGGATGGAGAGGGGCTGGGCTTGGCCTAGAACCTGATCCAGACGGCTCGAGTCCAACTGCAGCATTTCTGGCATGGTTCCTGGGTTGTATCGCAATCTATGGTGCACTGTTCGGGACTGGTTATGCCCTCTACGGACGTAACGCTTTATCACTTCTCTGCATTACGATAGCAGCCTTAGCAATTCTTTGGCTTTTCCGGCTACTTCCGAAGATTGAGCTTCGTTAGTCAGACCACTTTGCTTATCGACTAAGCACGTTTTTCACTGACCCACCAATAACGGAAAGCAATCGGACAGAGTCGCCATAAAAGAGCACCGAAAAACACTGCGGCAACAACGCCAGTACCTGCGAAAAGGACTCCATTCGAGCCTGCTAACCATGCCGGAGGCACATAAGTTTCACCCGGACTAAGGATCGCTCGCGTTACCCCTGTTACGGCCCCTGAGACATGTAGCCATACAACCAAAGCTGCCACACTTAAGTTCAGCCAAACCACAATCCTGCGCATTCCCGCTGTGTTAAGACTCTCTGCAGCGGAATCCCCCTCTCTCACGCGAAGGTGTTCTCCCAGAATCCAGATAATAGCACCTAACAGAATCATGGTGTCGATACCGATCGTGGCACCCATCGCGTGTCCGGTGACCGCATATGTCCCGTGTATTATCGCGTTAAGTGGAGGAATCGAAATCAGGATTGCTGAAAAAAGGATGAAGACTGTCCAGTATTTTGATGCTGCGAAGCTTTCTCGGGTCGCACAGAACTCCCCGTGTTTAGTTACGCTCACCAACCCCCAGACGTCGTAGACGGCTCTACACAAAACCGTGATCTCAGCCATCGAAACCACAAACGATATCCACTTCACCAAGTGATCCTGAGGCAAATGGTATGTATGGTGTGCAAAATTTGTGAACGAGTTGAGTAGACCAACTGCAAATAGAGCATACGCAATCTTCGAGTGGCCGTAGCTAGGATTCCGGCTGATGCGTTCCCCGATGTAAATAACCGAGCCATAGACAAAGAGATTGAAGCTTCCCACGAGTGTGCCTGTTGCCTTCCACTGCACCTGGAGATCTTGCACGGGATTCGAGAAAAAACTCGGAATCAGATACAAATGCTGCTCTATGAACGTGACAACAAAAAACAACATTCCCACGCCCCACATCGTTATGTATACCGGCCGATGAAAGAAGTTTGGTCCGGCGATACGAAAGAAATTCCATAGGTAACAGAGCCAACCAACCAGTATCAGTGCACTAAACACTGGATGGAACCCAACGTATTCCCGGCCTGATCCCACACCCAGGCTAAGGGTGAAGAGAATTCCAATTCCAGCGGCTGCCCATGACACCACCTGTACTCTCAGGCGCCAACGATCTCCCCAAGTCACGTCACCACCATGATCTTGTAGCCACCGATGAACGACTGCTACTCCCCCAAGAAAAATCCAGGCAGATGCGAAAGCTGTGTGAATAGGCCGCAGTTGGCGGAGGTCGAGACCGACTGATTGAAAGCTGGGAGCTAGAGCAGGCACTGAATACAGCGCAGCGAGTATTCCTCCAATTAGTGTAACTGCAATTGCGATCAAACCACCCCGGATAAACATGATCGTTGCGAACTGCCGGACTGGATGACCCTGCGCGAAGGAAAGCAAGCGACTGCTGGCTTCATTGGGCACTAACTCGCGCTCCAGGTTGGCATGTTTCATGACTGCAACGCGAGGAGCGCGCAGGTGATTAACAGTGTCACAGCTCTCACTTACCTGTACTCCCACCAAGGCAGCAATCTCCAATTCACATTGCGATCCACCTGCCTGGTTCGCGTATCATCTTCTAACTCCCCTCTATGCTCATTTAGCCAGAAGAGATAAGAGATCAGGTCATTGATCTGTGAGGGTGAGAGTTCAGGAACTGGTGGTGGCATGCCAGTCTCTGGCTTGCCAGAGGTAAGTATGTCGACTAGGTCAGGTTCACTAAGCCTCTCGACAGCGGTCGAAAGATCAGGTGCTCCCACAATTGAGGTCTGAAAGGGGAAATGACACGCTTTGCACAGCCCAGTTCGAAATGTTTTAAACCCTGCAGCAGTACTATTTGGAAGTACAAAATCGCTGACCGCGGACTCAAATGCTTCCTGTAAACTTGTACCCGTACTGGGGTCACCCATCCTCAGCTCACCTCTGCCGAGATCCGGACGATCAATTTCATTCATAAAGGTCTTTAATTGATCAATCTGTCGTGAGCTAAAATTGAAGGCTGGCATCTGACCACTCCCAACAGTCAGAAGTGATACAAGCCGTGTCTCGTCAACGCGGCTTGCGGCATTCGTTAGATCAGGGCCAAGGAACCCTCCCTGACCCCAGAGTTGGTGACAAACTTGACAAGCCGACTCATGGTAGATCTGACGACCTTCAATCGCTTCCAAAGAGAGTTCTAGATCCACGTCATCCCTGTAGACGAAGATCGACTGGGCCAGAAAACAAAGGACCAAGACCGCTAATAGTCTCTTTTTCGACGATGGGTTAAGCATCTGCTCTTGAGTTGATATTACTCATCATCTAAGGAACAACCCGGATAGACCAAAGGTCATGCCAAAGTTCGGTGCATTATCCGTAAGCCCAAAGGAGACCGCTGAATCAATTTGCCACCAATCATTCAACAAAAATGTGCCCCCGGTTTGTATTAAACCGATATTACCTCCGTATTCATCTCTTGTGATTTGTTCGAAAGCCATCTCAGAAAACACTCTGAACCGAGGGGAAAAAAGGCCGCGGCTTATCACTAACCCTAACACACCTGATGGGTACCGACTGAACTCGTCCCGATCTAACTGAAACCCAGGCATGATAGCGATGCCCCAGTCACCCCTGAAATCGCCTTGATCAACGTAGTCCCCGTCAATCCAAGGTATGTGAAAACTCCATTCCGCTACTACGCGAAAGGATGGGCGTATCCCAAATCCCCGTAACTCAGCAGACCCGATTGGCAGATCTGCGTGAACCAAGGCGGCCATCGCAGGTCTGCTGGATTCCTCCGAAGGAAAAAAAGACCACTTAACACCAACCGAGAAGTCAGAAATTCCGTTAGTAGTGATCTGTCTTGAATTGAGTTCGGATGTCGAATTCGAGAGAGTCTGCTCAGTAACTCGATACTGAGTAAACCAGTCCGACTCTAACCTTAGCTCCCAAGAGTTGGCTATCCCAACTCGGAAGAGAAAAGGGGTAGCCCAGGTATCAATGTTACCGACACCTGTTGTTTCCGTATCAAATGCGAAAGAGCCTTCAACCTGAATAGCACCCGCACCCACTGTTGAGCTCGATTCAACAAAGTCTGGACGATCTGTCCCAATGGGTACTTGAGCGATCGCTAATCTGGGTAAAGCGATTGCTAAAGCAATGGAGGAAACCACAGGGAAAAAAGCAGATAGAGCTCCCATCCTATTTTTCTCAGCAGTCATGAAAGACCGGCCATGCCTTACTAGAATGCTTACGCATTTATCGAAGAAGGTGCCTTAGTGGAATGCGGGAAAGTGAAGAAGGCGAGGTCATCGAGTAGCGTCAACCCAATACTCAGGATTACAGCGTGATTATCGAAGCCCCCGCGGAAGGCTTGGTTGCAAAATGGCTTTGATCGGTATCCGTTTTTATACCCCGAGGCCCATAATATCCTTGCGACAAGCCTTCTAGAACCTCATCTACCTTATCCTGCTCAGTAACCATGATGACAGATCCACCAAAACCAGCCCCCGTGAGCCGAGCACCTGCCGCTCCAGCTTCACGACAAACTACAACAAGTTCATCAAGTTCTACTGAGCTGACTTCGTAGTCGACACGGAGACTCCTATGTGAAGCGTCCATCAAGGAACCAAATGCTTGAATGTCCTCGCTAACCATAAGGTCAATAGCTTTTCCTACTCGAACAGCCTCTGTAATCACATGTCGGAAACGCTGTAAGCGAGTTCCTTCGAGCACAGCCTCTGCGATCTCGATCGCTAGGTCCTCTCCAAGAATCTCAAGAAGGTTCCTATACCCAGTGACTTGAGAGCGAATTAGACCACGTTCTAATGCAGTATTAGTGACAATCCTCAAAGCATGCTCAGATTCATCGCGACGCGCATTATATGCGCTCATCGCATAGCCTGATTTCTCAGCGCGCACTCCAGAATTAGCGGTTACGAACCGCCAGCTCTCTGGAACCAGAATATGTCTGATCTTTAGGGGACTAAACTCGATCCTAGCCGCATGGCGGGCACGGCCGCCAAGGGATATCACCTGATCCATCCCACCTCCGCGGGTCCCTGTATAGCGTTCTGCATCAGCCATCATATCCGCGAAAGGCAGAGTTTCTATCATAACTCTGTTGACGTGGGCAAGAGCCAGCCCAACCGCGTTAACAAGCGCGGATGAAGATGAAAGCCCGGATGCTATAGGGATATCAGAGACAAGAACACCATCAAATCCACGTGATATAGTGAATCGTCTCGCTAACTCATCCGCCGGAGCCTTCAGGTAGTTTCCCCAATGACCTGGCGGACTAGCAGTTATCTCCGGACCAATCTCGAACTCGACTTCTTCAAAGTCCTCGCGAACACTACGAATCCGCACAAATCCATCATCCCGACACCGGAAAGCCAAATATGCTTGGCGCTGAATAGCCATCGGGAATACTGGCAGGTCATGATAGTCAATGTGCTCACCAATCAGGTTCACACGCCCCGGAGCCCGAGCAAAATGAGTCGGCTGCTCACCGAACTCTTTGAAAAAAGCCTCGCCGGATACGAGTTCCAACGGTGACCGGTCCACTTGACGTGGATTGGGCCAATTCACTTACCGAACTCGTACGTAACCGACTCCTTCTCTAATGTCGATGTCGGTTCCGAAAGGCTTCGAGCGCTCGACAAGATCGTTCAGAATTTTTTCCGCAAGAACGCCATGTGCCAACATAGGCCGTCCCCGTACCCAAGCTGGCTTTCCATAGCCCAAGGTTATCGGGTGAAGTGCTAGTTCAGTCAGTTCATCCCCGGTGAATGTCGGCATAGCAACGACCGCCTCCCAAATCTCGGGGTTTGCTGGGAATCCAACTGTCTCATTCTGGTAGCGCCTGGCATTGAAGTCCGCTACATGGTCATTCACACCGAGATCGTACGCCTGGTAATTCTCTTCGGGTAGCCGGAGCAGGGTCTCATTCTGAAATACAAAGTCACCCAAAGAGTAGAAAATCGGCTTGCCCTTGTAGATCTCTATACCACGAAGTACGTGAGGTCCGTGGCCCACGAACATCGTAGCGCCCGCATCCACCATTGCCCTCGCGAACTCTACTAGAAAACCGGCTGGAACGGAGCGAGCTCCCCCACTTTCGTGTGCGTGAATGGTAACAATTACCTGGTCAGCGAGGCGGCTGGCACTTTGCACTACTGCCGCAATTTCAGCCACATCTTCCGGATTCGGTCGAGTCACCACGCCCGTTTCTGAACCTTCAATGAAATTGGTGGAGAGCGTACGTGCCCCCCGATCACTGCGGTTGAAGCTTAATCCCATTTCTTCTGCTAGCACTTGGAAACGATCAAGCTGTTCTGCGGTAGCAACTCGTTCGGTTGTGTAACGAAGCGGACTCAAACCAGGCCGGGACTTCATGCTCCCACGGGCATTCCCAGCTCGAGAATGATCAGGGAAGGTCGACGACATAGAGATTAGAGCTACTCGACCACGTGCGGTCTCCAAGAAGCGGGCCTCTCGGGCTTCCGCGAGACTCTCACCTGCTCCCGCATGCACTAACCCTGCTTCGTCTACGTATTTGGTGGTCAGGCGAAGACCCTCAACTCCATAATCACCAGTATGATTATTTGCGCGCGATACCATATCGATACCTGCCCAAACAAGCTCCTTAGCAAGTATTGGTTCGCCGCGCATCCAAGTTCCTCCGCTCTGGTGAGCTGGATACGGCTCATAATCATGGAAGAGGACTTCGAGATTCGTAAAAGCTGCGTCTGCACCGCGAATCAAATCGATCAGCTCGAGAAAATCTGGTTCCTCGTAGACGGACAATCTCCTCGTGATGATCGCGTCCCCCGTCAAAGCAAGTGTAATTTCTTGGGCCGGGGTCGAGACCACCAACCAACCTATCGCGAAGCTGGTTAGCCCGGTGACACGAAATCGTTTCATCACAATTCTCCTCCTTCTACGCTCTAAGAGTTTCCAGTTTCGGCCACTGCGCCCACCGCCCTCGTGTAAAATCAGGCACATCGATCGGGCGACTACGGTTAGCAACTGACCACTCCGACAATGGGGTGATCACTGACATCGCGGCTGCATCGTAGACATTCATATCGGTGGGTTTGCCCTCCCGCAGGCATTTCACCAACCGGTAATCCTCTATGTAGTCCATACCTCCATGCCCGGCTCCTGCTGACTGCTCCTCAAGATCTTTCCACAGTGGGTGATCATACTCGTCTCGTAAATCCATCCAATCCTGCCACTCATGTCCGGAACTCAGGCCTTCGATATGGACTCGGTGAGGATAACCCTGAAATAACCCCTTAGTCCCCTGGACCATGTGAATCCTTGAATACGGCCGGGGAAGGTTTGTGTCATGACTGAGATAAATCGTTCTCCCCCGTACTGTTTTGATCATGGTCGTGTTCACATCACCAAGGACATAACGCTCTGTGCGCTTCGGGTGATTCTCCGGGTAGTTAGCCTGCGCCCATTCTTGTAACCCCTGTGATGGCGAGCTCATCGACACGAGATATTCGAACTGATCTCCACGATTGATATCCATCACATTGGCCACTGGACCCAGGCCATGAGTTGGGTAAAGGTTGCCATCTCGTACCATGGAGTGAGCACGCCGCCAGAGGCCTTCCCCAACATCAGAGAACTTGATCTCTCTAAGGTCGTGCAGGTACCCGCATTCGGCGTGAAGTATATCCCCCAATAGGCCCAAGCGAGCCATATGGAAAACCATCATTTCAGGACGGTCATAGTTACAATTTTCCATCATAACGCAGTGCTTGCGGTATTTTTCAGCATACTCGACAAGTTTCCAACAGTCATCGGTCGTGTATGCGGCCGGGACCTCGGTAGCAGCATGCTTTTCGTTTTCCATCGCAGATACGCACACTGGCACATGCCATTCCCACGGTGTAGCAGTGAACACAAGATCTAGGTCTTCAGTCTCGCACATGCGAACAAAATCTGTCTCGTGACGCCCGTACATCGTCGGCGGTGCTCGACCATCGTCAGTCACCCAACTCGAGACTTCCTCATTGCGTGCCGAGTCGATATCACAAAGAGCTACAATCTCAACGCCTTCAAGCCCTAGAAAATTCCTAACATGAGCTCCTCCCATTCCCCCTACACCTACAAAGCCAATGCGCACTACATCGATAGGGTCTGCGGCGAATAGCTTAGCGGGAGCCGGACCCATATCAGGGCGCTGTTGTTGGTGATCAAGATCTGCTGAGGCCGGAATAGGAGAAAGTCCGGACGTCGCGCCAAGTCCAAGGCCAGCAGCGCCAAGCTTGAGAAGTTCGCGTCGACCGAGGAAATCTAAATTATGGGAGTCACTCATTATTAACCTGACTTTTCGAAACTTACTAAGTAGTACTCAGCAAATTGAATGGTGCCCTGGCACAGCTCAAGGCCGGCCAGCCTATACCTGACAGTAGCGCAATACCCTCTCAGTCCGCCAATTAAATCACCTGAGTACTCCCAGACGAAGGAATCCTCCAGCCCCGTGAATCCAGAAGCTGTACGCTCATCAGTAGGCGAGCCAACGTTTGCCCGTAATCTCGGGCTATTCGACGCTACAATGATCGGTGTTGGTGCGATGATTGGAGCTGGGATCTTCGTACTTACTGGGATTGCCGCAGGCGAGTCCGGTCCAGCTTCTATTCTCGCGTTCGCACTTAATGGAGTAGTAACACTTCTCACGGCTTTTGCTTATGCCGAACTGGCCGCTGCAATTCCAGAGGCTGGAGGAGGCTATGCTTTCGTTCGGAGAGCATTCCCTGGCGCAGTTGGATTCACTGCCGGTTGGATGTTGTGGTTTGCTTATACGGTCGCGTGTTCACTATACGCTCTAGGATTCGCCGGATACTTCTGGGAATTCTTCCTTAAGTATATACCCGGCTTCGCCGATGCATCGTTTGCCCTCATGGGAGAACATGCCGCAGGTCTATTTGTAACCCTTGTCATTGGGGGACTTTTCATCCGCCTTAACGTCCGGGGCGCTGAAGTCACCGGGATGGCAGAGAATGTCCTGACCGTTGCCAAGCTTATCATACTATCGGTGTTCGTTGCATACGGTCTCGGAGCTGTGATCGATGCACCACCGCAACAGGTAACAAACTCTTTCAATCCATTCTTCCCTGAGGGTATGGGCGGAGTGATTGTCGCGATGGGTCTCACTTTTATCGCATTTGAGGGTTATGACCTCATCGCTACGGTCGCCGAAGAGATCAAGGAACCTGAAAAGAACATCCCCCGGGCTACGTTCATCTCTCTAGGAATCACAGTAGTCATGTACTTGCTGATTCTCTTCGTGGCACTCACGGCAGTGACTCCAGAGAGTGGTGAGCCTTCATGGCGTTTCCTCGGAGACTATGGCGAAACAGCTATCGTGCGCGCTGCTGAAGGCTTTATGCCCGCATTTGGTGTTGGAGTAATCGTTTTTGGCGGTCTACTTAGCACTATGTCAGCCCTCAACGCTACAATCTTGGCATCGTCCCGAGTTGCATTTTCGATGGGCCGGGACCGTTGGCTACCAAAGGCTGTAGGGACGATCCACCCAGTTCGGCGCACACCTCATATTGCGATTCTCTTAAGCGGTGCAGTTCTGCTCTTAATGGCACTGACTCTTCCCATTGAAGCAGTCGGCTCCGCCGCAAGTCTGATTTTCTTACTAACTTTTGCTATGGTGAACCTCTCGGTCATAGTGCTACGCCGAAAGGCACCAGACCTGCCAAGGCGATACAAAGTTCCCCTCTATCCGGTTGTACCTCTCCTCGGCATCGTTCTCAATGTTTTTCTAGCGGTATACCAATTCAATTTCCAACCGCTCGCTTGGTATGTGACCATTGGCTGGGTTCTCATAGGTCTGGTGCTTTACTATGCCTATTCCGAGAAACAAGCTGCAACGGACAAGCCTCAGGTCCTAGAAACATCTTTGCCACCTGTCGCAGCTATACAAGACACGGTGGTTGTGCCACTCCATAATCCAGACCACATCGGCATTCTACTTGACTATGCGGAAGTAATCGCTGAAGCGAGGGAGAAAGCCTTAGTAGGATTTTCAGTTGTTGAAGTACCGCGGCAACTACCAATTCACCAAGGCCTGCGCTTCACGCATCATCGGGAAGGCCTTTTGAGAGCGGCAAGTCAAGAGGCCAGAGATCGAAACATCGAGATCGAGACTGATCTAATGGTGGCCCATAAAGCCTCAGATGGGATTCTATCGGGGGCAAGCCGATACGGAGCTGACTTCATGGTTATGGGGTGGAAAGGTTACACCGATACCCGAGATCGAATTTTCGGAGAGGTTGCAGATCAGGTCATCAGGAACTCCCCCTGTGACCTCGCTATGTTGAAGGTTGAGAATCGCGAACGTCCGAAGCGGTGTCTCTTCCCCACCACAGGTGGTCCACACAATCGACTGGCAGCTGAGGTTTTAAATGTTCTCGCACCAGCATTCGGTATGTCTGTCACAGCATGTTATGTCGTGAAGCCTAATGCATCCAAAGCACAGCTTACACGGGCAGATAAGCGGCTCGGTAAAACGCTTGACCGTCTCGAGTTAGACCTGCCAGTAAATCGAAAGGTGATTGAGTCTCCATCTATCGCTGGCGGTATTGCGAAAGAGAGCGTTGAATACGACTTAGTCGTTCTAGGCTCAACCCGAGATCGGTTTATAAGGCAACTCATGTTCGGAGAAATACCGACGAAGGTGGCCCGCTACTCTCCGGCATCAGTGCTTGTAGTCCGCCGCTATGAAGGCCGGATGAGATCTCTCCTAAAACAGGCATTCGGGTAAACGTACAAGACGAAAAGAAGGTGATCTCTTATTCAATCGCCATTCGGGTTTGGATGCTGTCTTGACTCAAGACCTACAGCTTGCAGCACCCGATATGCATGCTCTGGGGCTTCCCTTATTTCCATCTCTAGCCCAACCACCTGTGCTTGTTCAGCAATTCTAGCGATACCCTGTGCCGCAGTCAGATCAATTCTTCCCAAACCAGCGCAGTGTACTATGATTCGTTTCACGCCAGGCTCTTGAGCCAAACTCGATAATAGTGAGTCCTCAAGTGCTGGAGCCGATCCAAACCAAAGCACTCCCTTCGGCTCAAAATGAAGCTCCTCTCCCTCAATGTGAGTTTTGACACCTGGCTGCAGTTCACGCCACATATGTGCCGCTGTCGCCATGACTACCCCGAGTACAACCGCCTGCTCAATTCGCGGAGCTAGAATCAGCGTGAGCCCGAAAGTGCCCCACCCAACCGCACCTTGAGGTCCCGATATTGCCCACAGACTCATCAACTCTTTCACACGGAAAAGCGGCCAAATTGCAGCGATCACAATCCCCGACAGGATCGCCTGCGGAAGCGGAGCCAAGACATATGCGAAAGGCAGAAAAGCCAAAACCACAAGACCTGCAATGAGACCACTCCAACGGCTACGGGCCCCGGAAAAGCGATTTACGCTGCTACGGGCAAAGGAACCCCCAACCGGCAATCCCCCTACAAATCCGGCAGCAATATTAGCCATTCCTTGACTAAGAAACTCTCGACTCGGATTCCAGCGCTGACGATCCTCATTGGCAAATACCCGGGCAATCGATGCAGAATCCGCGAAGCCTACAACTGCGATTACTGCTCCTGGTAGAATGAGCGCAGGCAAACTGCTCCACGGCAAATCAATCGAAACTGCTGGTAGGCCTACTGGTATGTCACCAACTACTGAACCGTTATATCCAAAGATGATTGAAAAGAGGAGACCGACTAGAGCGGCGATCAAAACCCCTGGTACCAAAGTGTGTATAGCTCTTCCAATGACAATGATTATTACTGATGTCGTCGTAAGTGCTACGGCTAGGAATTCCCATGAACCTGGATCTGATAGGGTTAAGAATGCTCCCCTAACCACACCGACATTGGCTTCAGATATATCAACACCGAATGTTGAAGGAAGCCGAGCACACACAATCAGGATAGCAACTGCTGAGGTAAATCCAGTCATTACTGCGCGAGACATCAGGTAGCTGACCCATCCCGCTTTCAGTAATCCTACCGCAGCACGTACAAGTCCACATACCACAGCCAGCAAGGCTGCTAAGGTCGTGAATTCAGCCGTACCCGGTTCAGCCAGAGGCAGTAACGCACCAAGCGTGAGCAAGGCAGTCATCGCTACAGGCCCAGTTTGAAGATAGGGAGATGAAGCGTACAGTGCCGCCACAATTGGTGCAGCAGCAGCAGCATATAAGCCATGATGGCTCGGAAGACCAGCTAGCTCAGCGTATGCCATAGACCCTGGGATTAACATGAGTGCAACCCCGAGTCCGGCTAAAACATCTCTGAATGAAAACTGGTGAGTAGGTTCAGTGAAAATAAAGTTGGTCAAGACACAGTTTCAGCGGTTATTCTTGCTCCTCCTTCTGAAAGTTTTCTCAGTAATTTTGATGTTGCCCGAGCTTGATCCAAGAAAAAGTCAGCGGTAATTCCGAGTAGTTCCCGACGATGCTCGTGGCCCGCCGCCTGTCTATCTGCTTCGGTGGCAAGTGACTGCAGAAATCTACTGGAGTCCTGACTGAGAAGGTGCTCTAGAGCGTACCGACGTTCACCAGCTCTCAATCCCAGGTCGAGCTCAGAAGAGAGACGAGCAAGGTCAGCCCTGGCCAGAATGATTCCAGCCCGTACAGGTGCGAGAAGCCCAGAGATGAAGGCATCCGCTCCATCAGTCCGCGGATCCGCAAGTGGCGATGACTCGCGAAGGTGTAAGGGTAACTGTTTTGGGCAACCTGCTCGGACAAGTTCAACCCGTAAGACTTTATCAAGAAGAAGTGCCCAGCTGCGATAGGGTCCAGCAGCAATCTCAATCACACGCTCCAGGTAGGCTGGGACCCAAGGAGCTATGTGCTCCTGTAGAAGAGCGTCCCTCCCCCGATTAATCATCAGTGTCTCAGCCTCTGAAAAACGAGGAGGTTTTCCTGAACTATTCCCTACGAGACCGATCTGCTCGCTCAATGTCGCATACAAACCTAGTAGGGCTGAAAGATGGTCCGGCTCCGGAGGAGAATTCCTTCCTAACGCTCCCCAAAATCCCGCCACGCGGCTCTGTGCCTCTCCTCCCAACATACCTTCTGAGCCAAGGTGCACAGATGCATAAGGATAAAGCTGGAAAAGAAAAACATCGGCGTAGTCCGAAGCACTAGGTGAATCCTCGATGCCCAGAGTTTTCCATAAGTGAATGTGCTCTGAAGCAGGTGCCTCTGCGAAAACTGCTAGGGTGCGAATCAGGTCAACGGAAGCGTGCCCCGACTCCTTAGGTGTAAGAGACAGGTCTAATCCCTGATTCCTCACTTGAGCGTCATACTTCAGCAGGCTCAGTTTCTAAAGGAAGACGGTATGCGTCACGTTCAGGTCGCACAGGTCGTAACATCCAGTATGGACGCCTCGTTCCATCGGGAGAATAACGGTCTGCTGAACGAGTCATTGCCAGCCACTTCTCGTAGGCTGCTTGAGACTTACCCGTATCTACTGAGACATCGCCAGCTTGATCCCCCTCTTTAGCAGGGCAAATCCGTACAGCTTGATGCCAGCAGTGCATCCCCGAAATTGGGTCGGGATGTACTGCATGGGTGAGATTTTGGTGCACGCCGAGGTCTGTCCACCAAATACGCATGGTATCAGGATCTGATGAAGCAAATGGCTCACCACCTTTACGGGGTGTGAGTGACCACTCAGAACCTTCTTGGTTCAACGCCACCGTACTTATCCCCAGTCGCTGCCCCTTATGCCCTTCCGGTTTCCACCGACCCATATGATGGCTGCACGCGGCAACTCCAGGACGAATACCTTCGGTAATCCAAGACTTAAGAACAAAGTAACCAAGCTCAGTCTCAACCCTAACAAGATCACCTGTCTTTGAAATCCCCATCCTATCGGCATCTATTGGATGGATCCAAAGCGGGTTTGTATGAGCGATCTCGTCCAGCCATTTCGAGTTCGCACTGCGTGTATGAATCTGGACAGGCACACGGAATGTGGTGATCAAAGGAATCTGATCATCCTCAAGATTTTCCGGATGAATATGGCTCTTTATGTATGTGGGTATCGCAAGTTCAGGCCAACCCCAGTCATGCAGTGTACGTGACCAAAATTCGAGTTTCCCAGTCGGCGTGGGCCATCCTTTAAGGATCTCCCCGTCTACCCTGATCCCGACTCTGCGCCTCCCATCCTCATCATCGTCAATCTTGGTTCCTCCCGGAGCTTTAGGACTGGGAGGTATCGGTGCCCGGCTGTACACTCGACCCATTTCATCCACCCGCACATCCTCTAGCTCATTATCAGGAACCGACTGCTCATGCACCCTGCCAACCTTATTCGAAATCTCGAATGCCCCATATCGACGCATGTACTCAAGAGGGCTCAATCCCTCTGCTGCTGAAGCCTCAGGAAGACCTGGTACCGAGTTATCAAAGATCCAACTGTAATACTCGTCGATCGTCATTTTTTCACCCGGAACCTTCTTGGATTCGAAGAATTCTCGGATCCCGAGTGATCCGTCTGGATCAATTCGCCACGTAAGATCAATCCAGAACTCATTCTCTTCCCAAACTTCTCCAGGATTTACCTGACGTGTGTCAGTGATTTCCTCGTCCAAACGCTCCCGAGCTGCCCGCAGCACCGGCTGCCGGAAGGCAATCCATTGGCCGTTATACTGCTCATAAGAAGTGAGATCATGGCGTTCCGAAGCATGCCCCATCGGTAGGATGTAGTCAGCAAAGTATGCGGTCTCATTCCATGTAGGTGTCATTGCAACATGCAGCCCAATCCGTTCCTCATCACTCAACATTTCAATCCAACTGAACCCATCTGGGTTGGTCCATACCGGGTTGTAGACACGAGTAAAGTAAACATCGAGATGGGCATCCTGATCCTTCATTAGATGCGGCATGAGGAAGGACATCTCCATAAGTGACAATGGATACTCGCGGGGCCATGTCACTTCGTTCCATCCCTTCGGGTGTTGATGTGGCAAACGAGGGGGGCTAGGTGTGAACTTATTCCAGGAGTTAGGAAATGTCCCACCCTCAGTAGCTAACGCTCCTAGTAGGGCATTCAGCAAAGTCAGTGTGCGAGCGACCTGCCACCCTCCCAAATTCCCTGAGCCAGCACTCCTCCAATTATGAGTCGCAAAACGAGTACCCGCCGTCGACACTACTTTCGCTACCTCTAGAAGTGTCGCAGCATCGATACCAGACTCTGTCGATGCGTATTCGAAGGTGAATTCAGAGTATATCTCACGAAGGTGCTCTTCAAAATTCTCAAAAGAGGCACCGGGCTCATCATTCACGACCTCCATATACTCCTGCCAATTCCACCAACGCCGAACGAATTCTCGGTCGTATTTCCCTTCGCGGATCATCCAGTTTGCAATCGCAAGAAAGATCAATGCCTCCGAGCCTGGATAAGGAGACAACCAGTGATCAGCATGGGTAGCTGTGTTGGACAGACGGGTATCAAAGACTATGAGCTTCGCGCCGTTCTTCTTACCCTCCATAATCCTCTGAGCATGAGGATTGAAGT
>CAJWPN010000021.1:0-32795 GCA_913045345.1 uncultured Gemmatimonadales bacterium
CATTTTCTATAAGCATCACAGAAGCATTGGGTATATCTATCCCAACTTCTACAACTGTAGTAGCGACAAGAAGGTCGAGGTCCCCTCTCGCGAACGCACCCATCGTTTCTTCCTTCTGAGATGCAGGAAGTTGCCCGTGCAGTAATCCAAGCCTAAAGCCAGGGAATACCTCAAGCTTCAATCTTTCAAATTCCTCTGTTGCAGCAAGCAAATCAAGCTTGTCAGACTCACTGACAAGTGGATACACCAGATATGCCTGGCGACCCTCTTCTATCTGAGTGCGTACAAATTTGTATACAGATCCCCTCTGCGCAGGTGTCCTCAGTTCAGTCTTGACCGGCTTCCTTCCAGGCGGAAGCTCATCTAGGACGCTTAAGTCAAGATCCCCATAAAAAGCCATGGCAAGTGAACGGGGAATCGGAGTTGCAGACATCACCAGCAAATCGGGACGATTATTCTTTCGCTCAAGAAGCGCCATCCGCTGGCGGACTCCAAATCGGTGCTGTTCATCGACAATCAAGAGGCCAAGATTTCCGAAGGAAACTGAATCCTGAATCAGCGCATGTGTGCCGATTGTGACCTGGCCGAAGCCAGATTCAATCGCTTCTAGTGCCTGATCACGCTTCTGACCTTTCAAACTCCCTGTGAGAAGAACGACGTTAACTCCTAGAGGTTGAAGCAGGGAATGAACCTGACGAAAGTGTTGTTCTGCGAGAATCTCAGTTGGTGCCATAAGCGCTGACTGATAACCCCCTTCCGCTGCTAAAAGCATCGCGAAAAGCGCCACAATGGTCTTACCTGCTCCAACATCGCCCTGGAGAAGTCGATTCATTCTCCTATCCATCTGCATGTCGGTATAGATCTCACTCAGTACTCGGGCTTGAGCTTTAGTCAATTCAAATGGGAGAGCATCATGAAGTGGACGAATTAATTCGTTCGAACGCTGGTGAGAGATTCCAGGCCCCAACTCGGTAGCCTTCCTCCTGGCTTGTGCTTGAACAATCTGCAAATGAAATAGTTCGTCGAATGCGAGCCTACGACGACCACGCTCAGCATCATCCAGGTCTCCTGGGCGATGTATCAGTGATAAGGCCTCATCTAGCTTAAGTAGTCTAAACTCTTGCCTCTCGCGCTCCGACATGTACTCGTCATCAGGCACCCATTCCAACAATTTGTTGAGGTTGGATTCAAAAATCCTTCTGAGAACCCACTGAGGCACTTCTTCGCTCGCAGGATAGCTTACAAAGATCCTGCCCCCCATTTCACTATCCTCATCATGAGAAAGAGTGGTGAATTCTCGTGGTTGAATCTGGCGACCGTGAAAAAACTTGACTGGACCGCTAGCAAGTAGGACATCTCCCTTGGCTAATTTGCGATCAAGCCAGGGTTGACCGGGCCAAGATGCGGTTATGATCCCCGAATCATCTTCTAGAACTGCTTGGAAAATCCTCAAACCAGTCCGTGTGGGGATCACGCCCTTACTCCGTACTCGACCAATAACCGTCACGTCCACCCCAACCTCTAAGTTAGCAATCGGGGTGATCGTTGATGCATCGTCGTAGCGACGAGGGATGTGGTATAAGAGATCCCGCGCAGTCCCAATACCCATTCGGGCTAAAGCGTCAGCCCGCTTAGGGCCGACGCCCTTCAAGAACTGCACAGGTCGATCAAGGTTAGAGAACGTCATTCTTATGAAGCCTTAACATCCATCCTTGTTCGAATGATTTGAGGATCTATCGAAGGCCAGTCCGTCTTCGAATAATCCACTCAATACACAGGAGTGTGATTACCACAAGGTATGGCCAAGGATAAGTGCGTACTGGGTGCTCTGACCTTTCATCATTAGCGACGGTAAAGGCTTTAGACTCTGGCCCTTCCGGCTCTTCAGGAGGAGGAATCATCTCTCCCGAAATCATCTCCACATCGAAACGCCCCTCTCCGATGAGTTCGCCAGATACCCCTCCAAACCTGTAGTGATACAATCCGGGTGGGAGCATGCCTGATGAGGGACTTGTACCTCCAATCATAACTGTGTCAATCAGTAACGAGTCGTTCTTCGAAAGTCGTAGATTAACTATTGTCGAATCTCCGGGTACTATCCAGGTAACAGGCTCCTTTCTTCGGAATACCCACTTCGTCGGTCGAGGCTCACGGGCTACTGATGTTTCATCTGCAAATAACCACCCTGTAACCCCTGACCAGAGCCTTCGATAAGTTTCCTCACCCTCTCCCTTTCGCGCCGCCCACCTCCAGAACCCTGACGCAAGTCCAAATACTCGTCTGTTCGGACCACTATCATCGAGATATAAGACTGCTTCGGAAGCACCCGTCCCTCTCAACTGTGCACGCATCGGAGATCGGGTCTCTTCCTTGTTCAGAGGAATAAGGAGATCAGTGAGCGGGGGTAGCCCGAGAAACGTTGTACCTGCTAGATCCCCGGAAAGAGGAGAAGGTGGCAGGTCACCAGATACATACCATTCACCACCTCTGCTGACCTCAGTGTTAAGGCCCGCGATAGCAGCACCGCTACTGTCAGCGGGCAGGAGAATCGCACGCATGCTTTTCTCTATAAGGCCTAGCGTCCAAGAATCTGAGCTTCCATCTAACCCATGCAGCACCACCAGAGTAGCTCCATCTATTGCACTCCGTACTCTACTCGTATCCACAGGCGTCGATCGAGCCAAGGCCTTTCCGAGCGAAACAAACTTATCAGGACCTGCTCGAAGATATCCTGTCACTGGAAGTCCAGTAACATCGCCAAGTACGGACAATAGGTGGCGCGGTTCCCAATCGGGCTTAAGAGAAATAAGCACTAATGCATTCTCTTCATTTCCTACAATCCCGTATTCAACCGCTTCATCATCAGACGTGAATACATCTCCATCGACTTGTAGGTGCGCTGTGTAGCGGATGCGGCCTTCAACATTCGGGGCTTCGATCGGTAATTCTAGGAGGTTGGCTAGGCCCGCCTCAGGGAGATCTACCTTGAGTGATACAACCTCAACACCTTCGGCCCGAATCGTTAACTCTGCACTGTCAGCTCTCAACCCATGCATCTGGATCCGGCTAAGAATCGTACTGCCCGGAAGAACTGCATCCTCTACCTCAAACGCCGAGATCCCGCCGTTACGAACGTTACCCCCAAAACCTTCGTACGTGACATCGATCGGTAATTCTTCAAGAGTCGCATACAAAGCCACTCTATCCTGGAGTCTAAGGTCAGAAAGAACACGCACAGACCTCGTCCCTCCTTCGGCTGCATACTTTAGAGCCGGTGCCAACAAAGTATTCGCATCTTTAGGGCTCGATCCTGAATCCATCTCATTGAGAGAAAATGGATTAACGACTTCTCCGAAGGTGAACACTTTCCATCCTTCCTCTATCAACTCCCTTGAGCGTTCAATCGCTCTGTCCCAGGGGGTCAGTTCGTCCTCACCCGCTAACATGCTGATTGAAGCGTCCAAGAGGACCCAACCTTCTCCCTTAGGGTTGCCAGAATCCCCTACCGGGATGTGGAGGTTGAATAAGAGCGCGAGAAGGATCAGCAAAACACTGGCGCGGATCAGAGCCAACCAGCGCGAACTGGCGATCGGAAGTTCGACTCGGCGGTATACCCAATAGGGATACAGGAGCAATGCGCTGGAAAGCGCAATAAACAAGAGTGCTTGAATCAACTCATGTTTAAGGCGGCTACTGCGCCCCTCCCTGCTGATCACCCTGTGACTGCAACGAGCCTAACTCTATCACAGGACCAGCACCGGGTATCGACTCGAGCAGATCAACCCGTGTAATCAACTCTTCACCCCACCGAACTTGGTCATCAGATGGCACGGGATCTCCCGCTGGTAGATCAACTGCCAGTGGATCCATATGCTCGCCGTTACGCTTCATCATTTCATAGTGCAAGTGGTTCCCGGTAGCTTGACCAGTCATACCGACATAGCCGATGATCTCGCTCTGTTTAACACGGCTTCCAAGTTGTACCCCTGACCTGAAGCTGCTCAAATGAGCGTAGCGAGTTACAAAACCGTTGGGGTGCTGGATCTCTACAGTATTACCGAAGCTCCCCTTCCAGCCCCGATGAGTGACCACCCCATCAGAAGTCGCCATAATCTCCGCTCCTGCGTCAGCCGCATAGTCAACTCCGCGATGTGCACGCCATGTCTTTAGGATCGGATGTAGTCGGGAGTTAGAGTAACGAGAAGAGATCCGGCGATATGCCAGAGGTTTAAGTAGGAAGGCACGACGGACTGAGTTGCCTTCCAAATCAAAGTACGATCCTTCTCCGTCCTTATTTGGATCGAACCAGATTGCATGGTAGGGTGTCCCTGAATTCACCAACTCAGCTGAAAGCAAGCGGCCAGAGCGCATCGAACCATCGGGACGCACCTCTCTTTCAAATGCGAAACGATACGTGTCACCTACCCGGATCTGGCGAGAGAAATCAACTTGCCATTGGAACACTTGGTCGAGTTCATCAATCAGGGAGTTTCGGTCTTCAAAAGGTACTCCGCCAAGTTGTTCATTATTAACAATCGCACTCCAGAGAACCGTCTCTATCTTACCGGAAGCCAGAAGTGTATCCACATAGATTGGCGTACGGACCAGTTCAGAGCGCCAGCCAAGATCATTTCGGGTAAGGCGAACTGTCTCATCAGCATTGACCACTACATCAAGACTTCTCAGCCACTGATCATCTCTGATATAATGGAAAACTAATTCTGTACCAGCCGGCATTCTTCTCGGACTCGCGTATTCTCTAAAGGCAACTAGAAGAGCTTCCTGATCATTTGCCGATAGAACACCATCGAGAAGCAAGCCAAGCGTCTGGTCCTGTCCAAGAGAAAGCAGTTCCACCTGTTCAGCAGGATTTGCATACACAGTATCGAGAGAACCAGCATCCAGCGTAGTATCAAGAACGCAAGACGTGGTCAAAACAGCACATGCTGCCACTGTCATCCAGAGTTTAGTTATTAGTGGCTCCCGAAACACTGAATTGCCCCTCAGTAGATAATTTGACTACCTGCTGGTGGAGAACTACCCACCGGGCAGGGTCGTGTAGCACTGGCTATCTGAACAATCTAACAAATCAATATGAACCTATAGTCACTCCCGAAACACTTCTTAGTCCATCTGGCGACGAATAAAGGTTGGTATATCCAGCTCCAAGAGTTGATTGCTTGATACCACCTGCTCAGGAAATCTGTTCAGCGGGCGAGCTTCTTCATCACTATTGATAGCTGCTCCCACTAGGGCTTCATCTTCTTCCTCAATCTGGATCTGTGGATCTGGAAGAATCGGCTCCGCCTTTGGTATCGTGTTTGACATAGGTATAGAACTTTGGAAATCACTGGAAATGACTTGTCCATCCTCTACCGAATCAAATCCAGTCGCAATCACAGTTACACGGATTTTGCCTTCAAGATCTGGATCATGAACAGCACCGAAAATAATTTCTGCGGCATCTCCTGCACCTTCCTGGATTATCGATGAGATCTCTGTGACTTCATCAATCGCGAGATCCATCCCTCCAGTAATATTGATTAGGACACCACGTGCACCTGCTATAGATACCTCATCGAGAAGTGGTGATGAGATTGCCTCCTGCGCTGCCTCTTGAGCACGATTTTCACCTTCACCGAACCCTGAACCCATAAGGGCAGGTCCCCTAGAGGACATGACCGTCCGAACATCCGCGAAGTCAACGTTGATCTCTCCCGTTACACCGATCAGATCACTAATGCCTTGGGTGGCGTGCAGGAGAATTTCATCTGCTTTCTTAAGCCCATCCCGGAAGGAAGTGCCCTTTGGTACGACGGCGAGAAGGCGATCATTAGGGACCACGATCATCGTATCAACGCATCTTCTAAGCTCTATAATTCCTTGCTCTGCCTGACGCTCACGTTTCTTTCCCTCAAAAGAAAATGGCCTGGTGATTATCCCAATTGTCAACGCACCCATATCTCGGGCAATTTCAGCCACCATCGGTGCCGCACCCGTCCCAGTACCACCACCCATGCCAGCTGTGACAAATACTAAATCTGCTCCTTCTAGAGCTCGGCGAACATCTTCCTCACTCTCAGCAAGTGCCTGACGACCAATCTCCGGTCGAGCTCCAGCACCCAACCCTCGTGTTAGTTTCTTGCCTACCTGAAGTGTTACCTGAGCTTGAGAGCTCTTGAGGGCCTGGGAGTCGGTGTTGATCGAAATAAACTCGACCCCTTCCAACTCCTCATCGATCATTCGGTTGACTGCATTTCCGCCAGCACCACCAATCCCAACAACCTTCATCTTGGCATTCTGGAGCGGAGCTTCTTCAAACTCGAAGATCATCATTTCCTTTCCTCGGCGGAGTGATTTGAATTCAAATAAATGATTTGTCTAACAAAGGTTAGGTGGGGCATTAGAAGAACTCCTTGAGCCATGTACCGAGCTTAGTGAACATCCCGGATGTAATGGTAGATGCGCCACGACCAGTTTCCATAAACCGGTCTGCTCCCCAAAGAGCTAGGCCTGTCGCTATCGCGAACTGTGGCCGCTGCACCGATTCAGCCAGACCACTAAGACCCTCATTCGGGACTCCTAGCCGGACTGGTGATGCAAAAATCTGTTGAGCAAGTTCTACTATCCCTGGGATCGCAACCGTACCACCGGTCAAAACGACACCTGCCCCTAGATTATCGATTAGGTCTCTATCCTGTAACTCACCCTGGACGAGTCCAAACATTTCGTCGAGTCTCTGCTCAATGATGTGAGCAATCAATTCTCTTGCAACTGCTCGCTTTTGGCCTGGTGAGGGCCCGGGCACCTCGACTGTCTCCCGAGGATCAACGAGTTGGGCGAAAGCTGTCCCATAATGTTCCTTAGCCTTCTGTGCTTCCGCATAAGGGACAGATAGTCCCCGGACTAAGTCAGCTGTTAATGTACGTCCTCCGAACGGCAGAATCGCAACGTGCTGTATCTTACCTTCAAAGTAAGCAGCCACATCCGTTGTCGATGCTCCAACCTCTACTAAAGCGACACCCACCTCTTTCTCATCTTCAGTCAATACAGCCCTTGCCCCCGCCAGAGGTTCAAGAACCAATTCCTGGACACGGTATCCGGCCCAATTCACAGCTTTGCGGATATTTGCTGACGCACTGATATCACAGGTAACCAGAAATACCTCAGACTCCAGCCGGATGCCAGCCATGCCTATCGGATCACTTATGCCACGCTGATTGTCGACCCGGTATTCTTGAGGGACTGCATGGAGCATCTCTCTGTCAGGTGGAAGTGCAACAGCTCGGGCAACGACATGAACTCGCTCTACATCATCCATTGCAACTTCGTCTTCAGATACTGCGACGACTCCCATAGAACTCGTAGCCCTAACATGGTCACCACCCATGCCAGCATAGACTCGATCAACCGAGACACCGGCCATGAGTTCTGCTTCCTTCAGTGAGGATCGGACTGATTCTGTTATCTCTTCAATATTCGTGACTATATCACCGCGAACCCCAGCGGTTCTCGCCTGGCCAACTCCGAGAATCGTCAAGCCAGGACGCCTAGGGTCACCGATAATCTCACCTATCACAGCGCAAGTCTTAGATGTTCCGATATCCAGGCCCGCTATGAGGTTTGATCTCATCTCTAGTTCTCGTCTGCACGGCGAACTACAACTAAGTTCGCGAATCTTAAGTCGATTGATTTGGGTAAATCGCGAGGAGTTTGATTTATCGCATGTGTTAGGGCGACCAGACCTTCCCTGAGCCGCTCTGCAGATAAGCCAAGGGGTAGCAGAAAATCCACATCAGGCTTGGACCAGCGAGCAACCAAAGTGTCGTCCTTTCCCCAACGCACTTCCGATAACATCTGTAGAAAGGCTGTGTCCGCTTGCATGAGCCTATTAACCTCACTGGCTAACAAGCGAGTGCGGGGAGGCATGATTTGCCCACCCTCCATAAACGGATACTCTGTTTCCAAGATTGGCAGATCAAGTCTGTGCGAAGCTGGATCCAGAGGGAGCCGGATTCCATCGCCATCCACCGGCTCCATTGTCGGAGTCGGCACCAACGCAACCGGTTGTCGTTCCAAAAGAGATACGATAATCGTGTGAGGAAGCCGACGAACTACATTGGCAGAACGAACTAAGGGAAGCGCGCCAAGATCTTCGACCCATAAGTCAGTGTCACTCCATACTGAAGTCTCTGGGCTAAGATCCATAGCTTGAAGCACAGTTTCTCGAGTGAGGTAGCGCAGTCCATGGATATCAATATCCCCCTCATCAATCTTGAAGATCTCCATCTTACTGCCGGCTACTAAAAGTTCTCCGCCCCAAGCCCAGATTGCTCCAAGCAGACTAGTGATCAAGAGAATGCGGAGTTCTCTACGCATGAACTCGCTCCCCTAGTCGGTCGAGAACCTGACCTCCGAGACTATCAATCGATCCTGCTCCCAATGTCAAAAGGACGTCACCCGCACGAAGTTCTTCAGCGAGTAAGTTTGGAAGATCTCCAATTGCTGGGACGTAGCTAACATGACCGCCATCGGCTCTTTGAACAGCTTCAGCTACAGTACCTCCAGTAACTCCAGGAATGGGAGTTTCTCTAGCTGGAAAGATGTCCGTAACCCAAACTGAGTCCGCCTCAGCTAGCGCTGCTCCAAAATCTTCGGCAAAGTCTCGAGTACGAGAAAAGAGATGGGGCTGGAAGACTACTATAAGTCGAGCAGACGTATACATCTTCCTCACTGTATCCAAAGCAGCCCGAATCTCTGAAGGATGATGGGCATAATCATCGAGCACGATGACCTCGCACCTTTCCCCTAAGCGCTCTAGACGTCGACCTACACCCTTAAACCCAGATAACGCGGTAAAAATTATCGGCCATGGAACATCAAGTTCACGAGCCACCGCAGCCGCACCAAACGCATTTCGGAGATTATGTACACCACCCATGGAGAGGGAGAGTTCTCCGACTAGCGTACCCTCTTCGATAACTGAACAGTTTGTGGAAGCCTCGGTGACGCTCACATCTATTGCACGCAGCATCGACCCCGCCGTGGTGCCATATGAGTAACCCAGCCCCCCACATCTCGTGAGAAGGGAAGCAGATCCGTGATCGTCCGCACAAGCTATGATTTTACCTGAGGCCTTTAAGTTATCCAGAAATTCTTCGAATCCAGCCCGGACACCTTGATAGTCACCATAAATATCCAAGTGATCAGCCTCGACGTTAGTTACAACGGCAATGTCAGGTGTCAGCATATGGAATGAGCGGTCATATTCGTCTGCTTCGACAACAAAAAGCTGATCTGATCCACGCCGCAGATTCCCATCCCAACCTCGAACACGACCACCCACGATGCCTGTGGGATCCAGTCCTCCTTCAGCCAGGATCTCTGTGGCCATCGCAGTCGTTGTGGTCTTACCATGAGTGCCAGAAATGGCAATAACCTTTCCCTGATTCACCCAAGCTCCAAGAGCTTCTGCACGTTTTAAAACTGGAATACCTCGATCGCGAGCGGCAACCAGTTCCGGGTGATCACAGGCTACTGCCGAAGTTACCACTAGTGCAGAAGCATCGATGATGTGGCTGGGATCATGCCCTATCGATAAATGTACTCCGAGGGCACTCAGATCTCGAATCGACTGGGATTCCTTCAAATCACAGCCTGTGACAGAGCCACCGCAACTCAGGAAGAGTTCAGCCAATGCACACATCCCTGCACCACCCACTCCCATAAAATGGACCGAACCATCTCTAGCTAGAGTCCTGAGGTCTGGAACAGGGCAATTAGTGTTTCGCACTTTCATGATGCTACAAACCTCTCTACGGAGGCGGCTATCTGGTCTGCAGCCTCCGGACGAGCAAGTGAAGTTGCAGCCGTAGCCATGCGTTCCAGACATACTTGATCAGCTGCAAGCCGGGTAAGCTGTGCCCAAAGGATCTCCGCAGTAAGCTCAGATTCTGGAGCAAACACAGCTGCGCCAGATTCAGCCAGCGCCCGCGCATTATGGGTCTGGTGGTCCGCAGCTGCACTAGGAAGAGGAACTAGAATCCCGGGTAGGCCCTGGTTCAAGAGTTCAGCTGTAAACATTGCCCCCGCCCTACCTACAGTAAGGTCAGCGGTAGCGTATACATCGGACATATTGTCGAAATACGGGCTCGGATGTACCCAGTCTGGATTTCCGAGTTCATCAAGGGCAGCTTGCACTGCTTTGTGGTGTCTTGGTCCCGTCGACCACAAAATATGCAAGTGTTCTGGTCGATCTAGAGAACGAGCTACGACAGCATCCAGAGCAGTGAGAAGTAGCTCATTCAAAGACTCTGACCCCTGGCTCCCTCCTACAATTAGTGCGACGAAAGACTCGTCCGGTAGTTGGAATAAATCCTTCGCGTGTGAACGCTGACTCAACCCCCTCTGTTGCACAGGGTTACCAGTAAGACAAACCCTATTCCTAACACCAAGAGGCAGGCCCTCGGCAGCTCCTTCAAACGCGGTATGAATCTTCTTTGCAAAACGACTGAGAACCTTAGTCACCATACCCGGTACAGCATTTTGCTCCTGGATAAGCAGCGGTACTCCAGTAAAAGCTGCGATAATCCCAGCGGGTGCAGAAGCATAGCCACCCGTTATAACTACGGCACTCGGCTGCAAACGACGCATCACCCTAGCTGCTTCCAAAAGGGAGGTAGCCAAGGCAGGGATAGTTCTCCAGAATGCTCCCCGTAACCCCCGTTCCAGACCACGAACGGGCAACAGAAAGTGTTCTTCGCCCTTTTGAGGTAGAATAGTTGCCTCAATACCCCTGGTAGCTCCCATAAATACGACTCGGACATTAGGGCGACGGCAACGTAGCGCATTTGCAATGTTAAGAGCCGGATAAAGGTGTCCACCTGTCCCGCCACCGGCGAAGAGAACCACCGAGCCCTCATGCACGGGCTGCCTTGATCCCTGGAGCCACACGAGCTACGGACATCAAGATTCCAAGCGACGCGAGTGTGACTATCAGGTTAGAGCGTCCGTAGGAAACGAGTGGGAGTGCGAGCCCAGTTGTCGGAAGCAGACTGAGTCCAACTGCCATATGGAGTAACGCCTGGAGAGCAATAAGGCTTGTGAAACCCAACGCAAGTAGTTCCCCAAAGAGATCAGGAGCTCGACTAGCAATCCGGAACCCGACCAACACAAGGGCCACGTACATCATCAAGAGGGTTAGGACACCAATGAGTCCCCACTGCTCACCTATCATTGAGAAGATGAAATCGTTGTGAGCCTCTGGCAGAAAGCCGAACCTTTGACGTCCTTGACCAATCCCGACCCCCGCAATCCCCCCGGAACCCATTGCTACAAGAGATTGATGCGCTTGAAAGCCTGCTCCTGCAGGATCAGATGCTGGATTCAGCCAGGCCAGCAATCGTTCTAACCTGAAGCCTACCCCCACGAGTTGCGAGTAGACAATCGGGGCTAGAACAAGTCCCAAGAACACAAAATGGCTAATGCGTGCACCAGCGGAGAATACAACTATGAGACCGAGCAGGCCGATGAGTAATGCAGTTGAAAAGTCAGGCTCCAGTGCAATAGGAAGGACCAACAGTGTCCAAGCCACAAGGAACGGTGCTAAACCTCGGCGAAGCGATCGGAATTGAGATGCTTTCTTCACCGCCATTCCAGCAGTCCAGACCACAATCGCTATCTTGGCAAATTCCGAAGGCTGCACGGTGATACCAATTCGAAGCCAGCGCCTTGAACCATTGATTGATGGAGCAATTGATTCAGTCCAAGGAACGACTAAAAGCACAAGCGATCCAATGCTGATCAGTAGCAGTGGCCAAGACAGTCGAGACCAAACCGAATAGGGTATGAATGCGCAGATAACCATAACCACCAAACCAATTGCGACACCCATCGCTTGGCGGATTACGTAGTAGGTGTCCGCTAACTCTTGTTCCATTGCAAAGATGGAAGACGCATTGTAGAGACTAACAAGGCCAAAGATGAGCAGAAGCACGGTAAGCACGATCACTGCCGATGCCTCCCAACCACGTCCCAGACCCGAGTCAGGAAATCGAATACGACCCGTCGGAGCCACATCTACTGGGCGGGCCGTCATAGCGCCTCACTTGCAAGCGAGGAAAATACACGGCCTCGCTCTTCATAGTCGTCAAACATGTCAAAACTCGAACAAGCGGGTGATAAAAGGATCACATCACCCTCCTCGGCCAGTTTCTTAGCATGCTGGATAACCAACCCGAGATCACCATCCACTAGCACGGCACCTTCGATCTCACTGACAATCCGTGGGGCTGCCGCACCATAAGCGAGAATGGCACGTAGATTGGCTGTGGACGGTATGAGTGATCGAAAATCCTCACCCTTGTCGACACCGCCTAACAGGAGAACAACCGGTTGATGTACACTCTCTAGAGCACTACGCGTAGCTGCAACATTTGTAGCCTTAGAGTCATTAAGCCAAACCACTCCGTTGCGGACAGCTACGGGTTCTAGCCTGTGCGGTAGCGGGTGGGCAGTGCGCAGGCCATCAGCAATTGATTCAGCTGGAACATCCACCAGACATGTAGCCAATGATGCCGCCAACGCATTCTGGGTATTGTGTTTTCCAATTAGTGAAAGATCACCCATCTCCAATAGTGGGTACCGGTGATCTTCAAAACGCAAAGTTAGAACGCCATCAACCATGAAAGCATGAGTTTCTGATTTCTGGTGTTCTCCAAAATAGAAACGGTCCCCGGGGGTGTTACCAATTAGTGAATCCACAACACGGTTACCGTGCGGTAAGACCCATATACTCTGGTGATCTGCGTTGTCGAAGATCCTCGCTTTATCCGCGTAATAAGCCTCGAGGGATGAATACCGATCCAAATGATCCGGAGACAAGTTTGTCAATAGGCCGACATCAGGCCTAAATGACTGAATCGCGGATAGCTGGAAAGAACTCATTTCGAGTACATACCAGTCCGGAGCAGGCTCCATGAGAGCAAGTTCTGAAGCAGCTGGTGCGAGTCCACCTCCCACATTTCCACCCACCCCAACACGTACCCCTGCCGTTTCAAGAAGGTGTCCCAAAAGCAAAGTCGTCGTGGTCTTTCCATTAGTCCCTGTGACGGCAATTAATGGACTAGAGAAGAACTGAAAAGCGAATTCAGGTTCGGAGATCCACCGGACAGACCGATCCTGGAGTTCTCTGAGTACAGGAGCTTCGGGGGGGATTCCTGGACTGACGATAACCACGTCAGCTCCCTCCAATCGTTCGATATCGTGCCTTCCCAATTCAACTTGTGCACCTCTTTCTCGTAGGTCTGCTCGACGAGCTGTAACCTCGGGTTCAGTGCGCAGATCCGAGACATAGACATCTCCTCCCTTATCGAGGGCCAATCGAGCTGCGGCAAGACCGCTTGCTCCGAGGCCAATGACAGCTATCTGTGATCCATTCAGTGCGCTCATTCCACTTACTCCGAGCGGCTTCTTTTTTCCAATACAGCATGTTCTATCACCTGATTTTCAGTGTGCTAATAGCCAGCATCGCAAAGAGAATCCCAATGATCCAAAAGCGTATTACCACTTTCGTCTCAGGCCATCCGAGCGCTTCGAAGTGGTGGTGGATGGGTGCCATCCTGAAGACTCGTCGCCCCTCTCCAAAACGGAGGCGCGTATACACGAAGCAAACCCTTTGGATGATTACGGACAGGGTTTCCATGACAAAGACCCCACCTACGATAACCAAGAGAAATTCCGCCTTGAGTAAGATTGCCATCACTCCCAAGGCGCCCCCGAGAGCCAACGAACCTGTATCGCCCATAAAAACTTGAGCGGGATAGGCGTTGTACCAGAGAAAACCGATCGCTGAACCTGCAAGTGCGACCGCAAAGATTGTTAACTCGCCCGCTCCTGGTAGGTAGAAAAACCCTAGGTACTCGGACATGTCGAAACGACCAGCGATGTAGGCAAAGATACCCAGCGTCACAGCTGCTATCGCGGCTAATCCTGCCGCGAGCCCATCTAGTCCGTCAGTCAGGTTTACGGCATTTGATGAACCAGATACAACAACCCCTGTGAATAGGATAAATGACCAGGCAGCGAATCTTGCTTGGACATCCGATAAAAAGGGTACGGCAGTCGCAGTCGATGCATGCGGCGAGATTTGGTTGAAGACTAGGAACGCTCCTAGAGCAAGACCAAAGCTCCACTGGCCGATCATTTTGTATCTGGCCACCAAACCACGTGTCTTCCCCTGCACTACCTTGAGATAGTCATCAAGGAAACCGATCATCCCCATCCAGATGAGGGCGACAAGCGCAATCACCGTGTACCAGTTCGTCAGTTCAGCCCAGAGAAGAGTGGAAAGAACCGTAGAAATGATGATGATCACACCACCCATCGTTGGGGTCCCCGCCTTCGACCAATGTGATTCAGGGCCTACCTCTCGAACGATTTGACCGACCTTAGCACGCTGGAGGTGCTTGATAACGATCGGACCGAGCACGAAGGCAATGATGAGTGCAGTCACGACTGCACCTGCTGCCCGGAACGTTATATATCGGAATACATTGAAGACGAAGTTGACATCCGTTAGGCTGGGCATGAGGTGATAGAGCATCAGGCTTCACCCACCACGGTCCCGTTACCTTGGCTACCGAAATCTGAGTCCAAGAGAGGGAGCATCGCCTCTAGAGCGATTCCTCTTGAAGCTTTGAGTAGAAGAACTTCATCTCCCTTGAGCCAATCACGGAGCGCTGGATAGGCCGTATTCCAATCTCTGGATCGAATAACCTCGGGCTCGTCCACTTCCAGCGCCTCGGCAGCTTCAGCGAATCCTCCAGTCGCCACCACCAAGTCGATATTTAGGTCGAGTGCGTATTCGAGAGTTTCTTCGTGAAGTCGGGCAGCCTCATTACCCAGTTCCAGCATGGTACCTAGGACGGCAACAGTGCGTGAATTGCCGGGGTGGGCAATGAGTACCTCAAGTGCTGCTCTAAGGCTTTGCGGGTTCGAATTGTAACAATCAGCAATCACTCTCACATCACCGATCTGGCGAATTTCACTGCGGAGAGGAGAGACTTCAGCTGAGACCAGACCTCGTACAGCATCTCGGGGCCTAACACCGACCATTTCGGAGATAGCCAGAGAAATCAAAGCATTTACCACGGAATGAGGGCCAGGGAGTGCGAGGGTCACCGAATGGCCTCGCCATTCAAAGCGAGGTGCCCCGAAGACGTCCGTTTCACATTGCTTTGGCCTGAGATCTGGATCAGCTCGTTCGCTGTAACCAGCAATGCGAAGATCCGAACAAATTGCTTGGGCGGCCTCTACTAGTTCCACAGGCTCATCACCAACAACACAGCGGCCGCCTTCTGTCATGCTCCGAAACAGGTCTAGTTTTTCGTCCAACACACCTTCAAAGGAACCGAGCCTATCAAGATGGCTCTCTCCTACAGTGGTCACGACAGCAATATCTGGGCGGGCTATAGCAGAGAGCTTAGAAATCTCCCCCGGCTCATTCGAGCCCATCTCGACCACAATAACATCAACCTCTGTAGGCATTGAGAGCAGTGTCAGTGGAACCCCGATGCGGTTGTTGAGATTGTCAGGAGTTGCATGCACTGCTCGGGTCATCCCAAGTGCGGCACGAGTAAGGTCTTTCGTCGTAGTCTTTCCCACTGATCCTGTGATCGCGACAACCGGAGCGTTTAGGTCCTTACGTCGAAAACTTGCAAGCGATCCGAGTGCAACCAGAGTATCATCCACCGGATAAAGGGGGGCACTCGGATTAGTCTCTACCGGCCTCGAGACCACCGCACCGGCTGCCCCCTTAGCCAAGGCGTCCACCACAAAATCGTGCCCATCAAAACGCTCACCCATGAGTGCGACATAGAGTGTCCCTTCCTCAATCGAGCGTGAATCTGTGGAGACGCCAGTGAACTCTAGTGAGGGATCAACCAGATTGGCATTTAAGCTGAGCGCCTGACGAACCGAACGGTCAGTCCATGTGAACTGACTCATGAAACCCCTAGCTCCGCTAAGCAATCCTGGACAATCGCTCGCTCATCAAAAGGCCGCTGCTTGTCACCAATTACTTGATAGGTTTCATGACCCTTCCCTGCCAAGACCAGCGTATCACCTTCCCGGGCTGTCGAAAATGCAAGCCGAATAGCATCATCACGGTCGACAAGACGCTCGTGAACTTTCCCCTCTAAACCTTTGACAAGGTCATCAAGAATCTGCTCAGGATCTTCTGTGCGAGGATTATCAGAGGTGAGTACGATAATGTCAGCACTCCGCGCCACAGCAGCTGCCATTGGACCACGCTTAGTCCTGTCCCGATCCCCGCCCGCACCAAATACCACGATGAGTCGACCCTGGGTTAGGGGTCGTAATGCTTCAAGAACGCTCTTGAGAGCTGCAGGAGTATGTGCGAAATCGATAAGAACGGTGAATGGCTCGGTCACCACTGTCTCTAATCGTCCTGCCACCTGAGGTGCGGTGGAAAGAGCTACAGCAATTTCGTCAATTGAAAGGCCGTAAGCTGCTCCCACAGCTGCTGCGGCTAATGCGTTCTCAATGTTAAAACGGGCGAGTAGTGGAAACCTCACTTCCCTCCGCTCGCTATCAATCACTAGCTCAAAATCAGAGCCATTTGGACCCATCTGAACTGACTCTGCGCGGATATCGGCGGGACTGTTTAGGGCGAATGTGCGAACAGAACGCCCATTCGCATCCAATTTACTCCAAGCTGGGTCATCGCCGTTTACGACTAGAGTTCCCTGAGAAGAGACTAGTTCTACTAGGCGGGCCTTAGCTCCGAAGTACTCATTAATGTCCCCATGGTAGTCCAGGTGATCGTGGGAAAGATTCGTGAATACCCCGACATCAAAAATGACTCCGTCTATACGATGCTGATCAAGTGCGTGGGAGGACGCCTCCATCACTACGGCTTCCATCCCTCCATCAACAAGCTGCCGAAGAAAGACCGCCACCTGGACTGGACCAGGAGTCGTCAGCCCTTCGGTGCCTGGATGAACACCTTGTTCATCGAAAACTCCGAGTGTACCAATCGAAGCTGTGGAACCTTTTTGCCCCATCAAGTACCGAGCAAGAAAAGCTGTAGTAGTTTTTCCGTTGGTACCGGTAACACCAACTGTGAACATGCTCCTACTTCCGGCACCTATAACCTCACAGGCAACTAGTGCTGCTGAGCGACGTCCATCAGTAACGATGATCTGAGGTATCTCAACATCAACCTTGCGCTCAACGACAGCTGCAACTGCTCCATTACAGGCAGCAGCAGTAACAAAGTCATGTGCATCGAGTGAATCTCCTTTCCAAGCAAGAAAGAGATCTCCGGGATTTGTCTTTCGTGAGTCTTGGCATACCCCCATAACGGCGAGATCCTCCGGACCGTGGAACTCCCTAAGGAGTCCAGCTACCCGGAGGATCTCTCCCACCTGACCAAGAGTAGAAGTCGCCTCAATCACGATTGGTCCTCGGGCGCACAATAAGTGCTACGGTATCCCCTCTAACCATTTGCATTCCCGGACCAGGTTCTGTGCCGAGTATTTCTCCACCGAGTGGACCAGAGACACGTAAGCCCAGTGCATGGAGTTGGCGCACAGCAATCCTTGATGGCACCCCTGCTAACCTTGGAACTGAAATCCCTTCACTTATAACCCTACCACTAGCAAGCCCCATTCCCACTGGCATCTCTGGTTCAGATAACCCTTTTGCAGGAACCTCTAATTCTTTATTTGCAAATACAGCACTTGTACCTGTTGGAGGCGGCGGTACATAAACCCGACCAGATTCCACTAGACGTGTTCGATCTATATGCGTTGCACTAGCAGCTAGCGCAGCTTGCATTGTGGCTCGGGTTACGGGAGCAGCCACAGCACCCCCATAATAGGCTCCCTGAGGGCGCTCAAGCTTTACGAAGACCACAAGTTGGGGGTCTTCCGCAGGGAAGAATCCAACGAATGAGGACCAATAGGCTCCACTCTCATATCCACCCTCAGGAGAATAGAGTCGGGTAGTGCCGCTCTTGCCTGCCACCTGGAATGTGCCAAGCTGCGCTGACGTGCCGGTTCCATCCTCAACAACATCTACTAATACACGCCCTACTCTGCTAACAATCTCCTCCGGTATGACTTGGCGAACCATGTGTGGCTCGAATTGCTGCTTCAGGCTGCCGTCACTTTCTAGAATTTTCTTAACGAGGAGCGGCTGCATTAATCGACCACCATTAGCCAAGGCACCGTAGGCCATCGCCATCTGCAGCGGAGTGACAGACACTTCGTATCCTATAGCTAGTGAAACTGGAGATTGTGAAGACCAGCTTTCCGGTTTACGAAGCGTGCCGCTAACCTCACCAGGGATCTGAATTCCAGTCTGCGTACCAAAGCCGAAATCCCTAAAAGTCTCATACAACATGCGCGTGGACATTCGACTAGCCGCCTTAGCGATTCCTACGTTTGATGACACACGAAGCGCATCGGCAATCGACATGCGGCCCTGACTGTGGACATCATGAAGCGTGCGACCCGCAACCGTCCATGTGCCATTCTCTACATCTACAGTGTCTTCAAGTGACGCAAGATCATTCTTGATTAAACCAGAGACGGTAAACGGCTTAAGAGTTGATCCTGGCTCATAGGGTGTGTTAATTGCGGAAAGCGAGGCGGTCTTACCATCCCGGATAGATACGAGGGCGAGTATTTCTCCCGTACTTGGGACAGTTACTAGGACGTCACCACCCCGAGCCTCAGTTTCTAGAATTGACTCTTGGAGCGCTTGCCGTGCGATCTCCTGGAGATCCATATCAAGTGTGAGAACTATGTCTCCACCTGATTTCGGTGGCTCGAAGACATAACGCTCCCCAGGAATCGCTTGCCCTGTATTATCTCTCGCAACGACTTCCCGGCCCGGCGTGCCCCTGAGTACTTGTTCGAAGGCCTGCTCAATACCGCCTTGTCCGACATCGTCTAACACAACGCCAAGAAGGCCGCGCGCAAGGTCGCCGTGCGGGTGATAACGCTGGAGTTCCCGTTCAAGATAGACACCCCGTACCTTATTTAGAGCTTCTTGAACCGTGGGTGGGTAACGACCAGGGATTACATTCCAACGTCTTCCATTCGAAGTGACTGCCCCTGCCTTAGACGAAGAAATCCCCAAGCTTGCGGTGAGAAGCGCTGCTGCTTTGTCGGGGTCTCTTAGCTCGTGAGGAGCAATACCGATTCTGAAACGCTCTTGTGAGAGAGCAAGCGGTAATCCATCACGATCCATGACAGATCCTCTCTCCGCAGGGATTTCTCGATCTTCACGATGCTGATTTTCCGCTATCTCACGCCAATGGGAAGACTGCACGCCTTGGATCTGAATCGCGCGAGCACAAATGAGTGACGAGATAGCAAGCCAAAAGCCAAGCAGTGTTCTACGACGCCAGGGGCTAGGATTGGATTGATTAGTGCGACGCTTCATGGCGTCCTCTCTTGGGGCAGTAGAAGCACTAATTCATTACCAGATGGTGTATGCATGCCTAGGCGATCTCGAGCTTCCGGAACAACCCTTTGTCGACTTTCAAGTACCTGAATAAGTTGCTCCAACCTCACACGCTCAGCCTCGGCAATTGAGACCTCCTGCCTCAGGCTATCAAGCGCTTTCCCCGTCTCAAAGGCTCGGCTCTGCCTCCAAGTCACGCCCATGCTCAACGCACCGAAGACAAAAACTACTGCAAAGGCAAATACACTACGGCCCAGGGTCTCCGACTTCATTAAGCGGCCCTCCGCCAAGCACGCATGCGGGCACTCCGTGCTCGAATGTTTGTCTCGATTTCTCCGGGACTAGGCCTGATCGGACGTTTTGTTAGCGTCTTTCCCAAGGCGCATCCACGACAAGCGCAGATCGGAAGCTTCGGCGGACATATGCAGCTCTTGCTCCAGTCCCGAAATGCATTCTTAACAATACGATCTTCAATAGAGTGGTATGCGATCACAATCAACACAGCACCTTCATTCAACACCTCACGGATCGCTGGTAAAGCCACTCGCAACGACTCAACTTCCTCATTCACTGCAATTCGGATAGCCTGAAAGATCCTGGCTTTATCCTGAGGCGATGGTGAACGCCCAAGGGCTACCAGCAAGGCCGCCACGAGATCATCACTTGTCTCAAGAGGACTCGTCATACGGCGCTTCACTATCTCCCTTGCGAGTCGCCTCGCCTTAGGTTCTTCACCAAAATCACGGAAGACACTTGTGAGTAGTGTTTCACTCGCATCTGCAAGGAATCTTCTCGCGTCATGTCCCTGCGACGTATCCATACGCATATCTAGTGCCACGCCACGGCGGAACGTGAACCCACGACTATCGGAATCGAGTTGATGGGAACTCACACCGAGGTCTAGAAGTGCACCGTCTAGACCTCGATTACGTACCTCAGTGTCTTCTGAGGCCACCTCGAATCGACCATGGAGAAAGCGCACCCTATCCCTAAGATCCGATAATGCTGTTCTTGCGACGGAGAGAGCCTCTGGATCTCGGTCCACCGCCAAGAGCAGACAATCCTCGCAGGCCTCGAGAATCTGCCGTGCGTGGCCTCCTCCTCCCACGGTCCCATCCAAGTAGAGTTGTTTCGGGCCAGGCTGCAGAAGGTCCAATAATTCAGCATGTAATACAGGTTCGTGGAAGCTCTCCAAATCTTGACCGTTCTCTAGCGGCATCCTGGCTGCAGAAGGTCCCCAGTTAGTTTCGCTCATCCGAAAAGCCTGTGAACAAAGTTACCGAGGTCATCTACAGGCTCTCGGACATCCTCTGAATACGTGGTTGGGTTCCAGAGCTCAACCCGATCAAGATTTCCGCTAACGAGCACGGTACCTGAAAGCCCAGCAGCCTCTTGGAGGCCGGCTGGGACTAGCACTCTCCCTTGCTTGTCTGGTGAGACCTCCACCGCATTCGCAACAATCAACCTCACATGATTCCAAGCGCTAGGATCGTTCCGTCGGTATTCGAGAAGCCGCTCCTGCACCTCTGCCCACTTGGGTCCTGGAAAAAGCGTGAGGTACGGCTTCTCCCATTGAAGAAGAACGAAGCGGTCGGTGTCAGCCTCTCGGCGGAATGCCGAAGGGAGACTGACCCTCCCCTTCTCGTCCATCTGATGCTCGTACTGCCCGACAAAACCAGTCAAATCCCGGCCTATTGTGGTACGAAGTGGGATGAAGTGGGATGCTATGGAGCAACATACGCATTGCTGGATCGCGACGTCAAGGGTCTTTTTTTGCTAATTTTTAGTTTTTAAAAGGGGTGGCTGATGTGTAGAAAGCCCTTTTATAAGAAAGATGATCTCGTATTCACCCATCAGACCAATTTTTCAGGAATACGAATAAAAACCGAAGATGTCGGCTAAGGGTGGTGGATGAAAGTGGGTAAGGGGCCAAAGAAAGCGCCCCGGAGCGAATAGCCCCGGGGCGCTTTAATCCAGTGATTAATCGGTCAAACGATTAGGCCACCCTTACTCTCCTCGCTTGATGATTGCCTCTTGAATCTCCACATATGTACTCAGATTTTCCAGCACCTGGGTAAGATTCACATTAACGGTACCTGGATAATCTCCACTCTGCCCTAGTAGCCCCATTGCCTCTTGAAACTTCGGCAGAGTTGATCGTGCACTGCCAAGCGTCTGGGGCTCCTGCTCCACAACCGCGGCCTGGTAGATGCTGAAACCATGCCAGAAGTTTAGTTGGCTCATCAACCCTTCACTGAGGCCAGGCAATTCTTTAGCCATAGTCATTCCAGCTATAGCATAAGCATACTCTTTTTCCTGGTAACCCTTCTGATAGGCATCATTGAAAACCATCCGTGCTGCTTGTTCAGCTTGTGCTGGATTACTAGCCACAGCGTCCTTCAGCACCATTACTGCGTCCTCCAGACGACCTGCCTCAATCAGCCAATTCCCCTGACGGAGACTAGCACTGGGATGCGATGGGTTGATTTCCCTTACTCGATCAAGCGCCGCGATCGCTTCGTCAAGCCTCCCAGCTCGCTGCAGTGCATCAGCGTAGAATGACCAGAGCACGTCTTCCTCTCCATGAGTCCGAAGTGCCTGCCCACCAAACTCGATTGCGGCATCCAACTCTTCGAGCTGAATGTAAGCGCCAAGGATACTTCTCAGGTGCCCTACTGGCGTCTCGGCACCCTTACCTTCAAAAACCCTCTCGTAGGCATTGATGGCTCGACGGTAGTACTCCTGCGCCTCTGGCGAGATACCTGCATCCTCACTTGCGCTCAATGCAGCCATTTGCTGTGCATCTGTTGCTGCCCTGAAAGCAAAACCTCCATACTGCTCCCAGAGATCAACGTTCTCGGCATCGACGTCGAGGCCCACCTGAATGAAGTCCATTGCACCTACGGGGTCACCGGCCTGCGCAAGGTCGTAAGCAATCCGCATACGAATTGCGGCATTGCCAGGATTGAGCTCAAGGTAGCGGCCGTAGTACTCTCGACCCTTATCTTGCTGCTCTTCGACAGTCGCGATGTAGCCAGCAAGCTGCAGTGCTTCCTCGTGAAACCCGTTCACAGCAAGAACTCTATCTAACTCTTCGAGCGCATCAGGATAGCGTTCCATCTCATAGAGGATACGGCCTCGAAGATACCTGGTCTCATTTGCATTTTCGTTCAGTTCGAGCGCCTGGTCACAGTTACGGAGAGCATTATCCCATTGCTGACTAGCGAAATAGTCCCCACAGATAGCTGCTGCCCTCACTTGTTGAATGTAGAGGTCAAATTCTGTGAAGATGTGGCTGGCTGCTACCTCTTCTTCTCTCTCACCAACTGTAATCTCAGAGACCGTAAATGACTCGTTGGACTGAATATCCCAGAACTCAGCGTTCACTGTCCAAGACTTGTCTGGGTTCTCAGTGTAAGAAGCGCAGAGTGCTACCTCAGCATTCATTTGAGATGAGAGTTGTCTCGTCCTAATGCAGTTCAATTCATCCATATCTAGATCAAAGCGATCTGCCTCATCCTCAATGTCATCTTTGTCTACAGGCTGATGAGTAGCCAGCGTGTTGATGAGGTCACGAAGCTCTTCAGACGCATCCTTACCGAAATCATCATCAGCATCGCCAAGCGGTTCGAAATACGGAATAAGGACATTGAAGCGACCCTGGTTCTGAGCCATCAGGGTTGCCGGGCCGACCAAAAGAATGGCCAGCGCAAAGCTTAGGATTAGGCGTATCCGTCCGAGCATGGGCTTGGATCTCCCTCGGGGTCTCCCCCGCTGTTCCTGTCCTGTACGAAGGACCCGTTAGGACTAGTGCTTAAACTCAATAAAATTCGTACCTGACGAAGAGTGTTGAGATCCCAGAAAAGCGATCATAACACCCCCAACCTGGTATTTTATGCAACAAAAGGATCAAGGGTCAACCGATAATGAAAAGATAAATTACATGATGTCCTGATTCTCCACTCTGAAAACACGATCTCTTACCAAGCATATATATGCTTTTTTAGGTGAAAACCAGGGTGATATAAAGTTAATGAGCAAGTTCTAGACTCATCTGAATTCTTGCTATCACTACGCGCGAGACCAATGCTTTATCGTTTACTCAGGCTCGATGAAGTACCAAGCGGAAGGTCGATCCTACACCTGGTTCTGACTCAACTAGAACTTCCCCGCCATGTGCTTCGATCACGCCTTTGACGATTGCTAACCCAAGTCCTGCTCGCCCTTTCCTATCTCCCTCAGCTTGCCAGAAGCGACTGAACAGGTTGTCCAACGCATCTTGAGTAAGTCCAACTCCAGTATCAGAAACTGATAATGACACCATTTCCTTACCGATAGCCTCCCCACTTAATGTGATCATTCCACCTTCCGGAGTGAAACGGAGAGCATTATCCACCAAGTTTTCTAGCGCTTGGACAACCCGATCGTGATCCATACGAACAAGGACGTCACATACTGGTCCAACCGTGAGGACTACCTGCGCTTCCTCAGCTTGAACTTCAAACATTTCTCGGATCTCCTCAAGCACTGAGGTCGGCTCCTCAGCTGACGGACGAACCACGAATGCTCCTGCCTCAATCCGCGAAACGTCGAGTAAGTCCTCAATGAGCCGGCTCATCCGGCTCGCTGAGCGTACGATGATCGTGGCTTGTCTTTCTCGCTCTTCGCGGTCCAGAGGAAGCTCAATCAGCGTATCTGCAGCACCAGCCACAACACCAAGAGGGTTACGCAAGTCATGAGAGACAATCGAGACCACTTCATCGCGCTGTTTGACTGTTTGATGTAATGCGTCCTCTCTTTTTCCAGCTTCAGTTACAAGTCGCCTGACACGCCAACTGACCCGTGCTATGACCAGCAACGATCCTAACGCAAGGATCGAAAGTCCGAGCATGATCCATGTCTGCATTGTCCTCCACCCCCGAGTATCACGACGACCTTGGTCTACTTCACCCTTGATGACCCTCTCAAGTTCACGAGTAGCGCCTTGTAACTCCTCATATTCTCCTTGGACTTCCGCCCAGAGTGCGTCGCCCCCTGCTTCAGGCCCAGCTACTTCATCAAAGATGGAGAGATGCCCAAAGCGCCAGCGTGTCGACTCTGAAGACAACCGGGCAAGACGCTCCCTAACATCTAGATCCATGACCCTGACCAAATCACCAAGGTCGTTGTATAGACTATCCTCCTCTGCAATGGCAGCGTTGTAGCGAATGCGGATTGTCCGATCCCCTGTGAGCAGGAAGGATTGTAGCCGGGCCATTTGCCTTGACTGGTAGAGCGATAGCCGGGCTGCTGATTCAAGAGCGGGCTGCAATATCTCTGTGATCTGATCTTGGAGTGATGCAACCCGCCCACCTACATAGATGGGAACTACCGCGAGCGCGACAAGAGCAAGAGCGACAAGAGCAAGCGCCCAAGGCGCACGAGTCCTAGTACGCCTCGGGAGATCAGGTCGGGTTACTCTATCAGACAGAATCATCGAAGTCTCATTGGGCGAATTCGCAATGCAGATACATCACATTTTACTACCGGAACATTCGCCGAGCGCTGCAGAGCTTTGCCTTAGCAGTATGTAGCTGGAAGCGGAGATACTCTACATCCCACCGATCTCATATTTTGTAAATGCCGAACCAGCATCGGCGAGAGAGGCCGGCCCCTCCGCCACGTAGACGTTACCATCCGCATCCACAGCGATACCTTCACCCGTAACACCATTCTGCGGGCGGCTCGCGGACTCCCAAGGAGGAATGAATCCCACGAGCCAGTCCTGATCGACCGGCCCGATTCGGACACCGTTACGCCAGTTAATATGCCGGGCCTCACTGGACTCGGAGTCGATGGCATACACCATGTCATCATCTGTGATGAATATGTCGCTGATCCGACCATAAAGGTAACGTGACTCTAAGTAGTTGCCCTCCTGGTCATAAATCTCGATCCGATGGTTACCTCGATCAGCAACCCAGAGGCGACCCTGAGAATCAAACTCGAGCGCATGGGGCGTCCGGAATTGACCGTGCTCTGTTCCGATCTCACCCCATTCCATGAGATACTCACCGTCGGCAGAATACTTGACGATTCGACCCGTCAGACCTGCAGCACGTCCCTCAGCCATCTGTTGGGCAGTTGTCATGTTCTGTCCGCTGTGCCCGTCAGCCACAAAGATGCTTCCATCAGGTGCAACGATCACGTCATTTGGCTGATTGAGATGCGCAGAGTCGTTACCAGGCTGACCAGCCGTGCCGAGACTCATGAGCAGTTCACCATCCGAGCTGAACTTGTGGACCTGGTGGCCCTTTGTGCCTTCCGGGTTCCCCGCAAAGTCTGTAGCCCACACCGTGCCATCGTCATCCACATAAATGCCATGTGGTGTCACGAACACACCGACCCCAAAGTTTGCTAAGACCTCTCCCGTGTTCCTGTCAAACTTGAAAATCGGGTCAACCAGATTGTTGTCGCAGTTGACGCCGGGGCCTCCAGCCGAGCCCGAGCCACAACGCTCATATCCCCAGACATGGCCATCTGTCGGATCAGTATCCATCCCCGCAGTTGAGCCCCATTCACGACCTTCAGGAAGGCTTGCCCAACTTCCAATCCGATTGGGATTAGGGTTTGGAATTCCCTCACCAGTGACTGCGTTGGGATAGTAGTCACCCCCAGCCGCAGCCATGTTTGCGGTACCGGAGCTATTTGTACATCCAACAAAGAGTAGAGTGGTCACCGTGAAGAGTGTGATAGCTGAGGCGCATGACGACGACATAGTTCCTCCTTGACGATCCATCTGTATTTCTTTTTGGATGACTATTATGGGGTCCACCCTCAAATAAGAAAGATCCTACCCATCTGCAGTCGGGTAGGATCTTTTCCTTCAGGCTATCTTAGGCCTAGTGAAAGCGGGAGCTTATGTATCTCCTCTCAGCCGCCCAGTGGGGCCAGGCTAAGTTCGCTTAGAGCGTCTGCATCTGCAGGTAACTCCATCGAGCCCGCCTCAAAACCGTTCATCTGAAGGAAATAAGCAACAATTTCTGCATACTGCGCTGGAGGCAAGCTGCCCGGAGCATCCTCCGGCATAGCTGTGGCGATAAAATCGTAAAGGTCTCCGGCTGAACTACGACGCCAACTACGCTTGAAGGTTTGGTCATTAAACTCCTCTGAGTAGTGGCATGTCGTACAGGCAGACCGGAAGACATCACGTCCACGATCTGCCTGCGCAGACGTGAAGCCAAGCGCGGACGAGGAGACTGCCACCGGCTCTGGAGGATCCTCAGCTGGAGCAGCAGGCTCGGGGGCTGGGGCCCCAGACGATGCACAAGCCGCAAGTCCTAGGACCAGGGATAGATTCAAGCACTTGGAGTTCATTCTCATTGTTGTGTGGCTGTATGGGAAGAAAGGTTATCTCAAGATTCGCTTAAGCACCCTACATCGGCAAGCGTATAAAGACAGCTCAAATATGAAATCTTTTTGAATGGGCCTACCCTATCACTCACCCTCAAGGACTCCCTGCGAGAAGTGTATTAGCTCGGATGCAGTCTGACTGTTCGTTGACATTGAGGAAGACATCCTCACACTCCATGCCTAATCCCTCTAGATCGATCGGTACACCACCAATCTCCCTGAAGAATCGATGTAAAGACAGATCATTTCCTATCAACAGCTCCTCTGCTGTTCGCAATGTATCTATATGATATGCAGCACAAAGCGGCTCAACACCTTCTTCGCGCAGTGGGGCAACCGCAGGGAAATCATCCATTGCTCCTAGAATAGCACGCAGGACTTCCGGAGTAATCAACGGCATGTCGCAAGCAAGCAGAAGCACTCCGGAGCTTCCGTACTCCGCTGCAGCATGGAGTGCCGCATGAAGACCACCAAGAGGGCCCGCATCAACAAACTGATCTGGGATACAAGGGACAACGATACTGTCGGGAAGCTGACGGGACGTTACTACAATCACATCCTGTACCACCTGCTCAAGGGCTGAGATTGATCTCTCGACCAGAAGTTGCCCGCCTACTACTGCGCTTGCCTTGTCACCCCCATACCGACGGCCTCGACCACCCGCCAAGACAGCACCGAGAAGTCGGCTACTGGACCTCAAATGAGCCTCATGTCCCCACAGTACACGTTAAAGCCACCATCTCGAGCGAAGCCCACGAGTGTCTGACCGAACTCCTCCGAGAGATCTACCGCTAAGCTTGACGGGGCGCCCACAGCAACCAGGACCGGTACCCTTGCCATCAGTGCTTTCTGCACAATCTCAAATGAGGCACGGCCGCTTACGACTAAGATGCGATCATCCGCAGGAAGCTCCCGATCTAAAAACGCACGTCCAAGAGTCTTGTCGACTGCATTGTGACGACCAACATCCTCGCTCAACCCATGTAGTTCCCCATCAGATCCAAAAAGACCAGCAGCATGCAATCCACCCGTCCGCGCAAACACATCCTGCCCCTCAAGAAGTTTCTCGGGTAGTCGTGGGAGAAGCTCTCCCTCAACACGCAGTTCATCCTCTAGTTCAGTACAACCAGAAACAGCCACCGCCTCTAATGAAGCCTTACCACAGATACCGCAACTAGAAGATGTGAAGATGTTCCTCCGTAATCGCTCAAGATCAAAGCTGATACCAGGACGAAGTCTTGCTTCTACAACGTTGTATTCTTGAGTCTCTTGTCCTCTGCAGTACGTGAGTTCTTGGAGTCCGTCTGCAGAATCAAGGATCCCCTCCCCTAATAGGAAGCCGGCAACCAGATCGAAATCGTCTCCAGGTGTTCTCATAGTGATTGCAAGCGCTTCGACCGCCCTTGCCTCCAGATTTCCCCAAGCGACACGGATTTCAAGTGGCTCCTCGACAGAGAGGCTATCTTTAGCCCGTTGAACCCGACCGCCACGGTGGCGAGAAACCTGAACCACGCGGGTAGGGCTGGCTTTACCGATCACTATTCAGGCTCCTCACCCAACGGGCGAGAAACCACCTCGACAACTGCCGAAAAATCGGGAATACCGCACTGAGGTTCCACAACCCCCCTAGGAATCAGAGGGTTCGCCTCAGGCCAAAACATCTGGAGGTTCCGTTCTTTCATCGGTGCTATGTGACACCGCCCACTAACCATTCCAATCTCAGAACGCAGTGTCACCGGATCTCCATGAGACAGGCCCAACTGCTGAGCATCAGACACCGACATGAATACATCATCGCGCTTACCACCTGTCAGGGGATCCACCTCGGCTTGGACCATGGAGTTGAACTGCTTACCCCTCCGTGTACTTAAATGGAAATAGCCATCGGGGATGTCTAATTCGGGAGGCTTCACGGCATGAAAGTGCGACCGACCATCGGATAAAGCAGTCTGCCCACCCTCACACAGCCTAGGACCACCCCACTGTACTTGATCCCCAGCACCACGAAGATCTTCGATACCAGCATAAAATGGTACAGCACGAGCAATGTCTCGTCGGACTGCTGGACCATCAGTGAGCTCCAGGAGCTGGGCACGTTCTGGATCAACTCTGCTTGCAAGATCGACGAGTGCTTCCCATTCAGAACGTGCTTCGGCAATTCGAGGACCTGGGATCTCGGGGGAGAAATAGATTCGGCGCTCCGTTGCTGTCTCTGTGCCCCCGCCGGGTTGTTCATACCTAGTTGTTGCAGGTAAGAGGACTACCGTATCAGAAGGATCAACAAACATCTGATGGGCAAGAACAATATCCTGATGTACCCTGAGTGGTACACGAGTGAGGGCCTCTCTGCAGTACTCTGGATCAGGAAGCGTACCCAGATAATCTCCACCAATCGCCCACAGCATATCAATCTCGCCTTGATGAGCAGCGTGCACCGTTTCTACCGCTGAGAGTCCACGCCAATCAGGTACATCAAAACCCCATAAACTCGACATTTCAGAAGCACCATCCTCATCTACTGTACGACCTCCTGGGAATGTCCACGGGACGGCTCCTACCTCTGCTCCACCCTGGACGCCGCTGTGCCCCCGAATCGGCATAAGTCCGCACTTTTCTCGACCTAGGAACCCACGAGATAGAGCTAGATTTACGATTGCCTGGACGTTATCGACTCCGAAGCGGTGCTGGGTAATGCCCATGCTCCAGATAAAAACAGCGTTACGGGCCGACGTAATAACTTCTGCAAAAACCAGCATCTCGCTTCGGTCGACACCGCTAAATCGCTCCAGGTCTTCCCACGGCTGATTTTCAATTGACACCCTCAATTCGTCAAACCCAACGGTCTTTTTTTCAATGAACTCGCTATCAACTGTTCCGAGTTCAATAAGGTGCTTCAGCACGCCATTAAGAAATGCTATGTCCCCACCCTGATGCACTTGGAAAAATTCGTCCGCAAGCTTAGAGCCGAAGAGCGCGCTGTCGAAGATTGACGGGATCCAGTAGCGCTCCATAGCAGGTTCACGGAACGAGTTTACAACGACTATGCGAGTGCCTTTTTCCTTAGCTCGATACATGTACTTCGTTGCCACAGGTTGGTTGTTCGCTACGTGCGATCCAAAGAAGACAAGCACATCAGTCCCAATCCAGTCACTGTATGAGCACGTAGAGGCGGCGTATCCGATTGAACGCTTTAGTGCGGTGGTACTTGGTGCATGACAGATACGAGCGGAATTATCGATGTTGTTGGTGCCCAAGAATCGAGCGACCTTTTGAGCACCGTAGTACACCTCATTCGTTATTCCGCGAGACGTCAGATAGAAGGCGAGTCGCTTCGGGTCGATCTTACGAACCCGATCTGCAATCAGCTCAAGAGCATCATCCCATCCGAGCCGAGTAAAGCCTCGATCTCCCCCGTACCGTATCATCGGGAACGGGATGCGACCGAGTTCCCGCAGATCTTCTCCCGAAAGTTCAACGAGAGAATCCACCTCATTGAGATGCTTGGGGTCGAGCGCACCCATGGTGTTCAAACGCAGGAGTTCTAGCCGAATCGAACACAGATGCACTCCGTCAAGCGTGAAATCGTGGATTCCGGTGGTGCCCAGTGCGCATCCGTCGCACACACCATCCTTGAGGATCCGCGTCGCGTATTCGAGTTGATCCCGGTTCTTCCACCATGTACGTGCCATGTCTCGGAAATGTCCCGGCTTCTCATGCCCCATTCCAAATGGAACCGGTGAAGCCCACATCGATGGATTCCAGCCAAATTCCATCGGAGATCTACTCTATAAGGGGGTCAAGGAAGATCGCTGAGTATTCGCACTTGTTGGATCCATTCTATAAAGCCAACCACACCTGTCGCCAAGATAATCGTGAATAGTGTCTTGACATTTCCGATATCGAGTCCCTGACGCACCGCAATGAAGCCTGCAACAGCACTCCATAGCAGGACAAGAACGATGATGGGATCGTGTAGTACTGGGATAAGAACCAGGAGCAACAGCAATCCAGGTGTCTGAGCGAATCCGAGCGTGCGCAAAAGTTCACCCCATGTGGCCTTACCGCCGAAGAGCTGATCCCCGACTACGTAACAGATTCCAGCCCAGACAACCCAATCGATCAGTGCTCCTACAGAACTTACCATGGTCCCATACAACCCAAGCCCTGATGCACCTATACCACTTGCGACTGCAACCATCAGTACGACTGTCGCGGCCTGACCGGTAGCAGTTCTGTCGTGTTCTACCTCCTCAAACACATCGATGTTAAGGAACATCGCACCAATTATGCGCTTTCTGAGTGAGTGCCTCGCTTCGGGCATTCCAGATCTCTCCAATTGTTTTTCCTGATCCTAAGAATTTACTCAGCGTAGCGTCATCGCGGCAGCCTCACCGGCATGTCCGCAACCACATACGCCATCACAGCCATCGTCGCTGCACAACGCGCCACCTCGTCAGGGTCAAGCTTGTCAATCGTGTCTGCATCAGAGTGGTGGTACCAGAAATAACGTGTTCCATCGACCTGCAAACCCATACCAGGCACACCCGTTTCCATGAGCGCAGTAATGTCTGCACCGCCACCACCTCGGCTTATGGCCCCTGAATGGATCCGCGTGAGTAGGGTCCCAATCTCAGTGATCATCCCGAACGCCTCCTCCGAACCAGTGAACCCAAATCCCTGCGGCTCGAAAACACCCGCATCGGACTCCATCGCGAGTACATGGTATTCATCGGCATGAGCTTCGGCATATGCTCTACCACCTGGTCCACCATTCTCTTCACTAGTCCAACCGACAACGCGAACCGTTCGTCGAGGCCTTAGCCCGAGATCGTTCATCATCCGGACTGCCTCCCAAGCAGCAACCACTCCGCCAGCATCATCCATGGCACCCTGTCCTACATCCCATGAATCAATATGCCCACCTAGAACTACCACTTCGTCTGGATATTCGCTTCCAACAATCTCGCCCATAACATTTCTGGAAGGAGCATCTGGCAGCATTTGTGCATTCATCTCAAGCAACAGCTCAACACGTTCTCCACGATCAACCATCCGGTGTAGAAGCTCCGCATCCTCCAGTGTTATCGCTGCGTGTGCGATGCGTGGGATGCCTTCCTCATAGCTCATCTGGCCCGTGTGTGGCGTCTGTTGAGAATACGGTGTGACAGATCGAATCAAGCTGGCTACTGCACCTGCACGCGCTGCGGCTGAAGCACCGCCCGTTCGGTACGCGACAGTCTGGCCGTAGTTGGTGAATGGAACATCAAACAAAACAATGCGACCCCTTGCCTCTTCCGCCCGCCGCTCTAGCTCTATGAAGCTGCTCACTACCATTAGTTCCGCACGAACTCCGCCGGGGGGTGTTGCGATACTCCCTCCGAGACCGAGCATCGGCAGGTTCTTCGGTCGTGGAAGTATCATCTGTAGCGACTCTTCTCCGCGAACCCAATGCGGTACCATGACGGTCTCTCCCCGAACGTTCTCGAGCCCGTCAGCTTGCATCTCATCCATGATCCAGTCGATTGCCTGCTCGAGTGCCACCGAGCCAGAAACCCGATGTCCAAAGCGATCAACCAGTTCGGTCAGTCTCTCATAGGCATCGTGATTCTCAGTCAAAGCATCAATAAGACGGTCAGCTACTTGTCTATATTCGTTCGCAATTTCCTGTGTCTCGACAGGTGGAGACATCACTAATCCTGTGAACGCTAGAGAGGACAGTAGATATGCGCTTCGCTTCACAGCACTGCTCCCGAGAAGGTAAATGACATTCGCACCGTCGCTCCGATTCGTAGCGCGTGTCAAGACTGGATGTAGTGGCACCCAATATCTAATGAAGCAGTGTTGCCTGGCATTGACCCCAGTCCTTTGACGGTGCCTCTTGGTTTAGCTGGTTGATTAACGATCTGGAG
>CAJWPN010000022.1:0-31949 GCA_913045345.1 uncultured Gemmatimonadales bacterium
CGTAGGTCCGGTACCAGAAAGGTACTGCTATTAACCCCGCGAATAGTTATTTCAATCAGGGTTGTACCCTATGTCGTAACCGTAGGACTGCTACGTCAGCCTTTCCAAGGTGCTATACGTTTGTTTGGCCTCTGCTATCAGATGTATATCAATTCGGCTCACCCCTCACAAAAAGGAATCTTGACCATGACCATGTACTTGATCGCCAACATCGAAGTGACTGACGACGCTTGGGTGCCTGGGTATGCGGAGCACGTTCACGAGATCGTGCACAAGCATGGAGGCAAATACCTCTCCCGAAGTGGGAACATCACCACAGTGGAGGGAGAGCCTTCTAGGGCCTCGATCATCGCGCTTCTGGCCTTTCCCTCAATGGAGGCGATTGAAGCGTTCGCAAGCGACCCGGCGTACGCCGAATTCGGCACAGCTCGTCAGGCTGGCAGCGTGAGCAACTTTCACGTCATCGACGACTCAGACGCGGCCGGGACTATCCCCTATCTGCCGAAGGGGAAGTAGGGGTAGCCCCTGAATCTTGAAAAACCGTCACCGCTGCTGATACTGCGACAGGATGTGAACTGGCCACAATCGTTGCTGTTCCCGTTCCTACAGACGTTACCGTGATAGAGCTTACGGGTCCTTCTGAGGAGATTGAGGCTACAGACTCATCCGTTGTCATCCACTCAATCATGGCCGACATTGGTGCCCCATTCTGGTCTTTCACGGTGGCAACAAGTGAAGCTGTCTGACCTATCGCAGTAAAACTCAGTTCGGCAGGTGAGATAGAGATCGACATGGCTACTGGAGTAGTCATGGGATTGTCACACGCTAGGAGGAGTAGCAGAGCTGTCAGTCGGATTCGCCTCATGCTCTAAAGATGTATTTCAAAAAGATTTTCTGCAAAAGGAAGCTGCCAACATGAACGTCAAGAACCTCTTCACGTTTGCGGGTGTCACTTACGGGTTGTATGCCCTTATGCTCCTCGTGCTGCCCCGAGCGGTAATGGATGCTCTCTACGCGAGCACGGCTGTCCCCGAGTCGGCCGCGAATCTGTATCTGGGGGGATCGGCCCTCGGATTGGCAGTGATTTGCCTCATGGTTCGATCGCAACCGCTGGGAGCCGCGACCAAAGCGATACTCGTCGGGATCAGTATCGACCATCTTCATGCTGTGTACGTGACTGTGTCCACGATGGCTGGTGCTGAGTTCGGTCCCGGCAGCATCATGGATCTCGGCGTCTCGCTGATCGTCAGTTTCGGAGGTGCGTACCTGTTTATGCAGTCGCGCAAGCACCAGCCTTCCAGTGCCTGATGAGCGCGACCCCTAGTACCGGAAGACTGAGAGACTCTAGATGAAGTGAAGGTCAGCTCAGTTTCTGAGCACGAAAGGAAAGACTGAAGGGCAAGGTATTGCTATCTGGATGGTTACTATGGGAGCATTCCTATTGGCTTCATTCTACTTCCGCTAGAGGGTGCCTAATGGGAATGCTTGGTAGCTTAGTTACTGGAGTTTTTCGGGGAAAAATTTAGGAACTAAAGGGATTTAGGCGGTAGCCAATTCACCTACATGCGATAGTTCGGATAGAAATTTGTAAGTCCTTTATTTACAATCACTTTACATTCCAGATTCAGAGGTTGCTCCGATTGCAGCTAGTCCCGCGCGCACTGCTTGAGCATCCTCCGAACCCCGCGCACCGCTGGCAGCCATAGCACCTACAAATTCACCATCCATAAATATTGGAAGTCCGCCTTCATAATGGATGCCCCCGGGAATACTGTCGACTGTTCCAGCAGCGAGTGCCTCCCCGTAGGCTCCCGACGTTCCGCCGGTCGTTATGACCACGTGGACTTTTCTCATGACTACGTCAGTCGTCCTCGCGGAAGCTCCGTCCATTCTTCTCAGGTACAACGGGACTCCCTCAGCATCGGCAACGAAGATCGTCAGGTTCCAGTCATTCGCCCGAGCCTCAGTCTCTGCGGCGTCAACTGCTGCTTGGGCCTGAGCCATTGTGAGCTGGGCCTCACCTTCCGGAGGCGCGCAACCGAAAAAAGCAGCAAGAGCAATGGCGAGTAGGGGCTTGCGTATCATGTCTTTGGACTCACGTGTTGGAGTAGTTGGTTTTCTTACAGAATGCCTGTCAGAGAATATGGCTTGGTTAGTGTCTTACTAGAAGGAGAAAGCTAAGGAACTAAAGGGATTTAGGCGGTAGCCAATCCACCTACATACGATAGTTCGGGGCTTCCCTCGTGATAGTAACATCATGAGGATGCGACTCTCTGAGGCTTCCTGGTGTAACCCGGCTGAACTGAGCTCTAGAGCGAAGTTCATCAAGAGAAGCAGCACCGCAGTAGCCCATCCCGCTCCTGAGACCACCGACAAGCTGGTAAATCGTATCCGAAATAGGACCCTTATACGGCACTCTGGCCTCAATCCCCTCGGGAACCAGCTTGCTCTGGCTCCCTTGATTTTCCTGGAAGTAACGGTCTGCCGAACCCTCTTCCATAGCTGATAAGGAGCCCATGCCCCTTACCGTTTTGAATCGTCGACCCTCTAGCAGAAAGCTCTCACCTGGTGCTTCGTCCGTGCCAGCGAACATCGAGCCCATCATCACCGACTCCGCTCCGGCTGCGAGAGCCTTTACGATGTCACCTGAGTAGCGGATTCCCCCATCTGCAATGATCGGTACTGACCCATCCCCACCATCGACTGCATCCATGATCGCAGTCAGCTGTGGGACACCAACACCAGTCACCACTCGGGTAGTGCAGATGGAACCCGGACCGACACCCACTTTAACGGCATCAACTCCCCGCTCGACCAAAGCCCGAGCCCCTTCTAAAGTTCCGACATTTCCACCCACTAATTGGGTATCTGGAAAACGCTCTCGCACACGCTCAAGCGCTTCGAGAACACCCTCGGAATGGCCGTGAGCAGTATCGACCACAATCAAGTCTGCTCCAGCTTCGACTAATAAAGCTGCACGTTCAATATCGACCTTTGATGCTCCAACTGCAGCGCCTACCCTAAGGCGTCCATGCTCGTCTTTGCAGGCATTCGGATATTGGCGCCGCTTAAAGATATCCTTCACAGTAATTAGTCCCTGTAGGATTCCATCTTGATCTAGAACTGGAAGCTTCTCGATGCGGTGCTTATGGAGAATCGTTTCCGCCTCGTCAAGCGTAGTCCCTACGGGAACAGTAATGAGGTGGTCAGAAGTCATGACCTGCTCTATAGACTTACTGAGATCAAGCTCAAACTGCAGATCTCGGTTAGTAATAATCCCAACCAGTCGGCCATTATCTTCGACAATGGGAACTCCACTAATTGAAAACTTCGCCATCAGGTCATGAGCATCTTTCAGACTGCGATCTCTTGCGAGGGTAATCGGGTTTAGGATCATTCCACTCTCAGAACGCTTAACACGATCTACTTCCTCTGCTTGAGCCTCGGGCGAGAGGTTTTTGTGAATAATCCCGACGCCTCCCTCACGCGCCATTTGGATGGCCAATTGCGACTCGGTAACTGTATCCATTGCTGCTGAGAGCAACGGGATCTCAATAGAGATCTCACGTGTCAAACGCGAAGACACATCTGTATCTTTCGGGTGAATTAACGAATGTCCAGGAATCAAGAGAACATCGTCAAATGTGAGGGCCTCTTTCACAATTTGGCCCCGTAGGGGTGCGGCATCAGACATCCCTTATCGACCCCTCCCAATAAGACGCGCCCGCCCCTTGAAGCCCTGAGATAAGAGCGTCATAAGGCGGGCGCGAACCCACTACAGAAAACATGATTGTTACCATAGGAGAGGATATCTGCAGGGCTTCGGAGCGTCAACGGGCTCATCGGATAGTCCTGCGGGTCTGGTTCATTCTGTATTGAACATATTACTCAGGTCGATGGGCAAACTTCTATACACCTAATACTGCCACCTTATAGATCTGCTTATATTTCCATTTTCGGTTCAATAATTCAAAATACTGTTGAACCTACAACCATAATCTAGACTAGATTCGTTGATGCCTTTCTTACCCCTGCGTTCAGTAGGAATCCCCAGCGAAACATCAGCCGTCTATTCTGAGTGGCTGGCTTGGTTATCAGAGGAACTGGACTCAGAACAATGTGACCGAAATGAACTCTGCCGGCGTATTCTAACCAACATCTATTTCCCGCATCTAAGTGATGCACAGATTCAAAACGACGATACTCATTTCCTCCCTGTCGCATTGGCTCAGATGAACCCAGAAAATGTTACACTCGAGCCGGAGTACTATCAGGACATCGACCTAGAACGCTATACACCACGCAAGCCACTCCTGTGGCTCTGGGAAATGTTCGACCGCAGTTACCTAGGAGAAAATGTGGAGCTCGGCATCCGCTTCAGACGAATCCTTGCCGGTCATGTCTTTGGTCGCTGTGGTGCAAACTTCAAGGCATTCCCACATGTGCGGTTGTCGTTCGGCTACAATTTGGACGTCGGGGACAACGTGGTAATCCACCGACATGTGCTTCTCGATGACCGGGGTGGTATTGAGATAGGAGATGGTTCGTCAGTTTCAGATTTCGCAAACGTTTATTCTCATACGCACGATATCGCTGATGGCCGCATCGTGGAGACACCAAAAACTGTTATCGGACGAGGGGCGCGAATCACCTATCACGCGACAATTCTAGCTGGTGTGCATGTGGCTGATGATTCTATGGTTGGCGCTGGTGCAATACTTACAAAGAGCACTGAGCCGCACTGTGTCTATGCTGGGGTTCCAGCTAAGAAGGTCAAAAAGAAGCCAGATCAGGAGTCTTCTAAACCTGCTCCGCCCACCCTTGATGCACTAGCAGACGAAACTTAGCACTTCTCAATAAATACCTGGTCTCACATAAAGATCAGAGATCAGTCGTCTCCAGTTTATTCTTCCTCTTCATACATCACTTGCAGACGTGCAACCACACTCGGGTCGGCCAAAGTCGTCGTATCTCCCACGGCCTGTCCCTCTGCAATATCTCGCAGTAGACGTCGCATTATTTTCCCTGAACGTGTCTTCGGCAGGTCCGCTGTGAAAATCACGATCTCAGGTTTGGCAATCGCCCCGATTTTATGCCCGACATGTTCGCGAACTTCAGACAGTAGCTCATCGGTACCTGACTCCCCCTCCTTCAGGGTCACGAACGCTGCGATTGACTGACCTTTGATCTCATGGCTTTTACCAACTACAGCAGCTTCCGCAACGGCTGGATGATCGACGAGTGCACTCTCAACTTCCATCGTACCAATTCGATGACCGGCAACATTTAGAACGTCATCTACTCGTCCAAGAATCCAGAAATAGCCGTCTTCGTCTCTCTTTGCGCCATCACCTGGGAAATAGATCCCATCCCACTTAGACCAGTAGGTCTCTCGAAAGCGTTGGTCATCACCCCATACGGTACGAAGCATAGACGGCCAAGGAGAAGTGATCGCAAGATACCCGGCGCTTGCCACTTCTCCCGCTTCGTTCAAGATCGTCGCCTCAATGCCAGGGAACGGAGAAGTCGCGGTTCCTGGCTTTGTTTCAGTGACCCCCGGCAGCGGTGTGATCATGATCGCCCCTGTCTCTGTCTGCCACCATGTGTCGACAATAGGGCATGAGCTTCCGCCGATCTTCTCGTGATACCAAACCCATGCTTCTGGATTTATGGGTTCACCAACTGTCCCTAGTAGGCGGAGCTTAGACAGGTCATGCCCTGCCGGCCAATCATCCCCCCAGCGCATAAACGCACGGATCGCTGTTGGCGCCGTGTAGAAAACAGTGACCGCATATTTCTCACAAAGCTCCCAAAAGCGTCCTCGATCAGGCGTGTCTGGAGCCCCCTCATACATGAAGACCCTGGCCCCATTGGCGAGCGGTCCATAAACGATGTAACTGTGCCCAGTAATCCACCCCACGTCTGCTGTGCACCAGTAGACGTCATCATCTTGTAAATCGAACACAGCCTTGGTGGTAGCGGCCACCTGTGTCAAGTAGCCTCCCGTGGTATGAACTACTCCCTTCGGTTTGCCGGTCGTACCCGACGTATAAAGGATAAATAACACGTCTTCGGCATCCATTTCCTCAGCTGGACAATCAGCCGAACTTTCGGCCATGAGGTCATGGTACCAGTGATCCCTGCCCTCCAGCATTTCTGCACCAACTTTTTCGCTTAATTCACCACCTCGCTTAACTACGACAACGTTCTCTACCGTAGGTGAGCTTAGGAGAGCTTCATCTGCATTAGATTTGAGAGGAACAATGCCACCCCTTCGCCAGCCACCATCAGCGGTGATAAGCACTTTGGCTTGAGCATCATTATTCCGGTCAGCCAGTGATTCGGGGCTAAAGCCCCCGAATACCACGGAATGGATCGCTCCGATCCTAACGCAGGCTAGCATAGCAATAGCTGCCTCCGGGATCATAGGTAAATAAATAGTGACGCGATCCCCACGAATTACACCCAGATTTTTCAGCACATTTGAAAAACGACAAACCGCATCATGTAACTGAGCATATGTGTAAGTTCTCGTATCTCCTGGTTCTCCCTCCCAGATAAGAGCGGCTTGATCAGAGCGAGAGCTGTTTAGATGTCGGTCTAAACAGTTGTAAGCAACGTTAAGCTTCCCACCCACGAACCATTTCACATGGGGAGGTTGCCACTCTAGGACAGAATCCCAGCGTCTAAACCAGTCTAGCTGCTCTGCCCACTCCACCCAGTAGGATTCACGGTCCGTATTTGCTCGTTCATAGATATCCGCATCACTAACCACAGCACGAGTCCGAAAATCCTCACTCGGAGAAAAGCGGCGGTCTTCAGTTAGAAGGGCATCAAGCGTACCGGCGTCTTTACTCATCAGAGATCCTTCTTCTGCGGCATGTGGGACAATTCCAGAGCTCTACTGGAAAAGAATCTGCCTAGACCGCCCTCATCAGCAACCCTTGTCGCTTATGGGAGCTAGGCAACCCATAAACTTCACACTTGTGAAACCAATCAAATCGCGCATCACGTAGTTGACATCATTTCGTTAGGACCGATAAAGTATTCCTATGATTCATGAGAATACCGACCTGCAATTACGCCGTGCCCTGAAGTCCAATGGACAGCGGTTTACCGAACAACGGGCCGCCGTATATCGCTACCTCTCTAGCACGGATATTCATCCTACAGCAGATGAAGTATTCTCAGCTGTCCGCTCTGATCTAGATGCGATTTCTCTCGCGACAGTGTATAAGAGTCTCGAAACTCTTGTCGGTTGTGGTCTTGCGGTCAAGCTCAACTACAGTGATGGCTCGGCTCGTTATGATGGACGAATGGACCCTCATTACCATTCGCGCTGCCTAGCGTGCGGGTGCATAACAGATATCCCCGGAGAAGTTGCAGGCCCGGAAATCCAATCCCTTAGTGGGAAGGCTGCAGACTTTCAGGTTATCGGTTACAGTTTGGAGTTGACCGGATACTGTACGACCTGCGTCCCCGAAGGTGGACCCGGCCCTATCCGCGCCTGATCCACAGACCACTATGAGCCCCTCGGTCACAGCGTGAAGTCACCTGCGCTGAGATTCCTCCTGGGATTGTCGTTTTCACTTGTAGTCCTAGAAAGTCAGCCAACCGAAGCACAAGAAATAACCGAGTTGCAGGCAGACCTTTCGCAAATGCTGGATGCTTACAGCTGGAGGGATGCCAGGTGGGGGGTACTCGTCGTCTCACTTGACCAGAGTGATACGCTCTTTTCGAAGTCTCCGGATTCTGCTCTGAGTCCAGCATCAAACGTGAAATTGCTTACCACAGCCGCAGCTCTAAGGATTCTCGGACCGGACTTTCGATTCCAAACATATTTGCTCTCTGATTCCGACATCGCCAATGATGTCCTTCAAGGTGATCTTGTGCTATACGGTACTGGCGACCCTGGAATCTCTGATCTGTTTTTTCAAGAAAGAGAGTATGTTCTTGAACTACTTGCGGATCAGCTTGAAGACTCCGGTATCAAGACCGTAAGGGGTGATCTTGTGGCTGACGCTTCACACCTTCCAGGACCCCTTCGTCCTTACTCATGGGACCCCAGGGACCTGAATGATCATTTCGCAGCGCCTGTTTCAGCACTCTCGTTCAACGAAAATGTTGTGTCCTTCCGTGTGGCCTCTTCAGGACGCGCAGGATCTAGGCCGGAGGTACATACCATACCGGAGAATGCAGGCCTGGATGTGCGTAACCTAGCCATCACATCTCCTAGAGGAACTAGACCTCATTTGGCAATCTTACGGGAATATCCTTCGAACCCTATTCGGATCGAAGGAGGCATCGCACTCGGAGCCAGAGATGCTTGGCGCCAAATGACTGTTTCATCTCCCCCACACTTCACTGCTTCTGTGTTCCGTAACGTACTATTAGAACGGGGAATTCGTATTCTAGGTGATATCCGAGTAGTGAGGTCGCCACAAAACTCTATACTAACCACGATCACCTCTCCAACTCATCATGAACGATCCCGAGTCCGCATACTAGCAAAACACAATTCGGCTCCGCTCAGCGAATACATCTCTGTGATAAACAAGAGGAGTAACAACCTCTTCGCTGAACTTGTATTCCGGACTATGGGTCGCACACAAGAAGGGTTGGGGAGCCCCGAAGCTGGTGCTCGAGCTGTCTCAGCAGCATTGACTGAAATCGGTGTACCAATGGAAGGAGTAGTTCAACTTGACGGGTCTGGTCTTGCAGCTGGGAACCGGACAAGCGCCGGTACTTTCGTCAGCCTTCTACAACGCATGGCAAAAACAGAAACATGGGATCATTACTGGGCTTCTCTGCCACAGGCTGGTACTCGCCGTGAGCTTAGAAGAATGTACCAAACTGCTGCGGCTGGTAATCTGCGCGCTAAAACCGGGACCATCGAAGGAGTCTCAGCACTCAGTGGTATCGTTCGTTCACGTGACGAAGAAAGGCTAGCATTCTCAATCCTGTTGAATGGAACACCATCTACTACCCGCGCAAAGCGTGTAGAGAACCTTGTAGGAGCACGATTGGCCGAATTCGTGCGCAGTCCCGAACGTGGACCTAATGCCAGAGTTGAGAAAATCGACGAGAGAACAGTACCATCGGCTCAGAGTCCACAACGGTATCAGATAGTCTCAGGTGACAATCTCTCTGCAATCGCCTATCGCTTCGGCCTTACCCTAAATGAAATGCTGCGAGCCAACCCAAGGATCGAGCCGAACCGGATTGTAGCAGGACAGTGGCTGACGATTCCACAGCGAGGTGGCGGCAGCTAATCAGGTGCAAGCTGGCAATCTCAGAGTCAGGTGCTAGCAGATTCCTGCGCAGCACTCCGACCTGCAGCGGATCGGAGGCGTCTCCGAAGTTCAACATCTGACATGGTTTGTAGGGTCCTGTAAGCAGTCTTCTCAGTGTTCCAGCGGATATCCTCTAAAGCGATACTTTGGCCCGAGTCGTTCTCAAGTACCATTACATATCGACCCTTGTAGTCGGGTCCATCTGCCCTGCTCACGCTGGCTGTCCACTGGTTCCCTTGGTGATCTGCAAACTGTCTCATGATGACTATTGAATTGGCCTCGGTATCCCGGAAAAAGGTCGTAAATGTGGACACTGGAGTTCTTACAAGTACTTTTCTGCGCCACAACCCAAACTAGTGGCTTCGGTTCACCTCCCACAACGGCCCCTATTGGGACCGAGGTATCTAGATGGAGATCCCTAAAAGGGATATCACGACTGACTTGGGACTTCTTTTGATCGTTTTGATCTGGGGGGTCAATTTTTCAGTCCTCAAAGTACTTTTGCTTGAGCTCGATCCCTTAGCACTCAATGCACTCCGCTTTCCTATGGCGGCCATTGCTTTATGGATCCTAGTCCGCCGGCTCGATGGTGTATCAAAGCCAGATCCAGAAGATTTACGTCGTATCATCACCCTTGGTTTCTTGGGTAATGTTGCGTACCAACTCTGCTTCATCTTTGGGGTCGACTCGACTTTTGCCGGAAATGCGAGCCTATTGCTGGCTACGACTCCAGTTTGGACACTCTTCCTCTCAAGCGTGGCTGGACATGAACGTCCTGGAGGCTGGGCCATGATCGGTGTGACAGGGACCTTGATAGGAATATTTATGGTGATCACGGGTAGCCGTGATGCCGTAACTCTTGGTAGCTCAACTATGCGTGGAGATTTACTCATCTTGATCGCCTCAGTGCTGTGGGCGATGTACTCAGTTGGGGGACGAAAGCCAGTCACCCGCTATGGGGCACTCCGCGTAACTGCGTGGACTTTATGGGTTGCCACACCAATCATTTTCTTAATGGGCCTTCCAGGCTTAATCAGGACTGACTTAAGGGCAATAACCCCAGAAGCGTGGATAGGTGTTACGTACGCCGGCTTGCTAGGGATTGGGCTCGCCTACCTTCTTTGGTATCGAGCGGTTGAACGTATCGGCAATAACAAAACAGCAGTGTACTCGAACTTGGTACCCGTAGCCGCACTCATTACTGCTTGGATTTGGCTCGGAGAGGTCCCCACCGTCCTCCAGCTAATAGGAGCAACAGTGATCTTGGCAGGCCTCACGTTAGCCAGGCTAGCCCACTCGCCTGAGAATGAATTTCAGAACGATGAAGCCTAACCACCTGAAGGCACTCTATGCTAAGTTGGATGTCGAAGCTGAAACGATCACAGTTTGGCGGTGTTACAGGAGCGTTCAAGCGTTTTAGTCAGTTGTTAATCAATTCAACCGCGGGAGAGGAGAGAAGCCCCTCCATGCGCATATTTCTCCACGCGCTCATCTTGGCTCATCTGATATTTCCCCTGCTCATCAAGGGCAAGGGGGAGGCTCAGACAGTACCCTCAGTATACCGATTTTTAGAGCGGGCACAGGAATCGGGGCCGTTCGCTGGCCAGGTAACATTTTCAACGGGACGTTTCGGGTACGGACCCAAAGGCGGTCTCCTCCTTGGAGGTCGATATGGTGTGCACGTGAGTGGTCCAGTATCACTGGAAGGAGTCGTCGGAGTCGTTCAAGGCGAACGGGACATCGTAAGTCCGGGCCGAGATGAGGGAGATCGGGTGATCGGCTCTGCAGACGTCATGCTGGCGAAAATTGATGCGAACCTTCGCTTCAGCTTAACGGGCCACCGTGCCTGGCACGGCCTAAGCCCCTCCTTGATCTTGGGTGGTGGAATCGCGTTTGACACGGCTGAACAGGACCCAGTTGAAGAAACCCTAGATGCCGCTGACCGCTTCGAGTTGGGTAAGACCTTTGTCGGCTCACTTGGCCTGAGCACTCACTGGTATTTGAGTGATCAATTGGCACTTCGTGGGGACGGGCTCTTTTCTCTATCTAGGCTAGGTACACCCCCTGGGTTCAGTGATTCAGCGCGTGGGTTTGAGGGAGTAGAGAAAGCAGAATGGATACAAGGACTCAGTTTCTCTATTACAGCACTCTTCCGCTGGTAGTACCTGTCCGGTGAAGAAACAGGAGACTCGTTTCGAAGTTCGCTTAGCAGACTGGCTGACCCTAAATCAAGCTATAGAAGTAATCCTCTCCTCGACTCAACCGCTTTTATCTGAAGAATTACCAGTCCAGGATTGTCTCGGTCGCTCCCTATCTCAAGACCTAGTGGCCCGTGCGACACTTCCTCCTTGGGATAACAGCGCGATGGACGGGTATGCAGTTCGTGGAGAGGAGATTTCGAATGCTGGAACTTCAACCCCTGTTGGATTGTCGGTGACAGGTGTGCTTCATGCAGGAGACCTGCCTGGGTCGAGTGTAGGAGAAGGAGAAGCGATACGGATAATGACTGGTGCTCCAATACCACCAGGAGCTGATTCAGTTATCCGAGTTGAAGACACTGACTCGGAACAGACACCGGGAATAGTGAGTGTCCTCAGCAACCGTGACAAAGGAAGGAACATTCGCCCTGCCGGGCAGGATATGAAGCTGGGGGACCGAGTCCTGGCGGCCGGTACCACGGTCACTTCAACAACAGTAGGGTTGCTGGCAGCGCTCGGCATGGAAAACGTTCCGGTGGTAAAGCAGCCTTCTGTCGGCATACTTCCAACTGGTGATGAACTTAGAACACCAGAGAGATACGAGGATGTTCAACGAGGAGAGGGGATACCAGAGTCGAATGGCCCAATGCTCGCTGCCGCTGTCGCAGGTGCTTCTGCGATTCCTCTTTTGTTAGGGATCGCTTCAGACGATCCGGAAATTCTCCGGGAACGAATATCTAACGCCGCTGACGCCAATGTCCTTATCACTATCGGTGGTGCTTCGATGGGAGAGGCGGATCTAGTCAAGACGATCTTAGAAGAATTCGGATTTGAGCAAGACTTCTGGCGAGTCCGTATACGACCTGGAAGCCCCTTCGGGTTTGGACGGCTTCCCCGCGGAGACACCTATCAAGCGGTCTTCAGCCTCCCAGGAAATCCCACGTCCGCATTTGTTACCTTCGAACTGTTCGTCCGTCCATTTCTGCTGGCAATGGGTGGCCACAAAAAGATCTTCCGACGGAGTCTTCGTTGTGAGGCCGCTGAACCTCTCAAGGGGCCCGGTGAACTCAGCCATTTCCTGCGTGTTCGGCTGGACTCATCCACGGTGCCTCCTAAAGCTTACATCACAGGACCACAGGGTTCAGGTCTCGTGAGCACTCTAGCAGATGCTGAGGGGCTCGCCGTGATATCAGAGAACCAGACCGAGATCGCTAAGGGCGGCAGCGTCGATGTGATACTGTTAGCTGATACACCGGCTGCAGAGAGTTACGCTAAGAGTGACTTCTCTACGAAATAGCAACTCTCTCTGTTAATCTTCGGACTTGAGTGCCTTGATCGCCTCAGTCATGCGAGGGATTACCTCAAAGAGATCCCCGACAATCCCATAATCCGCCATACTGAAGATCGGAGCGTCTGGGTCTCGGTTTACTGCTACGATCGTCTGAGAGGTGCGCATACCGGCTAAGTGTTGGACGGCTCCAGAGATTCCAACTGCGATATACAGCTTTGGGGCGACCGTTTTCCCAGTCTGGCCAACTTGTTCCGCATGTGTTCTCCATCCTGCATCTACGACCGCTCTAGATGCGCCAAGTGCTGTGTCTGGACCGATCGCATCCCTCAGTTCCTCAAGCACCCCCCAGTTTTCAGGATCCTTTAGTCCACGTCCCCCTGATACAACCACCGCAGCTTCAGAGACATCAATCGCACCTTCCGTCACACCTTTCCGCTCAATTACACGCGCACACCATGTTTCAGGGTCTACGTCAGGGACGAACTTGGATACCTCGATCTCGGAGTCGTAATCACTCACAGGAAAAACATTTGGCCGAATGGTGACTATCGCTGGATCCGCATCAATGGAAAACCTGGTAAATGCCTTCCCTGAGTATACAGGTCTAGTAAACAGAGGTACTCCATCTTGGACTTCCATGCCGGTAACATCTGACCCTAGCGGGACATCAAGTTCCGCAGCCACCCTCGGGGCCAAATCCTTTCCAAGACTACTTGCCAAGAAAATCAAGGCTCTAAAATTTCCACTTCTAACATGATTTATAACTATTGGCAAATAGGCTTCTGGGTTGTACTCGGATAGCGCTTCATGCTCCGCAACTGCCACCGATGTCGCACCAGCAGTGGAGAGTCCTTCGGCCGCAGACGTTAAACCCGGACCACCCAGAACCAAGGCATTAGCTGAGCCACCAATTTCACTAGCTAGCTGAGCCGCCACGCTGACAACTTCACGGGCTCCGCCACCTGTTTGCCCTTCTCGCTGTTCTACGAAAGCGAGGACGTCTGCCATATCAAGTATCTCCTACTTATGTGTTTAGTATTTATTCGAAAAAGCGTTAAAGAGCATTTGCCTCTTCCCTGAGCAGCCGCACAAGTTCAACCACTGCATCAGGACTATCCTCTAGAACACAACCGGATTCGCGAATGGTAGGCTCGCTGAGCCGTTCAATATGGATACCCGGCTGACTCAATTCGGCTTCGCGCTCTTCCAGCGGCTTTCGCTTGGCAGCCATGATTCCCTTTAAGGATGCATAGCGAGGTTCATATTCACCCTTGGTAATTGTTAGCACTGCAGGCAAATCAGCTTCGACGACCTCTATACCCCCTTCAATCTCCCTTTGGCATGTAACAACTCCCTCTCCAAACTCGAACGAAGAAACCTCTGTTACACACGGAATACCAAGTAGCGTTGCGACCATCGGCCCAACCTGTTGTTGGTCACTTCCTGCAGCCTTAACTCCAAATAAAATCAGTTGGGCATCCGAATCTCTAAGCTGAGCAGCGAGGGCCTTGGCGGTTCCTAGACCATCCATATATGAATCAGCGCTGAGGAGTATTGCCTTATCAGCACCCATAGCTAAGCCATTACGAAGCGTCTCCTGTGCCTCACTCGTAGCAACTGTGAGCAGGCTAACTTCACCACCCTCCATCTTCTCCTTTACACGCAATCCAGCTTCGATTGCGAACTCGTCATAAGGGCTGATGATGTATTTGACGCCACTATTTTTGATATCCGTGCCAGTCTCATCAATCCGTATATGGGCTTCAGTATCAGGAACTCTTTTGATACAAACGATAACATTCAATGGATCTGTTCCTCCGTTGTTAAGCATCTACTAAAGTGTCGCCCCGAGTAGCCCGAAACCCAGCGTTGCAATCGCTCCACCGATCAGCGCGTAGGGTAATTGTGTGCGAACGTGATCTATATGATCAGTAGCAGCTGCCATTGATGAAATGATCGTAGTGTCACTGATCGGAGAGCAGTGATCTCCAAATACGCCCCCAGAAAGCGTGGCAGCTACAAAAGGTGCGAGTGGAAGGCCAAGAGTTGCCGCCGCTGGTACTGCGATAGGCAACATGATCGCGAATGTGCCCCAACTTGTTCCAGTCGAAAACGCTATACCTCCTGAAACTAAAAAGATGAGAGGTAAATAGATGTAGTTAGGCATGGTACCCGCCGTAACTTGTGCGACATATACACCTGTCCCCAGCACATCGACGACATCTCCTAAGGCGAGTGCCAACAGAAGAATGAGGGCAAGTGGCATAAGCCCTCCGGCACCCTTGAGTCCTATTTTTACTAGCTCTTCTGTGCTAAATGCGCCCTGAATAAGAAGCATAATCCATGAGAGGCCCAGCGCGAACAAAACCGACCATAGGACACTTGTCGATCCGGATCCGGTCGAAAGGTCCCCTCCCCCAGTGATATACAATCCCAGCGGCATGAATAGAACCATACCAGCTATAGGAACTATCATATTGAACGCATGCGGCTCGACCTTCTCGATGGGAGTCGGAGATAGTATTTCTTCATCGATCATCGGCGTGGAGTCTGGCCAAAGAAGTTCACCACGAAGCGTGCGCTCTTCTGCCTTCCTCATGGGTCCGATATCAATACCCCATAAAATCACAGCTACGACTACCAGAACTGCAGCAATCGCATAGAAGTTCAGGAGGATTGAATTCAAGAAAACCATCAAAGCATTCTCTACGCCCAATCCCTCAAGGATACCCAGGTTATAGGCACCCCAGGCGTTCATCGGAATCAATATGCAGATTGGAGCAGAAGTCGAGTCGATAATGTACGCGAGCTTCTCACGGGAACTCTTATACCGGTCAAACAGCGGACGTGCGACCGAACCAGCCACCAAAACTGTGATATTCGACTCGATGAAGATTACCATCCCTGTGAGCCAAGCGAGTAACTGAGATCTCTTAGCAGAATTGACCCACTTGTTTCTTTCCAAGAAGCGCACAAAGCCTCTCACCCCACCGGACGCCTCAACTGTAGCAATCAGAGCTCCGATGACGAGGGTGAACAGAATCACTTGGGCATCACTACCTAAAACATCAACCGCTCCCTGGATCGAGGCAGCTATTCCCGAAAGAGGATTCCATTCTGAAAGCATTGTCCATGCGAGCCATAAGCCTCCAGCTAACGATAGGTAGACCTGCTTTGTCCAAATCGCGAGCACAATTGCAAGCACAGGAGGTAGAACTGAAGTCCAGTTCGGATCAATCATTCCGCGAGTCCCCCTTAACAGTTAACAGGATGTTTCGACGACAGGCTTGCTCAAGAATCCCCTGGGGAAACCTTGGGCTGGGAGCGACCCATCCCACCGTGGTTGCTCTCTGGACAACATATCTGACAATCCAACCCCACGTTCACTCACAATATCAAATAAGAGGTTGTCACTTTCTACGACCGCGACCGCCACGGTTTCCAGCCTCCTTCGTGCCATCAGAAGTCCGGCGAGCGTAGTCAGCTTTCCATGCTAAAAGCACCTGCTCACCTCGATTACTGGGCAAGGCAGCCTTAACACTTTCTGGGTCATCACGAAGAGTCTGGAAAAGTGCGGGTCCGAACTGCTCGACCAAGGTCTCCGCTGTCTTCTGTCCCACCCCTTTGTACCGATGTGCCAGATACCGCACGATTGCCTGGGGATCCGTCGGTAATCCGATACTCGAAGCACTAAAATCTTCACCAGAAAGGGTCTCCGAGTCAGTCTCAAACGGTATAGATGTCCCAGCGGCCTGACCTTCGAACAGCTGCGGCAGGTCTTCCCCCCCTCGTCGGCGAGTTGACCCGCGACGCGGACCCAGACGTAAGCCAGAGTCCGGAGAACTTGAAGGAACTACTTCGACGATCGATGTAGCTTCTTGTTCCACAACCGTCGCATCAAGAGAGATGTCATCAGTTGCCTCGCTCTCTGCATGAGCGTCTGGAAGAGATACTTCAAAATTCCCACGCTCAGTCCTATCAGTGGAAATGACGCCATGCTCTGTTGCTTGAACAAGGAAGCGGGAGAATTTCGGAAAGCCGAGCTCAGCCTCATCGAAGTCAGCATTCTTTTTGAGCATCTTTCGTTTTAAATCGGAGTCCCGCACTGGCTCACGCCCCAAAGTACGGAAGTCCTCTAGGACTGAAACAAGGAGTTGATAAGCTTCTTTCAGCGGATCATCCGTGCTTCTAGTACCCTGCGAGCTAGGCTGATCAAGGCTTTCGGCAGAGTGTCGGGGCTTGGGGCTTCTCTGTCTCCGGCCACGATCAGGGGCCGGTTTGTCACCCGCTTCTTCCTGACTCGACTGACCCCGGTAAGGAGGTTTAACCTCGTACTGGCCGTTCTCCTGCTTCTTTAGCGCCACTAAACCTCTCGAGGAGGCCTCCGCTAAGAACTTACTGAACTTACTGAACCCCATGCCCCGCTCATTAAAGAGGGGGTCGAGCTCCTGCATGACCTGTTTGAGGCGATCCGAACGCATGACGTCACCTCGTGACACCATCTTCTTCAGGGCTTCATTGACAAGGATCCATGGATCACGAGCGGCTTGGGTTAATTCAGTGGTCTTGGTCAGGCCAGTCAAACTCGTGTAGGAGTAGTACTCATCACAGTTTTGTACCAGGATGTCCGAACTAGACTCCCGAATCCCCACACCTATGACGTACTTGCCATACTCCTTGAGCTTAAGAACTAAGCTGGAAAAGTCTGAGTCCCCTGTGAGAAGGATATAGGTTCCAATCTCTGGCCGAATAAAGACCAACTCGAGCGCATCAATCGCCATACGGATGTCAGTTGCGTTCTTCTTGTTACTCCCATAAGCGGGAGCAAAAATGAGATCAACTGAGGCCTCTGATAGCGGCACGATATACTGGGGATACCGCCGCCAATCAGCGTAAGCACGTTGGACGCTCACCTTACCCTTGATTACATCTGAATCGAGAAGGGTCTTGAGCTCTTTGGAGAGATCGCTGCGCATACCCATCGTGACATTGTCGAAATCGATGAGCAGTGCAGCATGGATAGAATCTGAGCCTGCTGGGCCCAACCCCCCCTGATGGGGGGCTTTGGTATACGGTGTACTCATTGAGTTTTATCTCGCAAAACTAAATTGTCTTTTCGCGAGACCTCCCCACCCCGTTCGCATCGTTGGATCACCAACAGGGTCAGGGAAGCCTTCCGGGAGTACCCACCATGGGTACCGCGCTCCCGTCCGATGGATCAACTCGCCGACTATACAAAGTGGGAGAAATCAATCCATCGCGTCTTGGCCGAATCCGTATCCGGCAGATCGCAATGAAGGGAATGAGATCAGGAGTCTTATTACTTACGAGAATCTCGCAAAACGAGTCCAGAATCTGTTGACCTATTGCGATCGCACCATCCGCGGAAACAATCCAAGTGCTTCTGGCTTTCCTGGGTAACTCGTCGATCGAGTCGACTGCAGCGACCTCTAGTACCGCCGTATAGGACCTTGATTGAGTCCTAACCTCTAGGGGATACAGGCGAAAGCCAAAAGGATAATAACGTTGTCCATCCACCCTACCAAATAGAGTCTCGGATCGCTATAGACTATCTACTGGTTTTCAAACTAACGGTTATTCTCTTCATATAAGGCTTTTGGGGCCCAGAAGGCTATAGATAATCTCTCGGACTAAGGACTCGGGAACCTCCCGGCTCCATCCTCCCGTGTCCTCAACCTCCCCGATACGGCGAAGTAAGACATAATGAGGGCGACCTAACCGTGCCTTCTTATCTGAGTTCAGAAAACTCATGACCACCTCAGGGTCGAGTTCAGGAAGCGTCTCGAGGCCAAGGCCAAGATCCTCCAGTCCTGAAGACAAAGCCTTACTCGTGCCACTTTCTGTAACTTCGAGACGTTCACCAAGCTCCGCTTCCATGACCATACCGGCGGCTACTGCAGCACCATGACCAAGGCTATATCTCGATGCTGCCTCAAAAGCATGGCCTAGGGTATGTCCAAAATTCAGGATCTGCCGGTACCCATTTTCTAGCTCATCCTGTGTAACAACCGCTCCCTTAAGTCGAATAGAGTTGGCAACAGCAACTTTCACAGCCTCAGGATCGGCACTCAGAAGCAGATCCACGTTCGATCGCAAGTCATCGTAATATTCAGCATCTAGGATTGCACCATGCTTGAACGCCTCAACAAGTCCGGCAGAACGTTGATCATCTGGAAGCGTTGCCAGCACATTAGGGTCAGCGATCACACACTTGGGTGGGTAGAATGCTCCAACGAGATTCTTTCCGGCTCGAGTGTCCACGCCGACCTTCCCACCAATCGCTGCATCAATCATCGCCAGGTAGGTCGTTGGGACCTGTACAAGGGGTACACCTCTTAGGAACGTTGCCGCCACGAACCCAGCTAGATCTCCAGCCACCCCTCCACCCACGGCTATGATGGAGGTGTCACGTCCATACCCAGCGTCTAGGAGACTGTCAGTAAGCTTCGACCAATTCTTCCTGCTTTTCGAGATTTCACCAGCTGGGAATGAGTATAGTTCAGCCTTCTTTCCGCTTGATCTGCACCGTTCCAAAACTCCTCTAGCGTGCAGAGGACCTACTCGGTCATCAGAGATCACAGCATACCGATAAGACGGTGCGTACTCATCAAGAATATGGGGAAGCTGCTCGAGGAGTCCGGCACCTACGAGTGCTGGGTAGCTCTCTCCTGGAACGCCGATATCAATCTTGATGGTCATATTGGGTGGGATTCAGCCCGGCACCTTAGTGCCCACGTAACTGGTCAAGAGCTTCGCTCGCCTAACAATTGAGGTCAAGACTCCTGTACTCGTAATTTGTTCTTGAGTCCTAACCTAGAGGTGAGCTAGCTTGAGTGAGTCGAGAATGCTGGCATCAAGCTTGCACTTCTGTGTTGACGATGTTCTGTCTACACCTAGGACCGATAAGTGACGGCTCAAGAAAATTCCAAGAAAAGGCCAAAGGCAGGAGGCAAACGCCTATCACGGCTTATGCCACTTTGGAGGCCACGTAACTACCTGCTAGCCGGATCATTCCTTCTAGCCGGTGCAGTTGGCGTAGTACGGGGATCCTGGCAGAATATTTGCGCCGGTGATACCTGCCCGTCTATAGCACGAATCCGAACGTTCGAACATGAGCAAACTAGCAAGCTCCTTGCCCATGATGGTCGGCAAATTGCTGAGATCGGATATGAGCGGAGAACTCCTATTTCACTTCATGTACTACCCGAGTACATCCCTCAAGCTGTAACCGCGATCGAGGACAAACGGTTCTATCAACATTCGGGCTTTGATCCATTTGGCATTGCTCGCGCGGCTTTCGGAGTCTTGACTTTCCGTAATCTTGGCGGCGGTAGCACGATCACTCAGCAGTTGGCGAGAAATCTCTTCGACGAAATTGGTTTTCAACGGCGCTACGTGCGTAAAATGAAGGAAGTCCGAGTCGCGCTAGACCTTGAAAGGGCCTACACAAAGGACCAAATACTCGAGGCCTATCTTAATGAGATCTATATGGGACGCGGCTACGGATTCCAGAATGCCGCACGCAATTATCTCGGGAAAAACATAGCTGAGATTAATATCGCGGAAGCAGCACTACTGGCAGCAATTCTTAATAGGCCTGGTGTTTACGATCCATTTCGCTACCCCGACCGAGCAAAGGCACGCAGAGATCTGGTACTGACACGGATGGCTGCAGAAGGCCATCTGGAAAGGGATGAGGCTGAACGCTGGAAAAAATTCCCACTGCCTGAGAGTGAGCCAACTGGAAGTGTCACTTCTCTCGCCCCCTATTTCGAGGAGTGGGTAAGACAGATCCTCGATTCTCGTTTTGGAGATGAGATTTATCGGAGTGGACTTCGCGTCTATACAACCCTTGACGTGGAGATGCAGCAAGCAGCAAAAGTGTCGATGGAGGAAGGTTGGAGGGCAATCGAAGCTGATAGCACTCACTTCGAACACCCCTACTACTCTGACTTTGATACGGTCCAAGCGTTCTCGGGATCAACACCCTACTTGCAGGGTGCTTTCGTCGCATTAGATCCCGTTACCGGACACGTCAAAGCAATGGTAGGTGGACGAGATTTTGAGCAGTCGAAGTTTGATCGTGCACGACTCGCTAACCGCCAGGCCGGATCTTCCTTTAAACCCTTTGTTTATACTGCAGCGATAGCTAGTCGAATTCCTGCTTCACACGTCGTGGTTGATGCACCGGTAGTCTACCCACAGGTCAGCGGTGAGGACTGGCGACCAGCTAATTTTGGCGGAGAGTTCAAAGGCCCAATGACTATGCGAGAAGGGCTCTATACCTCAACCAATATGATCGCGATCAAGGTTGGCTGGGAGGAGGTCGGTATCGAAACTGTCGCTCAAACTGCCCGACGTATGGGTATTCAGACTGAGATCGAACGGTTTCCTTCTACGACCATCGGTGCATCTGAGGTAATCCCAATACAGATGGCCGAAGCATACTCAACCTTCCCAAACCTTGGAACCAAAGTTAGACCATTCCCTATTCTTCGAGTGGAGGACTCTGAGGGTGTGATAATTTGGGAGCCACAACCGGAACGTACTCAAGTCCTAGACAGCCTGGTGTCCAGAATCATGGTTTCAATGCTTGAGGACGTAGTGATACGTGGCACCGGTTACAATGCTATCCGTGTTCGAGGTGGGCTTCCATATCAAGTTTCAGCCGGAGGTAAAACAGGTACTACGAATGATGGGACCGATGTTTGGTTCTCAGGTTTTACTCCAAATCTTCTTGCGACTGTCTGGTTTGGGATGGACACACCCATCCCGATCTTCTCACTAGGTCCCGGTAAACGGCAGGCCACTGGAGGTGGGCTGGCAGCACCCGTATGGGCTTCCTTTATGCGGCGAGTCTACATGGGTGGGCAGAGTGATGAGGATAACACCAATTATGAACCGCACGGCCCACTACTCCCTATAGAGAGTGGCTGGCCTTTATTACCTGATCTTAATGCGGTACTTGTGGACCGAAGTACTGGGAAACTGGCTTCTCGCTGGTGTGCTGAAGAGGACCGTTATCTGGAATACTACCTCCCTGGGACTGAGCCCACCGAGTTATGCGATCGTTCGAGTCGGCGATTCCGAGGACTCCGCAAGCCATAGGCTCTCGTCGGATTATTCTCTGGCTCGCACCAATAACCCCTGTAGATCGTAGGGTAAGCCTCTACAAGGCCATCTAAGGCCTTCTACTAGCGACTTCCAATCCATGGGAGGTACGTTCGACTAGTGGCTATAGGAGAACCGATGGGACCACCAGTCCTGACACCGTCTGAGATTACTGTACCGGCGTGTATTTTCAGCGCCCTTAGGAACGAGCTGGGACACATTTCCGGCAAGCGCTCAAGTAGTAAAATCCTCCAAAAGGTCGGATATCGAGCGGGAAGTTCGGCTTCTACGATGTTCAAAGAGGGGTTGGATAGCGAAGTCTTAGAAACGAGGCAAACTCTATTCTGGGCTCATCTCTGCGACTTCTTCTCATGCCGAGGTTGGGGTAAGCTAGTGGTCAATTCGGACCACCCCAAATTAGGTTTTCTGACCAGTAACGATTGGGCGGAAGCAATGACCACTGAGGTGGATCAAAATGCAAGTTGCTGCTTCAGCACGGGATTCATATCCGGTCTCCTGTCTGAAATAGCAGGAAGCCCTGTAGCGGTACTCGAGGCGAAATGTCGAGCACGAGGAGATACGGCCTGTAAGTTTGCTTTCGGTGCTGAACGGGCGGTTCGCGAGCTATATGGACAACTCCTAGTAGAAGCTGACCCTAATGCGACTTAGAGGATAACACTGCCTGATGAGAGTACTCGGTATCGACTATGGGCTGAGGAGAATCGGTCTCGCGCTTAGTGATCCTACTGAAACGATTGCCACACCCCTGGATACCCTGGTACGCCGTCGAGGTAAGAGGGCCCCATTATCTAAGATCGAATCTATCGCAACTGAAAAGGGTGCTAAGCACTTGGTGATCGGGCTTCCTCTTAACCCTGAAGGCAACGAAACAGAATGGTCTGAAGAGGTACGTGCATTTGGAGTAAAACTCTCTAAACGCACAAACCTGCAGGTTTCCTTCGTAGACGAACGAATGACATCTGTACGTGCGGAACGGACAGTAAGATCAATCGGCCTACCCAAGAACAAGAGGGAAAACAAAGCAAGGATTGATGCAGCCGCAGCTCAGTTAATTCTTCAGAATTGGCTCGACCTAAGGAAACACACAAAGTGAAACTTCCACGAGCCAGATTGACTGCGAGTAGTATAATCCTCGTGTGTCTTATGTCCTGTGGAACTGATCCCGACAGTCTGTTGGAGGTGACTGTTCCATCAGGTGCAACACTCACTGAGGTAGCAGATACTTTAGTGAACCGAGGTTTGTTAGGAGCACAAGCTCCATTCAAGCTCTACGCCCGCATACGTGGGGATGACCGACGTATCAAGTCTGGGCGTTATGAATTGCAGAAAGGAAGTCGCTGGAGAGACATCCTTGAGAGACTGACAAAGGGTGAAGTGATGACCATCCCGATGACAGTACCTGAAGGTTTCCGGCTGCTCCAAATTGCACCGCGGATATCCGAAGTCACTGGGGTAAAAGAAGATTCCGTGCTCTCAGTCATTAACAATTCAGACCAGCTGGCAAGCTTACAAATCCCCGGGCCAAATGCAGAAGGATATCTGTTCCCTGATACCTACAGGTTCGCTCCCGGCGTGTCGGTAGAATCTGTTCTCAAAGCAATGACTGACCGATACCACTCAACTTGGTCAGAAGCACGCCGAGTCCAACTTGAGGAACTCGACATGACTGAGAACGAGTTGGTAACAATGGCTTCGATCATCCAGGCAGAGGCTCGCCATAATAGTGAAATGCCCAGGATTTCTTCTGTTTACCACAATCGACTGCGCGAAGGGTGGCTGCTCCAAGCCGACCCTACCGTTCTTTTCGCCCTAGGGGGACCACGAAGCCGTCTGCTTTACTCCGCGATCGATTCGGTAGCTGACCATCCGTACAACACGTATTCCCAACCCGGTCTACCACCGGGCCCGATTTGCTCACCAGGAGATCTGGCTCTAGCTGCAGCGCTTAATCCTGCTCAAGAGGATTTCATGTATTTTGTCGCTCGCCCGGACGGAAGCCATGTCTTTACGCGAACCCTTGCGGAGCATAATCGGGCGAAACTAGCAGCTCAGAGAGAGCGGGATCAGATAGGTTCTAATGGGCACCCTGAACCTAGTCACTAAACCCAACTCCAACACCTTGCTGAGAAGAGATCTTACGAGCGCGCTCCGCCTCATAGTGATCACCGACCATCATCTAGCGAAACCCCGTAAAGTCGTTGAAATCGTTGAAGCAGCATTGCTTGGCGGTGCTAAAGCAATCCAACTCCGAAATAAGGGTGACACCGCTAATGAACTCCTGGAAACGGGAAAACAATTACGAGATCTCACACGAGCACACGAAGCACTTCTTTTCGTGAATGATCGGGTAGATATAGCACTCTCCATCGAGGCTGACGGTGTACACCTAGGGCCGCAAGATCCTCCGCTTCAGGAAGTACGCAGGATTGTTCCGGATGAGTTCATCATTGGATTTTCTGCGGACGATCCTGATTTAGCTCACTCGGCCGTGGTCGAAGGAGCAAATTATATCGGGTGTGGCACCATTTATCCCACATCGACAAAGCCAGATGCCGGCGATGTGATCGGTATGTCAGGACTCAGAAGTGTCATCGACGCTGTTGATGTCCCAGTGATAGCGATCGGTGGGATCACGAACCATCGGATTGCAGAAGTCTTAGCGGTGGGCGCGACGGGAGTGGCAGTCGCCAGTGTAATTATGAGCGCACCGGACGCAATGCAAGCAACCTATTCGATGTGTACGGCACTAGAGACCAGCTAAAAAGTCATCGTTCGGGGTAAATTACCTAGATTCCGCCAAGTCTGAGTAAATCTTCAATTTCGACAGCGTCTACGAAGAAGTCTCCAAGAGATCTTCCAGAATCAGGCGTATGCCAGTCCGATCCCCCACTGGTTAGGAGCCCTTCTTTACTGCACATCGCTTCAAGGCGCGTCACATCCTTTGGACTGTGAGAAGGCCGATATACTTCGATACCTCGCAATCCTGAGCTGATCAATTCAGGAAGTAGTGCATCAAAGATATCCCTCGGAGGATGGGCCCAAACTGGGATTCCACCCGATGCTAATACCAACTGAACAGCCTCTGTAGCCTCCAGCAGATCTGTCGGGACAAAAAATTGAGATTCATCACCGATAAGGCTATTAAATGCGTCCGGTACGGACGTGGCATGACCTGCTTTTACAAGCGCCTTAGCTAAGTGTGGCCTACCTAATACACCTCTGTCAGGCCCTGCCTCAACATTAACATCTTCGTAGGTAACCAAGATGCCTGACTCATTAAGCCTATTAATCATCTCACGCATGCGAGTATCACGTTGTTTCGTTGCGTGGACCCTGTGGTTCAGGAGTACCTCAGATGTTGGATCGACAAAATATCCAAGAATATGAATACTCCGACCGTGATACGTTGAGCTAACTTCAATAGCTGGAATTACTTGGACACGAGCCTCGGAACCAACCACTTCCGCTGCGGAGAAAGATGCAGTCGTGTCATGGTCAGCGATCGCAATCACATCCAAACCACCAGACGCAGCTCCTTGGACGACAGCTTCGGCATCCCAAGCTCCGTCCGAGGCAGACGTATGGATATGTAGGTCAACCTTCACTAGAACTGAACCTCAGATCATTCCACAACGTCTTCTGCAAAAACTATTGCAGAAGCTGGGATCTCCTCAGGGGGTACATCAGCGGCATATTCTGTCAGAACTGTGACCACATCACTCTCTACCTTGAGTACTCCCGCGGCCACATGGAATGAGTCACTACCCCCACCCGGACGGTCGAGATTGAGTTCACCGGCACCTAGCAGCGTCACCAAAGGAGCGTGCCCCGATAAGATACCCAGACGCCCATCCCATGCCGGTGCTACAACCGAAGATGCTTCTCCTTCGAATACTACCCTGTCCGGGGAGACGACCCTTACATCCAATCCCACGAGTTATCCCTCTTCCGCAGCGAGACGCTCACCTTCGGCAACCACACTCTCAATACCGCCCTGCATATAGAACGCCTGCTCTGGAAGATCATCGAACTCACCGTCTGCCATCCTCTCAAATGACTCAATCGTATCGTCCAGTTTCACATATTGTCCCGGGATATTTGTGAAGGTTTCTGCCACGAAGAATGGCTGTGAGAGGAAGCGAGCGATACGTCTCGCACGACCCACAATGATCTTGTCTTCTTCAGTCAGTTCGTCCATCCCTAGAATCGCAATAATATCCTGCAGATCCTTGTAACGTTGGAGGATGGCCTGGACATCGGATGCTACCTTATAGTGCCGTTCTCCTACGAACTGCGGGTCCATAATACGCGACGTTGAATCAAGTGGATCCACCGCCGGATAGATACCTTGTTCCGCGATCGATCGAGACAGAACTGTCTTCGCATCTAAGTGCGTAAATGCAGCAGCTGGAGCAGGATCCGTTAGATCGTCAGCGGGTACGTAGATCGCTTGCACAGATGTAATCGAACCCTGTGCCGTCGATGTGATCCTCTCCTGTAGCTCGCCCATCTCTGTTCCAAGAGTCGGCTGATACCCTACCGCTGAAGGCATGCGTCCAAGTAATGCAGATACTTCTGATCCAGCCTGCGTGAATCTGAAAATATTATCGATAAAGAGAAGAACATCTTGTCCTTCTACATCGCGAAAATACTCCGCCATTGTTAGGCCTGAGAGTCCGACACGAAGCCGGGCTCCGGGTGGCTCATTCATCTGACCGTAGACAAGTGAGGTGGAGTCCAGTACACCCGACTCCTTCATTTCCAGCCAAAGATCATTGCCCTCTCTCGTGCGCTCACCTACACCGCAGAATACGGATCTCCCTCCGTGTTCCATTGCAATGTTGTTGATGAGCTCCATGATGATGACAGTCTTGCCGACGCCTGCACCCCCAAAGAGACCTGTCTTACCTCCCTTCACATATGGTGCAAGCAGGTCAACAACCTTGATCCCTGTCTCAAAGATTTCGGTTTTTGGCTCTAGTTGATCGAACTTCGGAGCAAGCCGATGGATCGGCCACCGCTCTAGTTCAGCCCCCTCTCCGCCAACAGGACCCATTTCATCAACCGGCTCTCCGAGGACATTCAAGATCCGGCCCAATGAAGGTTCGCCGACTGGGACACTGATCGAAGATCCTGTATCCGTCATCTCCATGCCACGTGTCACACCATCTGTGGAGGACATAGAAACAGCACGAACCTGACCACGACCAATGTGCTGCTGTACCTCGGCTACGAGAGAGATCTCCTGACCTGCCTCGTTTGCCGCGGACAAATTCAGCGCATTATAAATTTCTGGTAGGTGCTCCGGGTCAAACTCGACATCTAGGACCGGCCCGATGACCTGCACCACCTTCCCAATGTTGTCTGCCATAGTATCCCTATATCTCTATCTCTGAGAAAAGTCTCTATTCCAGGCTAGCAGCGCCGCCAACAATCTCGGCGATCTCCTGTGTGATTTGTGCCTGCCGCGCCCGATTGTACGTGCGCGTTAGGTATTCGAGCATATCATCTGCATTATCCGTTGCACTCTTCATTGCCGTGCGACGGGCTCCCTGCTCTGCGGCCGCGTTCTCCACCATAGCCGTATAGACTGTGTTCCGAATGTATGCTGGGAGAATCCTCCCTAAGATCATGTCGCCACTCGGTGATAAGATGTACGCATCAGATGAGGATCCCTCACCATCTGGCTTTAAGGGAAGGAGATCAAAAGTCCGAGGTGGTGTCGACATTGCTGAGCGAAACTCTGAACTAATCAGATACACCGCGTCGACATCGCCGTCTGTAAAGCGGTCCCGAACCGGACCGACTACTGACTCCGCGTCTTCAATTGATGGATAGTCACCGATGTCTATCCGCTCACTAAGCATCTTTTCGCCCCGGAAGCGGAAGTAGGCAATCCCTTTCTTTCCAGCTACATGGAGTTCTGTCTCGATACTCTTATCACGTAGGTCTTCGAGCAGGTTCCTTGCGTGCTTGATAAGGTTCGCATTGAAAGCCCCAGCAAGCCCTCTATTCGCCGTAAGCAAGAGAATAGCTGCACGCCTCACCTTATCAGGGCGACGAAGAATGGGATACTTCTCGGAGAACTCTGATGAGTAGAGCCCACCGACAATTTCTTGTAATGCATTTGCATACGGGCGAGCTGCATGTACGCGGTCTGTAGTACGCTTAAGCTTGGACGTCGCTACCAACTCCATAGTGCGTGTAATCTGCCGATTATTCTCCACCGACTTAATTCTTCGCTTGACCTCACGGGCGCCAGCCATGCCTATCTCTGCCTTCTGTCCTTATGCCGATGCAGCCGCAGTGGCTTGCACCTGGCTCCCATGTTCAGCTTGAAAAGCTTCATTGTACTCCTCAATAGCTGACACAAGCTTCGCCTCAAGGTCCTCAGCCAATTCACCTACCTCGCTAATTCCATCCAGAACCTCACGATGCATGGTTGAGATGTGTTCATGGAAACCCCGTTCCCAGACTCGAACATCCTCTACATCTACCTCATCCAAATAGCCGTTGGTTACCGCGTATATGACCGCTACCTGATTGGCAACAGGCATCGGCTGATACTGTGGTTGCTTCATCATCTCGACAGTTCGTGCACCACGAGCCAATTGCCGCTGTGTGGTGGCATCAAGATCTGATCCGAATTGCGCAAACGCCTCTAACTCCCGGTACTGTGCGAGGTCCAGTCGAAGCCGTCCTGCAACTTTCTTCATGGCCTTGATCTGTGCTGCACCTCCAACTCGAGACACCGATATACCCACATCTACAGCTGGACGAACCCCGGAATAAAATAAGTCTGGTACTAGGAAAATCTGTCCATCTGTGATTGAGATCACATTGGTCGGGATATACGCAGACACATCCCCTGACTGCGTTTCAATAATGGGTAGCGCCGTAAGCGAGCCTCCCCCGAGGTCGTCTGAGAGTTTAGATGCTCTTTCCAAGAGCCGTGAGTGCAGATAGAAGACATCTCCCGGGTATGCTTCACGCCCTGGAGGCCTCCTGAGTATCAAAGAAAGCTGGCGATACGCTTGAGCCTGCTTTGAGAGATCGTCGTACACAACCAGCGTATGCTTACCTTGCCACATGAAGTGTTCGGCGAGAGCAGTAGCTGAGTACGGCGCGATATACTGCATGGGCGCCGGATCTGAGGCATTGGAAGTAACAATGATTGTGTAATCCATCGCCCCATGTTCACGAAGTGTTTCCACCACGCTACGCACCTTGCCCGCTCGCTGTCCGACAGCACAGTAGATGCAGATGACACCCGTGTCTTTCTGGTTAATGATTGTATCGATCGCAATCGCAGTCTTTCCCGTTCCCCTATCCCCAATGATCAATTCGCGTTGTCCTCGACCGATTGGGATCATCGAATCAATCGCCTTGAGTCCAGTTTGTAACGGCTCACCTACGGGTTGTCGCTTCACGATTCCAGGCGCCACAATGTCGATTTGGCGACTCTCCTCAATCCCGTCTATTGGACCCTTTCCGTCTTGTGGCGCTCCAAGTGGATCAACGACCCTGCCTAGGTATCCGTGCCCCACCTCCAAGCTCAGCACCTTTCCTGTCCGGCGAACTTGGTCCCCCTCATGGAGCTTCATCCACTCACCCATGATCACTGCACCGATATTATCTTCTTCAAGATTGAGGGCTAAAGCTGTAATCGCTTCACCCGTTTCAGAGGAAGTGATCTCGAGCATCTCTGAAGCCATCGCATTGGTAAGCCCATAAATCCGGGCGATTCCGTCTTTTAGCTCGAGCACCTCACCGATTTCTTCTGCCTGAAGATCCTCTTCATACCGATCAATTTCCTTGAGGAGGACATCTTTAATTTCGCTTGCGCGAAGCTGTGAATCATTGGCCATCTATATGGGATCCTAGTTTGTAGGGCTCGGTCTCAACCTGCTGCTCCGCCGACTTGTTCAGACGGAATGCGAACAGTGAGGAGTCGGCGACGCAAACCCTCGAGTCGCCTCCGCACCGAACCATCGTAGATCATGTCACCTGTGCGGACTACGAGCCCGCCTAATATTTCCGGCTTGACCCGGATATGTGGTATCGCCTGCTTGCCAAGCATCTTCGATAACCGCTCAGAAACTACACTTGCCGTGGTATCGTCTAGCGGTCGAGCTACAATTACTTCAACGTGCTCTCTACCCAAATGGTCGTCCAAGAGCAAGCTGTACTCCTCGGAAATTTCTCTGAGGAGGGTCTGCCTTCGCTTGTCAATTGTGATCAGAACAAAGTTTATCACCTGTTTTGGTGCTTTATCACGAAAAACCTTTCGAATGACGTCCTTCTTCGTTTCATCATCGATTCGTGGTGTTTCCACAAAGGTCCGGAACCGCGAGTCATCTTCGAGGAGACCTGCTACCATTCCGAGAGCCTCACCATATTCCTGAATGATCTCGTTGCGGCTTGCAAGTTCGAAAAGGGTCTCCGCGTAGTTCCTCGCGACGGTTTCATCTCTCACGCCTGTGCGCCCCCATCACCCAAATCATTGAGATACCGCTCTATTAACTGTCGGTCTGTCTCTTTATCAAAACTCTCCTGCATCAATTGAGAGGCAGCAGCAAGAGCTAAATCAATTGATTCCCGTCGCAGAGTTTCTAGCGCCCCATCGCGTTCACGTTCAATTTCTGCTAACGCGCGCTCGACAATACCCTGTGCTTCCACGCGTGCCTTCTCTTCCAGTTCTTTACGAACACGCTCGCCAGCTACCTTAGCTTCAGCAAGAATCTCACTTGCTTGCCTGCGGGCATCCGCCATTTGCTCACGGTGCTCTTCCAAGAGTTTTGCAGCTTCAGCATTGAGTTCTGCGGCGCTATCGATAGCTGTCTGGATTCCCTTCTCCCTACCGTCAACAGCATCCACGATCGGGCCCCACGCAAACTTTTTGAGGATGAACAGCAGGCTAATAAATACGATTAACGTCCAGACACTCAGCCCGGTATTGATGTCATAGAGCCCACCGCCCCCTTCACTCTCATGCTGAGCAGACAGCAGGCTGGGGGCAGCTATCATGAGGGTGAGTCCGTAACTTAGCACACGACTTTCTCTCATAGATATCTTCATCATCTTCCAATTTCCTCCCTGACCCTATCGAGTTCTAGCAGAGGACCCGAGAGGATGAGCAAGGAGTGTTCTCCCATTAGATAAATTTGAAGATGATCGCAATCACGATCCCGAAGAGCGCTGCTCCCTCAACCAAAGAGGCCAGAATGATAGCTGCAGTTTGGATCGTGCCAGCAGCTTCAGGCTGACGAGCAATTCCCTGGGTTGCACCCAAGCCGATCTGACCGATGCCGATTCCGGCTCCAATAACAGAGAGCCCAGCACCAATTCCTGCACCCAGAAGGGCGAGGCCGTTTGGATCCATCCCTGATGCAGCTTCTTGGAACATAGTAAACATCTTGTGTTGTCCTTTAGGTAATCGTCTTACGGACGGGTTGAATTCACGAGTTGAGGTAGTCCATCAGTGTGCGTGCCGAATAAGTCCAATGAAAACGGCGGAAAGCATTGCGAAAATGAAAGCTTGCAGGAATGCCACAAAAACTTCGAGAGCCATGATCGCTATAACAATCAAAACAGAGCCGCCGGCAACAAGCCATTTGGCAGTTCCAATTCCGGCAAACAAAAAGATGAAGCCCAGCAGAGACAGTACTAGAGTGTGTCCGGCCATCATATTTGCGAAAAGCCGAATCATTAGTGCAAAGGGCTTGGTAAGTTTACCAAGAAATTCCACGGGTGTGAGAATCACCATAAGAGCCGCCTGACCAATCGGAGGCAGCCCAGGCGGCGCATAGAAGATCGTCCGCATATAGCCCTTGAAGCCGAGTGTTCTCATCCCGGAAATCTCTACAACGACGAACGTCATGAGCGCGAGCGCGCCGGTTACCATGAAGTTACCTGTCGCCGTTGCACCGAAGGGCATCAGACCTAGCAAGTTCATGAAAAGAATGAAGAAGAAAAGAGTCAGGATATATCCGGTATAAGCGTCTGCGCCGTGTC
>CAJWPN010000023.1:0-31030 GCA_913045345.1 uncultured Gemmatimonadales bacterium
CTTCAACCATTGAGGCAGCCTTCAAGCGTTTCTCTGTAGTGATGAGATTTAGGGTTCCGAGTTCATCATTAGGACCCCAGCGACCCCAGTTAGAAAACTCATCCAGCCACGCCTGAACCTGTTCTGTAGTGACTTCAGGCAGATTAGTCTGAGCCGAAATTTCATACACACCCAAGATTTCTCCCATCACCATGGCACACGCTAAGAGGGCATATATGATCAATCGCGCCCGAGGTGAGAGTGCTGAACGTCTGCGAATCATAGAAATCCTCCCTTAGCGTATGCGCTGCATACTCTGTCTGACGCTATCAAAACCGGCAAGAAGGGCAACCCAAGATTTTGCCCCTTGGATCTCATACAGGCGTGACTGGCTTCTAGGGCGACATTATCATACCGGCTCATGATTTTCTTGTTATGAATGGGATAAGATTATGTCATGGTGTGTGTTGCAGTATAAACTTGGCACTTGAATCACCAGACGATAGCACATGTTTCGCATGCTAATCGCCAATAAAGACACTACACCATATACTTCTTTCCCCGTACTGGAGTGGCCAACACCATTTGTTGACCCCTTTCATAAGGAGCGCAGTAATGAACGTTTCCCGTAGCTCAATTCTCGCCACGGTTTTTGTCATCTGTGTTGCCGGTCCCGGCCAAGCACAGTTTGTGGACGTGGGCTCAATCGACTTCCCCACCTCAGCAAGTGGTGAGGCGCAGCAGCACTTCTTGAGAGGGGTGTCAATTCTTCACAGCTTCGGATGGAAGCAAGCAATCGAACAATTCCAGGCGGCACAGGAACTCGACCCCGATTTTGCTATGGCCTATTGGGGTGAGTCTTTGGCGTATAATCACCCACTCATGTCGCAGATGGACGCCACAGAACCACGGAAGGTACTGCAGCGCTTAGGGGAGAATGCAACTGATCGTTTAGCTGAAGCCCCAACCGATCGAGAGAAGGGATTCCTTAGTGCCGTGGAGATCCTTTGGGGTGATGGCGACCACATTGAACGTCGTGTCGGCTATATGGAAGCAATGGCAGATCTATACGAGAAATATCCGGATGACTCAGAGATTGCCGCTTTTTATGCACTATCAATGCTAAGCGCAGTAGGTGCGACACGTGACTTGAGCCAACGCCTCAATGTCCGAGCGGGAACAATCGCACTGAATCTCTTTGAAGAGAGGCCTAACCATCCAGGTGCTGCGCACTATACAATCCACTCCTTTGACAATCCGCTGCTAGCGCCCCTGGCCCTGGAAGCTGCTCACGCTTTCGCTAACATAGCGCCCGCAGTATCGCATGCTCGTCACATGCCAACTCACATCTTCATCCAACATGGCATGTGGGATTACGTGTCTAACCACAATCAATCTGCATACGATGCTGCCCGTGAGCTCTGGCGTCCTGGTGACACCATGGGAGATGCTATCCATGCGCTGGACTGGGGTCAGTACGGAGACCTGCAGCTTGGTGACTATGAAAAAGCCCGACTCTGGATTGAGCGTATTGAGGAAATGTCACAAGAAGGAGGCTTCCTAGAAGGTGGAGCCCGAGGGCAAGGAGGAGAAGCTCGAGCCCGCAATAGTGTTCCGCTGCTAAAGGCACGCTACATCGTTGAAACTGAGCAGTGGATGGTACTGCCTGTCACCGAGGAGTCATCCAACAATGAAGTCCTGGCCACCGCACTGAGTGCCGCGCACACCGGTGATCAACAAACCCTTCGTGATGCAGAGGCATTGCTAAAAGAGCGTTCATCAGGTGAAGGGGGTAACACTGGTGTGATGGCGAATGAGGTGAGCGCACTTCTCCACGCCGGGATGGGACACGCTGACGTGGCAAAGCGCTTCATGGACGAAGCGGTAGAGACCATTGAAGCCATGGCGCCACCTAGGGGATCGGCATCACCAATCAAGCCAGTATACGAACTATACGGTGAAATCCTGCTCGACCTCGGTGAACCGGAAGAGGCAATTGAAAAGTTCGAGAAATCTCTTGAGCGTATGCCGAACAGACCGCGCTCCCTTCTTGGCCTTGGCCGAGCAAGTGCGATGGTCGGAGACCGAGACAAAGCTGTAGAAGCCTATACCAACCTTACCAGGGTCTGGGCTGGCCGAGATTCATTCGACGGGTATAAGGAAGCAATGAGCTACCTACACTCAACCGAAAACAACTAGGGTAGGCCGAAACGAGCTTTAGGGGCGTCTGGCACCGAAACCACTCGGCGTCAGACGCCCCTAAAGTTTTCTGGTCACGCCATCATTGGAGGACCGCAGAATGAAGATAACCTTGTCACTGTCGCTTCTTGCGGTGCTTTTCTCTCTTGATGGGAGTGCCGCTAATGCACAAAGCAGCGCACCCGTCATTGATGAGACAGGTGAAGAGGTCATCGCGACGTTTTCAATTGTCGCCAGAGACCCCACCACCGAAGAACTCGGGGTTGCTGTGCAGTCTCGCGCATTTCGAGCAGCTGCAATCGTCTCATATGCCAAATCGGGCGTGGGGGCGATCGCAACCCAGGCCTCGGCAAATCAATCATATGGACCACGAGGCCTAGAGCTTCTCGAGCAAGGACTTTCACCAGATGAAGTTGTGGCGCGTCTTACCAATGCTGATGAAGGCCGCGATCGACGCCAACTCGCGGTCATCGATGCACAGGGTAGAGTGAGCGCTTACACTGGCTCCCGAACGAGCGATTGGGCAGGCCACATAGAAGGAAATAACTACTCAGTTCAGGGAAATATCTTGGTGAGCGAGCAAGTCGTTCAAGCCATGGCACAAGCTTTTGAGACGGCTGAAGGAGAACTCGCAGAACGGCTCATGGCGGCACTGGATGCCGGCCAAGCTGCCGGTGGCGATGCTCGGGGAAAGCAGTCAGGGGGAATACTGGTTGTAAAACCGATAGGAGATTCAGGTCGCACCACTGACCGCTGGATCGACGTGCGTGTCGATGACCATCCAACACCATTCCTTGAGATTCGCCGCCTTATGAACATGGCGGTTTCCCGAAACAAAACACGTCTTGCTACTCAACTTGCCTCGGAAGGACGATTCCCTGATGCGATCGCTGCTCAGAGGAAGGCTGTCGCTATGCGGCCAGGGAATGATCAATACTTGTATGGCCTTGCACGACTTCACGCTCGGGCCGGCAACACGGCGAGCGCAATCGAGGTATTGAGCCAGGCAATTGTTATGAATCAACGGTGGCAAGAGCAGGCTAGAAGCGAGTCAGACTTCAATAGTATCAATGGTGACAGGCGATTCAGGAGATTGATCGGACTCTAGTTATTCAAGGGTGTTTGCAGTTGGGAAACTATTGCGTGCCAACCTGGCCTAGAATTTATGGGTGATATCGTGGCATACCCTTCCGTCGTCAGACATATTTGCGTGTAACAAAGCGTCAGGAACGCAGAACACCAGGAGGGGCAATGCGCTCACACTCATCTTTAATAGGCACAGCACTAGTTCTCTCAGTCATAGCAGTGAGCCTATCCCTACTGCCCCTGGGAGCTCTGACTCAGGTCAACTCTCCGCAAGAGAATGCGGGAGGAGAGATCGTAGTTGATTGGGATGTAGTGGCTCAGATAAGGGAAGAGGGCCTGCAACGGTCTCAGATTGCGAATACGCTCTCGTACATGGCTGATGTCCTGGGCGCACGCCTCACCAACTCAAATGCCATGGATACCGCCCAACGTTGGGCGGTAGAGGAAATGAAGAGGATCGGGTTAACGGAAACTTACCGTGAGCCTTTTATGGACTATGGCGTCAGCTGGGACAACGAGTACGTCTCTATCCACCTGCTAGAACCAGACTACCAACCAATGGTTGGCTATCCGATCGCACACACACCCGGCACAAATGGCCAACAGAAACTACAGGCCATAATTGCAGATGTGAGAACCCGCCAGGACCTGGAAACATTAGAAGGTAAGATTCGAGGTATGGCAGTGCTTTCTACTCCACCAGCCATAATTGACCTTTCACGATTTGAGACAGGTACACCCAAGCGGAGCGCACAAGAGCTGCGCGAACTCGAAGAAGCTGTTATCCCACCACCCCCGGGACCTGATCCGCATTTTTCCCGCTTATACCCGGATCCACCTCAGAACCCCGACGTGCTCACGGCATCCGAGAGACTCGCCTTCTACGTGAAGGAGGGTGTGGCAGTAGTCCTAGAATCCTCGAGTGGATGGCCAGGAGCCGTTAGAGGATTTGCTCGACCGGGAGCCAAAATCGATCTCTGGTCCCGGAATGCTACGATGTCTTCCGTTCCGATCGTGGCGGTGACTCCAGAACACTATAACCGTATGTATCGGATTCTACGCCGAGGGATCCCTGTGAACGTTGAAGTTGAGGTGCGCAATAGCCACGGAACCTCAGTCGAGCAGGCTAACAACGTTCTTGGTGAGATACCAGGGACTGATCTTGCCCAGGAAGTGGTCATGATGGGAGCCCATTTTGACACATGGCATGCCAGTCCGAACGCGAGTGATAACACTTCGGGTGTTGCGGTGGTCTTAGAGGCAGCTCGCATTCTGAAAGCTATTGGCGCTGAGCCACGCCGAACTATTCGGGTCGCGTTATGGTCTGGAGAGGAGCAAGGTCTTTATGGTTCTAGGGCTTATGTCAGCAAGCACTTTGGTAACCCTGATGATACCGATATCGGCACCACCCCAGAGTACGAAACTTTCTCCGCGTACTTCAATCAAGATTACGGCCCTGGTCAGTATAGGGGCATTTGGCTCCAGGAAAACGAACATGTCCGGCAGATATTCAAGGCTTGGATGGAGCCATTTGATGACATGGGCATGACCACCATCTCTCTACAGGGAGTCGGTAGCACCGACCACGTACCCTTCGACGATATTGGCCTTCCTGCTTTCCAGTTTCTGCAGGCCCGCGTCGGCGGTACGGGTGGACATACAAATCTGGACTTTTTCGACACATTACCCATTGAAGACCTTATGAAGAACGCAGTGATTATGGCGTCTTTCGTATACCATGCAGCCATTGCTGACGAGAGGATACCGCGGAAACACACCACTCCTCACAACTGAACAACCTGCGATAAATCCTACTCAACAGTTAAGCAACGCTGCCTCACATTAGAGGCCACCCTGGAGCGAGAACTTCTGAACGCGTCGACCCGTAGATGCTTCACCTACGTAAAGGTTCCCTTCAGAGTCGATACCCATCCCGTGTGGACGAAGAAATTGACCAAGCTGCCGCCCACCCCGGCCGAAGTTATCCATAATCTCTAGATCACTTCTCCTGAGAATCCAAACCTTATGGTTCGTTCCATCGGCTAGGTACAGCCACTCTTGCTCCTCATCGGGAGAAAGAGCGATTACGAATGCTGAGCCTGATGACAAGGTGCTGGGAGCGACAACCTTCTCTGTGACGAACTCACCGCTCTGGCGGAACACTTGGATCCGGTTACCTCGTCGGTCAGCCACATAAATCAACCCATCGTCCGAGCCAACAAGACCATGGACAGTCGAGAATTGTTCGGGTGGAGAGTAGTCTGGACCACGATCGCCAGCTTGGTATTCATCATTAGGTGGCTCCCCGTAGGCACCCCAGTGCCGAAGATATCCACCCGTTTCCCCGTTGAAGACAATCACACGCCGATTCCGGTATCCGTCAGCGATAAAGACCTCATTAGTACCCGGATCAACCCAGATACCCGCAGGACCCCCGAGTAGATCGGGATCGTTACTCCCTCCATTCACATCATATTCACCAATCGTCATTAGGAGATCACCGCCACGTGTAAATTTCATCACTCGGTGATGTTGGTAGCTCCCGATCCAGACGAAGTCGTTGTGGTCCACAAAAAGTCCATGCGCATTTCTCGGAAACTCTGACACGTCTTGTGTCGTCGGATCCCCCCATCCCTGGACAACATTTCCACCCTGATCGAATTCAATGACTATAGGAGCTGGTACACAGCACATACCAATCGGAGGGTCCTGGACAGCCGATGTCTCTTCCGGGGTTAGTGTTTCTGGTAGATGCGTGACCCAAACATGGTCCATCGCGTCTACGAACACCGCCGTAACCGAACCCATAATCCAATCGTTTGGCATCTCAAGAGGCCAACTGGGATCAACTTCAAAGGATGGGATTCCCAGGCTTCCTGAATCAGAAAGACCCCCTGTTTCTGAACTAGATCCACAACCCACCAGAAAAGCTGGGATTACAAATGCTAAGGAAGAAACAAGTGGTCTCTTTCGGCTGTTCATTTTCCTCATGCTCATTGAACTCCCTGAACGATTTTCGAACTAACCAAACCAAACTGCAGACCGATGTTCAGGTGCGCGAGACTCTCCATTTATCCGGAATTTGCTGGTACCTGTAGTTTGCAGATGATCGGATGACCCTAAAACACCCTGGCTGAAGCACAAACACTACACTACCATCCGCCTTGCCACCCGCATCACATTTGTGGTTACTCAGCATCCGGAGGAAAGCATGTTTTGGTCGGCCAGCAGAATCTCACAGTTGCAGCAGGTTCTTCTTGTGACTCTTGCGCTGATGATCGCGCCAGTATTTCTGAGCCAGGCACAGGACCGCGGCACACCGTATGGAGAATGGCGTTACCAAAGCGCAGACTCTTGGGGTACACGCTATTCACCAGTTGACCAGATTGACTCATCTAACTTTGGCGATCTAGAAGTGGCATGGACGTGGCAAGCGAACAATTTTGGGCCCGAAGTCGACTACCAGATGAAATCGACCCCTACCTATATCGACGGCATTCTTTATACGGTAGCAGGGCAACGTCGAACTGTGGTCGCGATCGACCCCAACACCGGTGAGACGCTCTGGACATACCGCGAACCCAATACCATTCGCTGGGAACGCTCTATGCGGCAAAACTATGGTAAAGGAGTAGCGTATGGAGAACGCGACGGCCGGGGAGTCATCTACTACACTTCTCCTGCCTTTTTTCTCCACGCGCTAGATGCCAAAACCGGTCGACATTTAGAGGACTTTGGTGCTCCTGTGGCAATCGACGGATTCCCGGAAACAGGCGTGGTCGACCTTCTACCCGATTTACTTAGAAACTGGGGACCCTGGGAGGCATGGGATCAGCCATACGACCCGGATTATGGGATTCCAAGAGAACTGGGGTTCATCACTACATCGTCACCTCCAATAGTAGTGAATGGCACCGTTGTTGTCGGCAACTCAGCTGAACAAGGGTACAATCAGACACGAGTCGAGAACGTCCCTGGTGACATTCTGGGCTACGACGCTAGCAGCGGAGACTTCAAGTGGAAGTTCCACGTCATCCCCCGTCCCGGGGAATTTGGTCATGACACCTGGGAAAATGATGCGTGGCAGTACACGGGGGATGTTTCTTCATGGGCACCAATGTCGGCAGATCGTGAACGTGGGATTGTGTACATACCAACGAACCCGCCAACAATCGACTATTTCGGGGGATTCAGGCCTGGAGACAACCTCTTCAGCACAAGTGTTATCGCATTGGATGTGACAACTGGAGAGCGCGTATGGCACTTCCAGACGGTCCATAATGATCAATGGAATTATGATATCCCCAATGTTCCAATCATTACTGACCTACAGGTGGACGGACGTGGGATACCAGCGGTCATTCAAACAACTAAAACCGGGTTGATCTTCGCCTTTGATAGAGAGACGGGTGAACCGATCTGGCCCATAGAGGAGCGACCTGTCGAGCAGACCGTAGTTCCCGGAAACTGGACAGCAGCAACGCAACCGTTCCCTACGCGGCCAGAGCCAATGGAGCCGCTTGGACTTCCTGATTCAGACATCATCGACTTTACACCCGAATTGCGCTCGGAGGCTCTGGAAATCGTCAGTAAGTATAACGTCGGTGGTGCTTTCCTCCCTCGGCTCTATGGTGACCATAGCACAGGAGTTGAAGACAATATCCGCTGCTATGGCGGACTGAATATTACAAATCCAGCAACACTCGACCCGACAACGGGCATCCTTTACGTGGCCTCAGCACGTCGGTGTGGGGGTGGGATGGTTATGCCAGGAATCGAAGCTGATAATCCAGAAGCTATGGCTACAACGGGAACGACCCTCTCTCAGTGGGTAGCTGGACCAGGAGGTGGTATGGGCACCGTTCAAGGCCTGCCGCTCCACAAACCCCCCTACAGCCGCCTCTCTGCTTTCGATATGAATACGGGTGAGAGACTTTGGTGGGTTCCCGTTGGAGACACTCCACAAACCGTGTTGGATCACCCTGCGCTTGAGGGTGTTGATCTCTCAAGAACCGGGAGTGGGGCAAGCTCGATCCAAATGGTTGCTGGCGACCTTCTTTATGCAACTGAAGGCTCATCCGGACCTTCAGTACTAAATGCGTATGACAAGGTTACTGGGGAGCACGTCGGTGAAATTGAAGTCCCCTCGCCTGGCCAGTATGGGATGATGACCTATATGCATGAAGGCAACCAGTTCGTTGTCATGCAAGTTGGACGCCCGGGTCGCCTAGTTGCCCTGAGCTTACCTCAGTAATTAGGGAGAAGACTCGGTTGGGCTAGATCCTGAGACAGCCCTGGCGGGAGTGGGTGAACCTCGGGATGTAATGCATGTGCTAGAATCTCAAGGCTGTCTACAAGCCGGGGTCCTGGACGGTTAAAAAACTGAGATCCGTCAGTCACATAGACACGGCCAGACTCAACAGCTGGCAATTCTGGCCAACTGGAAATACCAGACGAACCGGAGAGCTCTTCCAGGGTGCGCGGAAGATCAAATCCACAGCAGGCGATGAAAATGACTTCTGGTTGCCAGGCTATCACTTCCATCCAATCAAGCGTCCGTGACGGTTTGCCAGCTTGTCCTAGCCGTTCTATTCCACCAGCCATGTCAACCAATTCTGGATTCCAATGGCCACAAGAAAAAAGAGGATCAAGCCACTCTAGGAAGGCTACTTTGTGGCGTTTTTGGATAGCTTGAGACCGTGATACTACCGCATCGACTCGCCTTATCAGGACTCCGATAACATCCTCAGCATGATCAGGGATACCAGCTACTGAACCAAGCTGTCGAAGCGCATCAAAAACTTCGGCGAGGGTTTCGGGCTCAAGGTTCAGGATCGCTGGCGTCTTAGGTAACGAGCACGCAGCAGCTTGAACCTCAGACTCCGCTACGGCACATACATCGCAAAGGGCTTGGGTAACAATTAAGTCAGGCTCAAGATTTTTTAGTTCCTCTAAGTCCAGTTCGTAGAGAGCCCCATCAGTCTTTAGGCGTTCTCTTACGAGTACATCAATCTCCGAACTGCTAGCCCCTTCTGGGAGTAGGGTCGAAGTAAGGTGTGGAAGTTCTTGTACTCCAGGAGGGAAATCACATTCATGTGTTACTCCAACCAGGTCACTTCCAAGGCCGAGTGCGTGAACCATCTCGGTTGCACTAGGAAGAAGCGACACAATTCTCACCGATATTTACTCCTAAGGGATTCTTGACCGGTGAGCTTGGGGCTCAGAAGCCGACACCTTTAACATTCAAGCGAATTCGGAGAAGATGCATATCCGAAGTGATGTAGAGCGTATAGCCGTCGTCTCCAAATGCACAATTGGAAGTTCTTTGAGTTGTGTTTAGGACACCTAGAAGTTCTCCTGCGCGGCTAATGATTAAGACGCCATTATCCGGTCCTGCAACGTAAACGTTCCCCTGCTGATCAATCGCGAGACCATCCCCCCAAGATTGGTAGAAAACACGACTATTGCTCAGATCTCCAGAAGGATTGACATCATAGGCCATAATGACCGGTGGCAACCCAGAGTTAGATACGTAAAGCGTACCTTGATCTGGTGAAAAAGCGATGCCGTTTGGACGAGGAAGATCAGAAATAACCTGAGTCAAAGAACCACCAACCGTCAGCCGATAGACGCCATGCACATCAAGTTCCTTGACTGGGTCTTCGATACCCTGTTCTAGTCCGTATGGTGGATCAGTGAAGTACAGGTCCCCGTTCGTGTGGACTGCGATATCATTGGGTGAATTAAAGCGTTTGCCCTCGAACCCCCCAACTAGCGTTTCAAAGCTTGCTACGGGCGTATCCCACAAAGAGGCAAGTCGTGCAATCCGACGATCGCCGTGCTGAGCCAATAGCAACCGGCCCTCTCGATCCAAGGTTAGTCCATTAGAACCGCTTTCACCCCCTCTGGGTGTTTCTCCCGTGTACCCGGACGGCTGAAGCCATAAGGAAGCCGGTCCTCCTTCCTGCCAAAGATAGATCGCATTGTTCGGAATATCCGAGTAAAGCAGACCATTAAGCGCAGGAACCCACACGGGCCCCTCGGTCCATTCGTGGCCTTCGGCTAGTACTTCCATCTTTGCATCTGAAGACACAATTAGATCCAACCGAGAATCAATCCGTTCGACACTACCGATCGTGGGGAGTTGAGCTTCCGCGATATGGCTCCCACAAATCATGATTACGGCTGCAGTTAACAATGTGGTAGGCAATCCACTTATCCTGCAGAGCCTCAGAACCAGAGATGCAAGAGTCTTTAACATCGTGAAATCTCCGTTTGGAATCTTGTCGAGTCTACAGTCATCCTTCTTCAAGCTACGACTAACTCCAGCAGTATCTTAGTTGATTACGGGGTATACCCTGGTACTTCGAGTAATGGAACTCTACCCCTCACGAATATCCCACTTCCACGCCCAACTTCGTTACCCTGAGCATCATATACGACCGCTTCAGCAATAAGTTGAGATTTGTTTTGATTAACCACCCTACCAACCGACCTGAGCAGACCCGATGAAACGGGCCTTGTGAGATAGGTTGTGAATGATGTTGTCAGCACGAATACCTCTTTTTCCAGTGAACTAGCAGCGAAGAATGCTGCGTCATCCAGCATTTTGAAGTAAACAGAGCCATGCACCGCTTGAGCCGAGTGAAATAGCCTTTCTGACACTTCTATCTCGACTATGGCTTCGGCGTCTGACACCTCAATTCTTGGATCGTAGAAAGCATTGATGGGCGCATCCAGATACATCTTCTCGAGAGCTTGAAAATGTGGGTCTCTGGTCATCTCTAAAGTCTCAAATCTTAGGTAAGTGTGGAGGAAGAGGCGCCACCCCTCAGTATCCGACTATCGCCTCGAACATCACCATCTTCAACTTATCGCTAAATTTCAGTCACATCAGTAGGGAATTAACTCTTGCTCTTCCATTGGCAACCAGGACAATCAACAGACAGTTTGCAATTTCTTGCACACTGATCGAGAGCCCGTAAAAGATCCGCCAGAAAGAAGGAAGGAAACTTTGGCACACATGGAACTCGCATTCCACACCCTCGATGTCTTTACCGAGAGCACCTTCGGCGGCAATCCGCTCGGCTTATTTCCAAACACGACCCACCTTCCGACTGAACTCATGCAACGGATTGCGACAGAGATGAACCTGTCAGAAACCGTTTTTCTCGGACCACCCGAGACTGACCAGGGAACAGCTCGGGTTCGCATCTTCACACCGAGAGTGGAAGTACCCTTCGCGGGACATCCCACAGTGGGCACAGCACTATTTATCGCACATCAAGAACTCGCAGGAGAGTCAGCAGTGAGTAAGACTGCTCCTGCACTGACTATCATTCTTGAAGAAAACATCGGGCTCGTGCCTGTTGATGTATCAATTGAGGGAAAAGATCCGGTATTTGCACGGTTCAAAACAGCCATGCTCCCCGAGCACCGTGAGTCGCCCCACTCCTACCAAGACCTCGCTCGTATGGTCGGACTCAACCCTGAGGATATTTGCCCAGAAGGACTTCCTCCAGAAATGGTCTCGTGTGGCTTACCATATCATGTCATTCCCGTCCGAACGATTGAAGCAGTGCGCAGGGCCTCGCTCGATATGGCGCTTTGGAAGACAATGCTCGCTGACAGTTGGGCACACCATGTATACCTCATTTGCATGGAAGCTGAAGGAGACAAGGCAGACATCCGAGTCCGTATGTTTGCTCCGGGGTCAGGCGTTGCTGAAGACCCAGCAACCGGCTCTGCGGCCGCCGCGCTAGGGGGCTACCTATCGAACTTGGACACCCGTGAAGACAGCTCACTGTCCTGGACCGTAGAACAGGGTATCGAGATGGATCGTCCGAGCCTTATCTATGTTGAGGCAGATCGATCATCCGGTGCCACATCCGAGGTGCGCGTTGGAGGTAGAGCTGTCTTGGTGAGCACAGGAACCATGCGAATCCCCTACGAGGAGTGATATTTCCCATAGCGACCCTCAAGTATACTCAGGGCCTGTTATGAGTAAAAAATCGCTGAAGAAAGTATCAAAGGACTTCTGGCCTCTGATCGCTAAGCCAGGTAGGCTCAGTACCTCTCTAATGGAGCACCCGATGACCCGCATCTTGATCGCTGCCACGATTTCATTTCTTCTCTTCGCATGCCAAGAACCTTCCCAGCGAAATGAACAGACGGGCACTCCTCCCTGGGACTGGACCGAATCCGAAGTTCGTAATGCAGTCAGTCAGGTCAGGGCTGGGCGTGACCTCACCCCTGAAAGCTGGCCCAACGAAGCTCGAGTGGCTGTTCTTTTTTCCTTCGATGTAGACAACGAGACGGTTCAGGGCCTCAGGGATGGTAGCGTTAGCATTGGCCCACTTTCTCAGGGAGAATATGGGTCGCGGGTCGCTCTTCCCCGTGTCGTTGAACTCATGAACCAACAAGAGATCCCTTCCACTTTTTTCTTTCCTGCATGGAGCCTGAAGCTTGCACCTACACAGGCTGACTTAATCCAAGCTTCAGGAATGCACGAGATTGCAGTTCACGGTTGGATACACGAACGAAACTCTGAACTTGATGCAGAAACTGAGGAGCGACTGCTAATTGCAGCAGTAGAAGCAATGACCGAACTGACAGGAGAGCGCCCCGTAGGATATCGAGCACCCTCCTGGAATTTCAGCCCTAACACACTCGACATAGTCCGACGACTAGGTTTTCTATACGAGAGTTCTCTTATGGCAGATGACCGTCCCTACGAACTCTTAGATAACGGTCAACCAACGAACCTCGTCGAGTTGCCTGTCGAATGGATCCTAGATGACGCGCCACTCTTCAATCCCCGAGGAAGCTCCTACAGCCCTCCGAGGGAAGTGATGCAAGTCTGGATTGATGAATTTGATAAGGCTTGGGACGAGGGGACTATGTTCTTACTCACAATGCATCCACATATAGTTGGACATCGCTCACGGATTGTGGCTCTGGAGGGGTTAATTGAGCATATCAAAACACGCGGTGATGTCTGGTTTGCTACACATGAGGAGGCAGCTCGCTATGTACGAACTCAAGCGGGTATGAATCAATAAGTGCAAAGCTATTTAGTACGAACTACAAGCCTGTAGACGTGCATAGTCCGATAGTACTTTTGGTTACGTACACTATCTTCAAGAATATTCTTGTTGGAACGAAGTTTCCGGGAAATTGCTGACACTGATAAAGATCTGAGCTGATTCATGCCGATTTACGACTATCTCTGCCGCGGGTGTGGACACGAATTCGAGAGTTTGGTTCGAAAAGAGATTGAAATACCCGACTGCCCATCATGTCATGGAAATGATTTAGAACGACTGCTTTCTATGCCAAGTGTCCATTCTGAAGCTAGGAAAGAACGCAGTATGAAAGCGGCTCGAAAGCGTGACAAAGTCCAGGCGACAGAGAGGGAATACACCCAACGGCAGTATGAATTAAACCACGATGACTGAGTTGAAGGTTACAACAAATGAGACTGAATGTCTGACGACAGCAGGACTGCCTCAGGACAGTAGTATTTGAGACCGTGATTCAATGACCTACAAGAAGGCGATATCTGGGGAACTATCAGACACAGCGGAAGATGGCGGTGGCATTCTCTGCATCAGAGGCCCAAAAACTGATCGTGGCTGGAATGGCATCCGATACAAGACTGGAATGTCGGCAAATAATGTTGGTGCCAGAAGGCTATCCATGAATGTGGCTATAGTACCTCCGGGTGCTGTCGCATATGCACACAGCCACATCAATTTCGAAGTTATGCTATACATACTCGAGGGTCGGGTGCGCCACGAATACGGGATGGATCTAGAAAAGGTGATGGACAATCATGCCGGAGATTTCATCTTCATCAAACCAGGTGTGCCACACGAAGTAATCAACCTAAGTGACACCCAACCTGTGGTCGCTGTGGTAGCACGGTCCGATGCATCAGAGTGGGAGAATATTGAGGACTATCCATCTAAACGGAGACCCGCTTAGCAGAAATTAACTCCCGAGTGCTCCGGGATTCTAGACAGATTCCGTGAAGAAAAGCATTCCTTCGACAGGAGGCATAATGAACGGCAGGATAGAAGCGCTCTGGAAGAAAAGATCCCGTGGAGGGGTCATGGATCCAGTCGAGCATGTTAGTGCGGTAGCAGATAAAGGTCTCGAAGGTGACGCTAATTTCAATGCTACGAGACAAGTCACTGTCATTGAGAAAGAAGTATTCGAAAAAATTAAAGAGTCGCTCCCTGAATCCGCCCCCGGAATGCGAAGAGCAAACATTATGGTGAGCGGCATTCAGCTAAGAAATATGAAAAATCACGTCCTGATCGTTGGTGAAGCCCATGTCCTCCTAAGAGGTGAAACACGTCCGTGTGAGCGAATGGATGAGCAGTGTCAGGGACTACGTGATGCTCTAGATCCTGACTGGCATGGAGGAGTTCACGGAACTGTCATCAAAGGAGGCAGCATCCGGGTCGGTGACGTGGCAACCCTCGAACGCCCGTCTCCAGTTTCATCCTAGTTTGCACAGGGATTATGTGTTGTCCCGCTTGGCTTGAAAGAGACGGATGAACGCATCCGCATTTGAAAAGCTTCAGACAAGCATTACAGCATGCCGACGCTGTCCGAGACTCGTTAAGTGGCGTGAGCAGGTAGCGCGCGAGAAGCGCGCATCGTTTCGTGATCATGACTATTGGGGGCGACCTGTTCGATCATTCGGTGACCCAAATGCGCGCGTCCTAATTGTAGGACTTGCCCCTGCTGCACACGGAGCGAACCGCACTGGCAGAATGTTTACAGGAGATCGCTCAGGTGATTGGCTTTACCGTGCACTCCACAAGGCTGGCTTTGCCAATCAACCACATTCAATCTCGAGAGATGATGGACTGGAACTGAACGACGTCCTGATCACTGCTGCAGTCCGCTGCGCACCGCCCGCTAACAAACCTCATCCCACCGAGCGAGATGCGTGCCGACGCTGGATGGAGCAAGAGTTTGATCACCTCGTCCATTCAGTGCGAGTGATCGTCACACTAGGCAGCTTTGCTTATCTACAAACTCTCCGGATTCTTGGCGACCGTGGTGATTCAGTGCCCCGTCCACGGCCCCGGTTTAGCCACGGAACCGAATTATCAATCGGTAGCATGACAGTACTCGCCTCATATCATCCGAGTCAGCAAAATACGTTTACCGGCAAGCTTACAGAGGAAATGTTCGACCGCATCTGGGCACGGGCAAAGCAACTCATCGAAAAAAATGCTCTACCATTTTGACTCAATTCGCGAACAGCCAATAGCAGACTAGAGATTAATCACGACTACAAGCTGAAGGATCCCATGCATAGACGAGACTTTGTGAAAACAACGGTACAGGGAATTGCGGTAGCAACGACACCAACGGTCTTAAGTGCTCAACCCGCAACGTTGGACAATGGCAAACATTCTTCCCCAGCCATTCATACACGCCGTGCCCGTCCTCTTTGTATCGCTGATGTAAGCAGTATCCGATTTACAAACGGTGGCTCAGAAAGCGCGATAGAGAGGGCATTCCGGGGAATCAGCTCCGGGGAAGATGTTCTTGATGCGATTGTTGCGGGAGTGAATATCCCAGAACTCGATCCTGAAGAGCGCGGGATAGGGTATGGTGGGCTTCCTAATGCCGACGGAGTAGTCCAACTAGACTCCTGCCTTATGCACGGTCCCAAGAAGTGGGCTGGAGGAGTAGCAGGTATCGAAGGTGTTAAGACACCATCACTGATCGCGAAAGCAGTGGCTGAACTGACTGATCACCACTTGATTGTCGGCCAGGGTGCTCAAGACTTTGCACGCGCCCTAGGATTCGAGATCCATGACGATCTGAACACTGAGGAATCGCGGGCACTTTGGCTTGAGTGGCGACGTCGAGTTGACCCCAGCCATTGGCTTAACCCTGAGGATCGAGTGCGAAGAGGTCGGTTCCCAGAACAAAATGGACATGAAGCAAATCCTGATGCTTCTCATGACACCAAACTCCAAGATTTCTACAAAGCTTCACTTGATGCAGGCCTATCAATGGTGGACGATAACCTAATCCCAGAGCACTCTTTTTGGGGGACGACAAGCCTTGAAGGTCTTTCAGCAGATGGAGACATATGTGGAGTAACAACCACGAGTGGCCTGTCCTGGAAAATTCCTGGACGGGCAGGAGATTCACCGATCCTGGGAGCGGGTCAGTATGTGGACAATGAGGTAGGAGCATGTGGCTCAACAGGCCGAGGAGAAGCTAACCTCTATAACTGTGCCTCATTCTTAATCGTGGAACTCATGCGGCAAGGGATGCCGCCGAAGGATGCTGGAATGGCCGCTCTTGCCCGCGTGAGAGACAACACAATCGAGTCGCGTCTCCTCAATACTCGGGGTTTGCCGAATTTCGACCTCCGGTTTTTCATCCTGAATAAGCAAGGCGACTATGCAGGCGTAGCAATGTATGGTAGTTCAGAATCAGCATTCGCAGTCTGTGACGAGAATGGAGCAAGAGAAGAGCCCCTGGAAGGGTTACTGGAAGGACCGCCTAGAGGTTGAATATTCTCGGTGGTGAACTCGAAAAAGCGGCCCATACCCGGAAGGGTATAGGCCGCCAATCCCTGGGTTTCTGTCCGCAAACCTTAGGGCAGAAGCATCATCGCTATAATCCAGACCACAAAGAGCCCTAACCCTAACGAGAGCACCCAGCGAATCAGGGTAAGGTCAAGGGCGATTTCATCTTCGAGCATCGGATCCCCGATGTCAGGTACATCCTGATCCATCATAGACACGGGCTTATCTCCTATAGTCCAGTGTCGCCTCTATTTCTTTCGACAGGCCATAGTAAACCACAGCGAGACGTTCGAGGCAAGCTTTTGGATACACTTGCCGGGATACGCTCTCCTCTCTACGCTCCGATCTTAAGCGATCAGTCCGTCTTAGGTATACCACTGGAGTCAACCCCATGCAGCCTTATAGAGTCAGGCTTTCCATCTCTTTGTTTTTCTTGGTTATCTCTGCAGGACCATGGTCGAAGCAACATCTGACCGCACAGAAGCTAGATGAGGCGCTTCTGAATAATCTTGAGTACAGAGAGATCGGCCCCACTCGTCAAAGTGGGCGCTTCGTGGATATCGCCGTCCCGAATCAGCGACCATACACTTTCTATATAGCTACTGCCTCAGGAGGACTCTGGAAGACTGAAAACAACGGAATCACGTTTGACGTATTGTTTACAGACGAAGACGTGTTCTCGATTGGCGCGATTGCGGTGGCGCCATCAGACCCCGACATCCTGTATCTCGGTTCTGGAGAAGCGAATAACTCGCGAAGCAGCTACTGGGGTGACGGTATCTATAAATCAACCGACGCAGGGGAATCTTGGACACATCTAGGACTACCCGAATCTCATCACATTGGTCGCATAGTCATCCATCCATCAAATCCAGATATCGTCTACGTGGCTGCGCTAGGTCACCTGTACTCGGAGAACGAAGAGCGTGGTCTCTACAAGACCACTGATGGAGGAGACAGTTGGACTCGGATTCTTGGGCCGGAAGTAGAAGGCCGCCGCATGGGTGTCGTGGATGTGGTCATGGATCCCTCCAACACACAAACGTTGTACGCTGCCAGCTACGACAAGGTGCGTCTTCCATTCACATTTGATCTAGGTGGCCCAGGAAGCCGACTCTATAAAAGCACGAACGGTGGTGAGAGTTGGATACAACTGGGAGCTGGCCTCCCCGAAGGTATGCTTGGACGAATTGGAGTCGACGTTTACGAACGCGATCCTAGTATCGTCTATGTAACGATCGAGAACGCAAACAAGAACGACATGCCCGAAGAGGAACGTCGACAGGAACTACTCGATCACGAGTCCAGCCGCGGAATGATCGGAGGGGAAGTTTATCGATCAGACGACGCTGGAATCACATGGGAAAAAGTAAGTCCCGATGGACAATCAATCGGTGGCGGTCCTGCTTATTACTACGGGCAAATCATCGTAGATCCCAATGACGCGGACGTCGTCCACGTGCTCTCTGCTAGATCCTGGGGCACGAGTAATGGTGGAGAGACATGGGATACCCAGCCACTCGGCTTCGGTGGTGATGATCATGCTCTTTGGATTAATCCGGATAACTCGAATCACATGATACTCGGCTATGACCACGGAATGGGCATTACCTATGACGCTGGAGAGAACTGGTATCATCCGGATTTTCAGTCCTTAGCTCAGTTCTATGCGGTCGGCATCGACATGTCTCAGCCATACCGAGTAGCAGGTGGCTTACAGGACAATGGCTCACACATGACCTACAGCACTAATCCCTCAGGAGGGCCGATTTACTTTGAAATGTGGGACCGGGTGGGTGGTGGTGATGGCATGTACAACGAGTTCGATACCTGTAATAACCGCTTTCTCTATAATGAATCTCAATTTGGGCCGATAAGCCGACTCGACCTCTGGACTGGGGACCGTAAGGGCATCCGTCACGATGACCCCGACATGCGCTACAACTGGAACGCTCCAATCGTTGTCTCTGCTCATGACTGCGACGTTATCTATCACGCTGGAAATAGGGTTATGCGATCATCCTTCCGGGGTGAGAGTTGGGAGGTGATCAGCGAGGACCTCACCAAAGCTGATCCTGCAACCCTGACCACAGGAAAGGGGGGTGACGGTAACATTCAATACGCAACGATTACGTCACTCGATGAGTCCCCACTAAAATCCGGATTGCTTTGGGTTGGTACGGACGATGGCAACGTACAAGTGACTCAAGACGACGGACTATCCTGGGAACTCCTGAACGATAACATCCCGAATAATCCCGAGTATTGGGTGAGCCGAGTTGAGGCATCCCACCATGATCTTGGTACCGCCTACTTATCTTATACGGGATACCGCCGGGACGACTTCCGGCCCTTTGTATATAAAACGACTGATTTCGGCGAATCTTGGACCGATATCTCTGCGAATTTGCCACCAGGACCAATCAACGTAATCCGCGAACATCATACGAACCCCGACCTCTTATTCGTAGGTACTGAATTTCAGGTCTGGGTCTCGATCGATGGTGGAGGAAATTGGACAAGCATGAAGCTTGATATGCCAACTTCCCCTGTACATGACATGAAGATCCACCCAAGGGAAAATGACTTGGTCGTGGCAACCCACGGGCGCGGAATCTACATCGCTGATATCAGTTCGCTTGTGGAGGTCACTCTAGAGGTACTCGCTAAAGATGCTCACTTTTTTGAACCGGAACCCAAGGTTCGGTGGGTTAGTCCTGACATGACGAACTACTCATCATCTAATTTCAACGGTGAGAGTGAACCTGAGGGAGCTGCGATGTACTACTACCTTTCAGGAGAGGCCTCCGACTCCGTAACCTTTACCGTATACCAGAATTCGCTTCCTGTAGCTGAAATCAAAGGTCCCGCTGAGGCAGGCATTCACCGTGTCTTATGGAATATGGAGAAGCGAATCGAGCGCAGTGCAGCCGAGCAGGACCGACTCCGTGAGGGTGGTGGTGGTGGTAGAGGCGGACGTGGCGGTGGCAGAGGCGGACGTGGTGGCCCACCACGGGACAATATTCGTTATGCCTATAGCTCTGCCCCCGAGGGGCAATACACGGTCACTATGTCTGTTGATGGCCAGGAGCAAGAGAGGAATATTACAATCCTGAAGGACGAGTGGTGGATGAACCGGAGGTAGGGTCCATCTTGCCCACGGGCTCTGACAACACTCAACTTTAGCTTATAACCAAACAGTTAAGAGGTGCCTTATGCAGGCCATCCGATCCATCAGTCTAATGCTCGCCGCAGTTGTCCTAACTTCAACCGTCGTATCCCCTGGGGCAGCTCAAAACGTGCCCTGGAGTCCGCTCAAGAGGGGCAGTGACAATATGGAAGTACTGGGCCACCTCCCACTTGGGCCTCGGCTATCCGTTGCTGATATGGACGTAGAGCAGGAAATGCACCGGCCATTTGCTTATGTGGCACGGATGGTATACGGCTTTGAGGGCCCCAGAGGCACGGACATCATCAGCATCGAAGATCCGGAGAGACCCAAGCTTCTTTATGAGTGGAGAATTGAGAACCAGGATCTCCATCAGGGCACCGGCGGTATGGATGTAAAGCATTTCAAGTGGAATGATCGCTATTACTTGGTGCAGTCCCTTCAGTTCGGAGCAGGTGGTCCAAATAGTGATCTTGGCGCCGTTATCCTTGATGTGACTGGGCTACCCGATCCCTCTACCGTGCGTGAAACCGCCCGTATCCGGGAACCAGACATGCCGGGTGGATTCCATAACATTTTCATCTACAAGCACTCCAATGGCCGAGTATATCTGTTCACGACTGCTCGCGCGCCGGGTGCACTCATCTACGATCTCGGGATGATCGTGGAAGGCGATCTCGAGAATGCTCAAGTCGGCATGGTTCCTGTACCTGAGAGCCCGTTTGGGAGAGGTGGTGGGCGCGGATACCATGACTTCTACGTAGCCTATCATCCTGATACCGGAGAGGATCGCTTCTATGGTGGGGGCACGGGCGGATATTACATCTACGACGTTTCAAGTTTGGACGATCCACAACTCCGCATTACTCTGACAGGTATCAGCGGGATCCAGAGTGGTCATACCTTCACACCGAGCGCTGACGGACGTTACGTGATCGCAGAAAGCGAATACCAGTACGCTCCGCTCAGAATCTTCGATCTGCAGCCGGCCTTGGAAGGTGAGGTTACAAACATCCGATCTCCGATCTCAGCGTTCACAGCTGATTGGCGCCATCTCGTGCACAATCATGAGGTTCGGTGGCCATACGTATTCGTTTCGGGATACTTGGATGGCCTTCAGATTTTCAACCTCCAAGATCCTGCGAATCCTGCGACTGTTGGCTACTACGACACATACATCGGAGCACCAAGCACTGACCGCCCAGCAATGTTTAATGGGGCATTTGGTGTGGATGTACGAAATGAAGATGGGCTGATACTAATCAGCGATATGTCAACTGGTTTTTGGACGTTCAGCATGGACGGGTTTCAGGGCTGGAATGGAGAGCAATGGGGCTATCCGAATATCTCCTCAGCTCAAGATTGGGATCGGCCAGTAGTCACGCGTCCGATTAGCGACTACTAGCCAACGCTAAGCGGCCAAGTAGAGAAACGTGATGCTCTATAGACAGAGATTCGGTCTAGCAGTTCTGATTTCTTTCTTGCTGCCTCTAGCTAATATGTCCTCTCTCGGGGCAGGAGAACCTGGATACTGCCCAGTGGAGGGAGCGGAGTACTATTCGGTTGAATTGGTAACGACAAAGAATATTCCTGGGACTGGGCTAGCAACGGGCAGAGCTGATCTAGCTACTCCGGCAAGCTCACCATTTTCTGTAGGTATCTCACAGAATGGAAGCTATGAGTACTCGGTTCATGTCTCGTTAGAGCGCATGAAGATCCCGACAGCAGGCCGGCTCGTGGCCTGGGTCACAACGAGAGAGCTAGACCAGATTGAACGCCTGGGGCCGCTTGACGAGAGACTTAGGGCGTCAGGTAAGGTCGGGTGGAACAAGTTTCTGGTTGTCATAACACTCGAAGCGGATAACGACCCAGAGCAATCAATGTGGGCCGGGCCAATCGTATTCCGGGGAGTGTCACGTAGTGGAATGATGCACACCATGGTAGGTCACGGCGCACTCCAGCAAGAAAATTGTGCCGCCTACGGCTACGCAAGCTAGCGCCCCTGGGCTTCGAAAATTCAGGGCCTCGTAGTCGCGGTCCGTGCCAAGCTAAAGAAACATGATGCATACTCCCCCAACCCTGATAACGAGAGTCACTGGGTATTGCCTGACATTAGTGGCCGCTGCGGCTCTAGCTGCCCCACTAACCGCACAGTCGGAAATGCCAGGCATGGGTATGTCAGGTGGGTGGAGAATGGTGCCAATGGACCCGAACATGATCATGCTTCCGGGTCTAGCCGGGGCTGTACCCATCGTAGGGGCTTTTCTGCCTGGCGAAGGCATAAGTCCCGCAAACTTCCCGGAAGCAGAGCCATCCCAGGTTGTTGAGATGGTGGACGGAGATACGCTAGATATTGAAGTGTCAATCGTGCGTCGCAGTCTCAATGGGCAAGAGATCGTGATGTTCGGGTACAACCGGCAGTACCCAGGGCCGTTAATCCGAGCTCCAAAGGATGCTACGCTCTTTGTGCGTGTCAGGAATGAGATCGAATTAGCGACGACAATCCATTGGCATGGCGTGCGTCTAGACAACGCGTTTGACGGCGTCCCTGGGGTGACACAGGAAGCGATCCAGAGAGGAGAGAGTTTTGTTTATGAAGTCCATGTCCCTGACGCTGGTATGTTTTGGTATCATCCGCACGCCCGAGAGGATGTACAGCAGGACCTAGGACTTTTCGGAAATCTTTTGGTGACCTCACCGAATCCTAACTACTACGGCGCAGCTCACAGAGAAGAGATCCTGGTCCTAGATGATATTCTTATGGATGAACAGGGAGCACTGCCCTGGGGTGAGAGCGCACCCACGCATGCTCTGATGGGGCGTTTTGGGAATGTGATGATGGTTAATGGTGAAACCGATCATCAGCTGTCAGTCAGGCAGGGTGAGGTCGTGCGTTTCTTTCTCACCAATGTGGCAAATTCCAGAACATTTAATGTCACATTCGGCGAAGCACAGGTGAAGCTGATCGCGTCTGATATTGGACGTTTTGAGCGTGAAGTCTGGGTTGAATCCGTTGTAATAGCACCTGCGGAACGATACGTGGTTGACGTCAGGTTCGCTGAGCCAGGAACTACCTTGATCGCCAACAGTATTCAGGCCATCAACCACTTCCGAGGCGAGTTTTACCCACACGTTGATACTTTGTCGATCGTAACTGTTTCCACGGAGACAGCTACACCAGACATCTCAGATAGCTTTGACTCCCTGAGGACCCACGATGAAATAGCCGCCGAGCTCGAACCGTACCGACCTCATTTGAATCGTGAGCCAGATTACGAACTTGAAGCAACTCTACGTGTCCAAGATCTTCCCCCACCCATCGTGCTTTCGATGGAAGCAGACACGCTTTTCTTCCCTCCGATGGAATGGAATGATGCGATGCCAGTCATGAACTGGCTTTCCACTGGAGATCAAGTGACCTGGATTCTCAAAGATCGGGATACAGGCGATGAAAACGCTGATATTGACTGGGACTTTAAGGTTGGCGACCTAGTCAAAATACGAGTTTTCAATTCACCTGATTCGTTTCATCCGATGAATCATCCAATCCATATCCATGGCCAACGCTTTCTCGTCACTTCGATGGATGGTACCGAAAGTCAAAATCTTGTCTGGAAAGACACTGCGATCGTGCCAGTAGGGTCCTCAATGGACTTGTTGGTTGAAATGTCGAACCCAGGTGAATGGATGATCCACTGTCACATCGCTGAACACTTGAGTGCAGGCATGATGTTCAGTTTCACTGTGCAGGGACAGTGAACTTTTGAATCCCCTGTTCAAATCTGTGATCGTTACGGTGCTAGTCTTGAGTTCCGCTACCGTTCTATTGGTCGGAGGTAGACGCATTATCGAACAGGAACGCATGGCTCAAGAAGTGGAGCGCCTTCGCGCAGGGTTATACCGGGCTCGAACAACGGCTGAGCGCTGTCAGCGATCGATCGTTGCTGGAGAAACCGAACTTGTCGAACTCAAGGCCCGACTCGATTCACTCCGAGCTCGTGTCGACAGCTTTGAGGCACTCGACGAACGGGGTGTGCCCCAGGATCGATATGAGACCTACCTGGGCACTTTCAACATGTATAATGATACTGCAAGTACGTGGGAGGAGCGGGAGCGCCAACTGCACGTAGCTGACTCCTCATGCCGTAGCATCATCCTAGAACACAACGCACTGAGTGATTCTCTGCAGGTACTCTTTTCAGAGCTTGGTGTAGACTAAGAGCCCTCAGAAAACGCCGAGTCAAAAGCTGTTTCAGATCTCGGGAACTCCAGGGCTCGCACAAAGTCACACGCTTCGGCAGCACCATGCTCACGTTCCATTCCGGAATCTTCCCATTCCACTGAAAGCGGACCTTCATAGCCAACACGGTTCAAAGCTCTAATAACCTCTTCGAATGGAACGTAGCCCCTCCCTAAAGAACGAAAGTCCCAGTACCGGTCGGCGTGACCAAAAGGAAGATAGCCACCAAAAACTCCTGAAGCCTTGGGATGGTCAGACCACCAGACATCCTTCATATGAGCGTGGTAAATCCTTGATCCAAAGCGAAGTATGAAATCGACGCAATCAACTCCCTGGTATGCAAGGTGGCTTGGGTCGTAATTGAACCCAAACGCCGGGCGATTGCCTAATGCATCCAGTGCTCTTTCGGCAGTCACGATATCGAATGCTATCTCGGTCGGGTGTACTTCAAGGCCAAAGCGAACTTCCACTTCATCGAAAACATCCAAAATTGGGTTCCATCGGTCCGCAAAATCAGTGAATCCTGCTGTGATCATCTCATCCGAGACAGGAGGAAATGAGTACAGAAGGTGCCAGATGGAGCTCCCCGTGAATCCGTTGACCACCCCTACCCCAAGGTTTGCAGCAGCCCTGGCAGTGAGTTTCATCTCCTCTGCTGCGCGGGTACGGACACCCTCGGGCTGGCCATCGCCCCATACCCGTGAAGGCAAAATCGCTTGATGGCGCTCGTCAATCCGGTCACAAACAGCCTGCCCTACCAAGTGATTGCTGATTGCCCAAACATCCAGCCCATGAGACTGAAGCATTTCTCTGTGGGCTACGCAATAGTCCAGATCTTCCGCGGCACGCAAAACGTCCAGATGGTCTCCCCAACAGGCGAGTTCTAGACCATCGTAGCCCCACGCTGTTGCTTTCTCAGCAAGCTCTGTGAGCGGAAGGTCAGCCCACTGGCCAGTGAATAGAGTAACAGGTCGACTCACATATCTCCTCTGATGCAGGACCCTACATTTTCTTTAAGTGGTTTTATTACAATGGTTTATAAGGTTAACAGAGGCAATTACTTGAGAACCACCGGCCTTATAACCCACACCTACCAGGGCTTCCATTCTCCAAAGCAATATGGGTAGATCGCCCATATCGGTATCGCGACGGCCGCTCCCAGTCCCATCATTTCCAGATAAGACAGGCTGTCATCAGCTTCCCTACACTCATGTTACCCTCTAGGAGGTTTATAAGACGCATCCACCCAAGCACCTAAACGAGAACTCTCCAGTGCTTTGTGGATGAAGTAAACCCCGTGTGCACCATCCTGAACCGTTGGAAAGTCGTCCGCAAACATGCGAGATGTGCCATCACTGCTCACGCTACTAGCGACATTTCTGTAGATATTCGCGAAAGCCTCTATCAAGCCTTCCGGATGGCCGCCCGGGAGCCGGGTATGTGCTTGCGCTCGTTCTGACGCAGTACCCGCAGCCCTGTAAATAATCCTCTCTGATCCATCTGATTCAATCAGGCGCAGCCTATTCGGATCCTCTTGAGACCAATCCAGACCGCGACTGCTACCGTAGATCCGAAGCCTAAGATTATTGCGCTCACCAGTAGAGATCTGCGAAACAGAAAGCATGCCCCGAATTCCCCCTTCGAGTTCCAGCAGCACAGTCGCGTCGTCCTCTAGCTTGCGACCATCAACCACTGTACCTAGATCCGCGAATAGTCGCTGCACCTCTAATCCAGTGACATACCGGACTAGATTATGAGCATGCGACCCGATATCGCCCAAGGCTGACGAAATACCGGCTCGATCAGGATCTGTCCGCCACTCTGCTTGCTTATGCCCTTCGGTTTCCAGGGGCGTGGACAGCCATCCCTGGTTGTATTCAACCACAACCTTTCGGATCTCTCCGAGTTCGCCTGCCCGAACTCGCTCGCGGGCTTCCTTCACGATCGGATACCCAGTGTAACTATGAGTCACAGCGAATAGGCAACTATACCTATCTGCTAGATCGCAAAGATCTTCAGCATCCTCCACCGAAGTGGTCAACGGCTTATCGCAGATTACGTGGACACCTTTTCGCAGAAAAGTACTGGCCACGTCATGGTGCAGGTGGTTCGGTGTAACAATCGACACAAGCTCAATCCGGTCACCTTCTGGTAGTGCATATTCTGACTCAGCCATCTCTTCATACGAGTCGTATGCTCGACTGGGATCGAGACCCAGGTCCCGCGCAGTCTCTTTTGATTTAGCCGGATCAGATGAGAAGACTCCCGCTATTAGTTGATAACCGCCATCGAGTGCAGCGGCCATCCGGTGGACCTGCCCGATAAAAGCACCAGGACCCCCTCCAACCATCCCATAACGTATGGTCACGCGGATCCCTCAATCCTCTGGATCCTGTAACCCCCAACTCGACGATCTTGGGCATACATAACGCTGAAAAGCAGCAGCAGGATAGCGCAAAGGGGTACTACGAAACGAAATGAGATCTTACCACCATAGTTGTCTGCTGGGCCGAGGATCGCCTGAGCCTCTGCTACAAGCATCTCGTTAGCATCAGAATTAATGAGGGCCCTGAGACTGTTCGCCGTGCCAGGATATGGCAGCGCAGCACTCGTGCCGAATGTCTCTAGAACCTCAGCCGCTGCCAACCTGGCAGACTGAACGTCATTTGCAGCTCCACCGGTAAGTCCTGTCTCGGCTTGCTGGAGTAATTCGACAACCTGCTCTGCCGAAATCTGATCGTGTGCATACCCGTCAGCGATCTTTCCCATCTGTGGTGCTGTAACAAGGCCAACCGTAGCCATTCCAACAGTACCCATCAGTCCCAACCCAAGAGCGCCGCTCCGCGGAACGCGTTCCGAGACCACACCAAGCATGGTGGGCCAGAAGTAGCAAACCCCAATCGCGAAAACCGTTGCGGCTGCAAAAGTCATTGCCAATGTGCTTACATAGCTCAGCCAAAGGAGACCAATGCCGGAGACGAGCGCTGATAAAACCAAGATCCCAGTCGGTGAAAGGCTATGCACCACAGGGCCCGCCCTATAACGCAGTATAGCCATCAACCCGCTAATCCATACAAGAACCAAGATCCCGGGCATCCCACCAGCCTCAACCACAGCCGGTACCCAGCGGTTTGGACCGAGTTCGATCGATGCTGTCATCGCCATCGCGATAAGCATTACCCACATGAAGGGTGTGGCGAGCGCCGCTCGAAACATCTCAGCCATACCTACGCCCGCTTGGACACCTTCTGTTTCGGGAAATGGTTCCCGTAGCAGAAGCACCCCATAAATCAGGGTCGGGATCAAAACGAGTCCAATTTGCCACTCCCAGCTTGTCACTCCTCCCTTATCGAGTCCATATGCGGCGAGTCCACCAAGCACAGCTCCGCCGGGGAACCATACATGAAACTGATTGAGCTTTACCGTTTTATTATCCGGATAGAGCACGGCGACAAGAGGATTACAAGCAGCCTCAACCAGACCGTTGGCCATTGCAATCACCAGGGCACCAACGAAGAGAGCCCAGAAGCCCCCAGCGATGATCATCGTGAGCACTCCTAGAAAATGCCCAACGAACGAGAGCCTCAACAAGAAACGCATACCAAGCGTATCAGCGAATGGAGCAAACAAGAGTTGCGATACGGCAAAGCCCCATAGTGCAGCACCTCCGATCCATCCTACTTCTTCGTTCGTTAGCACAAACTCACGCTTAAGCGAAAGCATGATCGCACCTACAGTGGCGAATGCGACCGATGTGGCGATCAAGGCAACGCAACTACCAATAAAGAGTCTCGAAGAATCGATGCTCGTTCCTGATTCAGCACTTCTATTCTCAGGCATAGTGCTCCGGTGTGAATGATGCGGGTGTTGTGTACCGGTAGGTCATCTTATTCCAGCCCAATGTGTCGGAGAACTTCCGGTGGTGGAGGATCCCAGCGCGGTAGAGGGACATTACCCACGTATTGCAGATCCTCCATACCCTCGGGTGTCGTCCAGAACGCTGTAGAAGTCAGATCTCGGACTTTATCAAAAAATAGAGCCGCATCCTCTAGTTCAGGGCGAGCATTCGGCAGATAACAGATTTCATCACAAATCGCTATACGTTGATCCGGTGAGAGTTCTCTGAAACGTGTTGCCTCACCGAACCTCCGGTCAGCCTCACTATCAAGCCAAACAAGACCCTCACGCACGACAATCTTATCTGATTGGTTTGCTTCATAAGGAGCACTCACCCACTCATCTATAAAATCATGCGCGCCAAGCTGACTGGCCGACTGTGAGCGCTCATCCGCCGGGATGATCACATCGCAAAGCACTGCTAGGGACTGTAGCTCATCCGAAGTCAATGATCGCTCCCAAAGCACCTTCGGGGCCAGAAGATCTGGATCCCATGCATCTCCTCTTGCCTTAGGGTTCGATGTGGAAGCCGAAGTCAGCAGAGCCTCAGGAGCTTCTTTGCTAGGCTTACATGAAACCAGGGTGGGAGTTGCAGCTGCGATAGCTATAACCTTCAAAGCCTGACGCCGATCCATGCTCACGGCACCCATTACTGGCAACTCAGGTCCATGCTTCGAACCATTGTCTGGGCGCCTATCCCGATCGCTATTCCGTGATCTTGTAGCCATCAGAGATTCCTCTGGTTCATCTGACCAACAATGTAGTCGGACGCACGCCATGCAATGGCCATGATGGAAAGCGTCGGATTCTTATCAGCATTTGAAACGAAGCAACCCCCATCAGCGACGAAAAGATTATCGACTTCCCAGGACTGGCAAAATTCATTGAGAACTGAACTAGACGGGTCGTCCCCCATCATTACGCCACCTACTTCATGAATGATTTCTCCTGGCTTCGCGATGGCGTCAGCTCCGTCGTCATGTATGGTGCCAAGCACCTGTCCGCCCATCGTCTCAATGATCTCGCCGAATGTCTTTTGCATATGCCGGGCTTGATTAAGCTCATGATCTGACCATGTCCAATGAAAGCGTAGCGTAGGAATTCCCCACTCATCGACTTGCTCGGGGTCGATCTCACAATAGCAGTCGTCATTCGGAATCATCTCACCTCGACCGGCAAAGCCAAGGAAAGACCCGTAGTAGCGACGACAATCGTCCTTAAAGCTCTGGCCATATGAACCCATGGTGAGAGGTTCAATCCCTCCGAAAGAACCAAAGCCGGGCATCTTCCGACCGCCACCAAACTCGATGTGGTAGCCACGAGCAAAATCGAGTTGGCCTCTAGCCTGATCTTGATAGAGCCACCAGGGCATATAAAGGTGCATCGCTGAAGCACCATCAGCGTTGTGGGGAGGCATGTTCTCAAGCGCTGGAATCTGACCCTGTACACCGGCACCTACTGTATCCATCACATACTTACCAACAAGTCCGTTTCCGTTACCGAGTCCGTCCGGGAAAAGGAAACTCTTCGAATTGAGAAGTATACGTGCTGATTCACATGCACTCGCTGTAAGAATCACAACGCGTGCGCTCACATGCTCTTCAAGGCTCGTATCTTTGTCGATGTAGTGGACTCCGGTCGCTCGCCCATTCGTGTCAACTGTGACCTCACGCACCATCGCATTTGTAATGATATTGAGGTTTCCTGTCGCAGTTGCTGGTGGCAGCAGAACCGTCGGTGATTGAAAGTTGGCCTTGATTGAGCAGCCGCGGCCGCATGGAGTCGCGTAATAGCATGCAGCTCTAGCACGCATCGACTCTGCAGTCACGCGCCGAGCCATTTCATTGTTCGGCCAAAGCATGCGCGCGATTCGATCAGCTTCAAGTGGCTGAGTCAGGATGGCCAGATGAGCTGGGACCACAGGAATATCTAACCTCTCTCGACACACCTTCTGAGTGAGCAACTCTTCCGCTCTTGGCGCTGGAGGAGGTAGCAACACGCCTGGAGAGGAATTCGGCGTATTTTCAAGCCCTTCGTTCGACCCGTAAACACCGATCAGTGCCTCCGTTTTATCGTAGTATGGCTCAATGTCCTCATATGACATCGGCCAATCGAAACCGAGTGCGTCACGGGAGCGTGGCTTGAAATCGCATTCACCCATGCGGAGACATCAGCAGCGGGCAATAGGCAGTCGTTTGGAATAACCTCGTTATGAGCTGGTAGGTCAGCAGCGAGTACTGGACAGCCCGCAGCCATAGCCTCTACGGGTGGATATCCGAAACCTTCCGAAATGCTCGGGAAGAGTAATGCCTCTGCATGTTGCAAAGTGGCCACAAGTTGCTCATCATCTAGTCTGACTTCACTGCCGATGTGTAGCATGTGAATATCTTCGGCGACATCCTCTGGGAGATTATCCAGAACCTCGTTGACGAAGCCCAGTCTCTTCCGTGGCTCATCGCTTCCTACTGTCACCAACATGCACTTGCTGTCGTCATCGTACTCAGCGATTAGATCCCGCGAGCGTGGATTGCCTTCTGGGTCCCAGTACTCGACATCGACTTGGTGCCTTACCAATGCTGTTGGCTTGCCCGGGAATAGAAACTCAACGTCTCTGCGAGTCATTTCTGAAATACAGATGAGCAGGTCGGCCCTCTCCAATCCCTGTCGTAACCTCTTGAGATCTCTTCGGCGAATGAATCCAGGATTATACTCACCCACCTCGACCCTATCATCGCCTGCCTTAATTGAACGGGGCTTAAGATGGAATAAATCGTGTACTGTGACTACCACGGGAACCTTACACCGATGTGGTACAAGATGTGCCTGTTCTTGGTCGGTGATATGTAAAAGGTCAGCATTAGAATGCTCGACAGTTCGAGCGACTAATCTCGG